>NZ_LIQX01000809.1:0-197 GCF_001418475.1 Streptomyces ossamyceticus | reverse complement strand
GCCCGGCGTACGGCGACGGGCGGCGCGCAGCCAGACCCGGTCGTGCGGCCCCCAGCGGTTCAGCCGGCCCACGTCTGCGCGGAACGCGCGGGAGGCCAGGCCCGCGAGGACCGGGAGGGGCAGGAGCAGGCCCGCCCACTGGTGAACGGTCACCACCAGCGCCCGCCGTCCCACCAGCTCGGCGAGGGCGGGCAGGT
>NZ_LIQX01000808.1 GCF_001418475.1 Streptomyces ossamyceticus | reverse complement strand
GGTGGTGGGGGCGGGCCTCGCCGGGTGCCGGGGGCTCGGGGCGGTGGAGCGGGCGCGGGCGCGGGCGCTGCTCGGGGTGGAGGTGGCCGCGCCGGAGCCGTTGCGGCCGCGCAAGCGGGGGGCGCTGGCGTGGATGGGTGCCGTCCTGCGCAGCGGGTCGTCGTGGCGGCAGCTGCTGTACGCGGTGGTGCAGTTCCCGTGGTCGCTGTTCTCCTTCGTGGTCGCCCTGAACTTCTGGGCGTACGGGTGGGCGATGCTCACGTATCCGCTGTGGTTCTGGGTCTTCCCGATGTGGGTCGGGCAGGACGGGGTGCAGCTGTACGGGGACGAGGGGCACGCCGTGTACCTCGACAACGCGTTCGAGGTGACGGTGACGGCGCTGGTGGGGCTGCTGTTCACGATGGCCACGCCGTGGATCGTGCGGGGCCTGACGATGGTGGACCGGGTGATGGTGACCACGTTGCTCGGGCCGTCCCGGCTGGGGGCGCGGGTGGTGGAGCTGGAGTCGGACCGGGGGGTCGTGGTGGACACGGCGGCGGCCGATCTGCGGCGCATCGAGCGGGATCTGCACGACGGGGCGCAGGCGCGGCTGGTCGCGCTGGCGATGGATCTGGGTGTGGCGCGGGAGAAGCTGACCGAGGATCCGCGGGAGGCGGCGCGGATGGTGGACTCCGCGCACGGTGAGGTGAAGACGGCGCTGCGGGAGCTGCGGGATCTGGCGCGGGGCATCCATCCGGCGGTACTGACCGACCGGGGCCTGGACGCGGCGCTGTCGGCGGTGGCCGCCCGGTGCGCGGTGCCGGTGGTGGTGGAGGTGGATCTGCCGGCGCGGCCGGTGCCGGCGATCGAGGGGATCGTCTACTTCACGGTGTCCGAGCTGCTCCAGAACGTCAGCAAGCACGCGGGTGCCTCCCGGGCGGTGGTGGATGTGTGGAAGGTCGAGGGTCGGCTGATGCTCCAGGTCAGCGATGACGGGATGGGCGGCGCCGATGCCGGGGCGGGGTCGGGGCTCGCCGGGCTGGCGGAGCGGCTGGGGGCCGTCGACGGGGTGCTGGTCGTGGACTCCCCGGCGGGCGGGCCCACCCGCGTCACGGCGGAGCTGCCCTGGCGGGCGTGATCCTCGGGGCCCCGGCCGCGGGGGCGTGACGTTCGGCGGCAGGGGGCGGGACCATCAGGGGCGCGTCCGGAGCCGAGGCTCCGGGCGCGCTTCGCCGTGTCGCGGTGTCCGTTCTCCGTGTCACGGCATCCGTGTCGTGGTGACGGGGTGGCGGCGGTGGCGGCGTCCGTGTCGCGGCGGCGGTAACCAGCCAAGAGGTGGCGGGGTTCTTACGCGCACGGGTGTCGGGGTGGCGTGGTG
>NZ_LIQX01000807.1 GCF_001418475.1 Streptomyces ossamyceticus | reverse complement strand
CGCGCCCCGCGCGGGGCGCGGGGAACCGCGCGACCGGCCGCGGACAACCCGCTCGCGCCAACGGACCACGTCCCCCGAGCAGGCGGGCGGACGGCAACACCCCAGCGGAGCGGCTACCCTTTGAGCTGACACGCGCCCTACCCACAACAGCACACGCGGCCGAGGAGTCACCCGGATGAGCACCACCCAGAGCGAGAGGCTGCGAGAGCTGCTGGAACCCCTCGTACGCTCCCAGGGTCTGGACCTCGAAGAGATCGCGGTGGACGCGGTCGGCCGCAAGCGGGTGCTGCGCGTGACCGTCGACTCCGACGAGGGCGCCGATCTGGACACGGTCGCCGACGTCAGCCGCGCGCTCTCGGCCAAGCTGGACGAGACGGACGCGATGGGCCAGGCGGAGTACACCCTGGAAGTCGGCACGCCGGGCGCCGAGCGCGCCCTCACCGAGCACCGCCACTACCGGCGGGCCGTGGACCGCCTGGTGAAGTTCCAACTCCGCGAGGGCGGGGAACTGATCGCCAGAATCCTGACCGTGGACGACGACGGCCTCGACCTCGAGGTGCCCGGAGTGAAGGGCCGCAAGGCCACCACCCGCAGGCTCGCCTTCGACGAGATCGACAAGGCCCGTGTCCAGGTCGAGTTCAACCGCAAGGACAAGAAGGACATGAAGGAAGAGGAGGAGGCGTAGCCGTGGACATCGACATGAGTGCCCTCAGGGGCTTGGTGCGGGAGAAGGAGATCTCCTTCGACCTGCTCGTCGAGGCGATCGAGGCGGCCCTCCTCATCGCCTACCACCGCACCGAGGGAAGCCGCCGCCACGCGCGCGTGGAGCTCAACCGGGAGACCGGCCATGTGACCGTGTGGGCGAAGGAGGACCCCGAGGACCTGGAGGAGGGGCAGGAGGCACGCGCGTTCGACGACACCCCGTCGGACTTCGGGCGCATCGCCGCCACCACCGCCAAGCAGGTGATCCTCCAGCGTCTGCGGGACGCGGAGGACGACGCGACGCTCGGCGAGTACGCCGGCCGCGAGGGCGACATCGTCACCGGTGTGGTCCAGCAGGGCCGCGACCCGAAGAACGTGCTCGTCGACATCGGCAAGCTGGAGGCCATCCTGCCCGTGCAGGAACAGGTCCCCGGCGAGACGTACCCGCACGGCATGCGACTGAGGTCGTACGTCGTTCGGGTGGCGAAGGGTGTGCGCGGTCCGTCCGTCACCCTTTCGCGCACACACCCCAATCTGGTGAAGAAGCTCTTCGCCCTGGAGGTGCCGGAGATCGCCGACGGCTCCGTCGAGATCGCCGCCATCGCACGTGAGGCCGGTCACCGCACGAAGATCGCTGTCAGGTCCACCCGTTCGGGCCTGAACGCCAAGGGCGCCTGCATCGGCCCCATGGGCGGCCGCGTGCGCAATGTCATGGGCGAGCTGAACGGCGAGAAGATCGACATCGTCGACTGGTCCGACGACCCGGCCGAGATGGTCGCCAACGCCCTCTCCCCGGCCCGGGTCTCCAAGGTCGAGGTGGTGGACCTCGCGGCCCGCTCCGCGCGGGTCACGGTTCCCGACTACCAGCTGTCGCTGGCGATCGGCAAGGAGGGCCAGAACGCCCGCCTCGCCGCCCGTCTCACCGGCTGGCGCATCGACATCCGCCCGGACACCGAGCAGCCGTCCGAATAGCCGAGGAGGGCCGGCGGGCGCATGATCGGGAATAGATCCAAGCCGCAGGTCGCTCAGATCACGTCAGTTATATGCGCGGCAACTGTTCGATTCTTGCCCCAAAGGGGTGAGGTCGGTGCGGGGAGGTAGACTTAGCAGTGTCTGGCCGGACGCGTGCCAACGCATGCCCTGAGCGCACCTGTGTGGGGTGTAGGCAACGAGCGGCCAAGACCGAGCTGCTGCGGGTCGTGGCGATCGAGGACGAATGTGTCCCCGATCATCGCGGTACGCTGCCCGGCCGGGGTGCGTACATCCACCCCGCCCTGGTCTGTCTCGACCTGGCGGTTCGCCGCCGGGCGTTCCCGCGGGCGCTCCGTGCCCCGGGACCGCTCGACAGCGCGGCGTTGCGCCTCACCGTCGAGCAGGCAACACAGTAAGACGCGTCGCATGGAACCTCCGTGCGGCCCTGGTACCCCGCGAGTTGGAAGTAGGTCGAGATTGCGATGAGCACTCGATGAGCACGCGATGAGTACGCCCATGAAGTAGAGACGGTCCGGCGTCAACCCGGACCTAAAAGGAGCGAAGTGGCTAAGGTCCGGGTATACGAACTCGCCAAGGAGTTCGGGGTTGAGAGCAAGGTCGTCATGGCCAAGCTCCAAGAGCTCGGTGAATTCGTCCGTTCGGCGTCCTCGACGATCGAGGCGCCTGTAGTACGCAAGCTGACTGACGCCCTCCAGCAGGGCAGCGGTGGCGGCAAGCCCGCCCCGCGCAAGGCCGCCCCGGCTCGTCCGGCGGCCCCCTCTCCGACGCAGGCCGCCCGTCCGGCTGCCCCGCGTCCGGGTCCGGCGGCTCCGAAGCCGCCCGCCGCGGAGAAGCCCGCGGCGCCGGCCCCGGGTCCGCGCCCCGTGCCCGGCCCGAAGCCGCCG
>NZ_LIQX01000806.1:1385-1931 GCF_001418475.1 Streptomyces ossamyceticus | reverse complement strand
TCTCCCTGCCCACCGCCAACCACGACTTCTCCCGCCTCAACTGCGGCCCCCGCACGGCCGAACAGCTCCCCGCCGCCTTCGCCTTCCAGCTGACCTGGCCGCAGTTGAGGCGGGAGAAGTCGTGGTTGGCGGTGGGCAGGGAGATCGTGCCCGTACGGTCGACGGCCGTGGACGCCTGCTGCCATGCCTCGACGAAAGGGCGGGGTGAGCCCTTGCCGCCCGCGTCGAAGAAGCAGTCGAGGGGGTCCCATGTGTCGTTGACGGTGCCCTCGCCGTTGCTCCACAGCGAGCGGAGGGCCAGGCCGTCGGTGGGGCCGCCGAAGTGCAGGAAGAAGTCGGCGTGGAAGCCCGCCGGGATCGACAGCTCCGGCTCGCCCCACTCGGCCAGGAGCACGGCGTCCGGGTGGGCGGAGTCCAGCCAGTGCCGCAGTTCCGTCCAGACACGGGCGGTCTCGGTTCTGCCGGGGTCGTCCTTCACCAGGGACGCGGCCATGTCGACGCGGAAGCCCGAGACGCCGAGGCCCAGCCAGTGGTCCATGATCGTGC
>NZ_LIQX01000806.1:0-1295 GCF_001418475.1 Streptomyces ossamyceticus | reverse complement strand
CGAGCGCCGCCAGGTCGTCGTTCGAGCCGTAGCGGGGGGCGACGTTCAGATAGTCGGCGACGTCGTAGCCCGCGTCGCGGAACGGCGAGACGAAGCACGGGTTCAGCCAGACGGTGTCGACGCCCAGCCAGGACAGATGATCGAGTTTCTCGGTGATGCCGGCGAAGTCCCCGATGCCGTCCGCGTCGGAGTCGGCGAAGGACTGCGGGTAGATCTGGTAGAAGACGGCGTCGGCCAGCCAGGTCGGGGCAGGACGGAACGAAGTCATACCGTCGACCCTAGGCGAGGGTGCTCGCCGTCCGCTGCCCCGAGCCAAGGCCTAAGCTGAACCGATGTTCACCCCGCAAGGCCCCAGCCTCCGCGAACTCGCCGTTCAGGCACTCTCCTCCGTCGAACACGGCTACGACCTGCTCGCGCCGAAGTTCGACCACACCCCGTTCCGTACGCCGGACAGCATCCTCGACGCGGTGGAACGGGCCCTGACCGCGATGGGCCCCTTCGACCACGGCCTCGATCTGTGCTGCGGCACGGGCGCGGGCATGGAGGTCCTCCGCGAGCTGTGCCGGGAGAGCGCCACCGGCGTCGACATCAGCGCCGGGATGCTGGCGGTGGGCAGGGACCGGCTCACCGCGGGGTCGGGCGACCGAGACCGCGATCGGGACCGCCGCGACGGCGATCGGGACGGCGACTGCGACCGTGATCGGGACGGTGCCGCCGCCGGGGCTCCCCGCCTCTCCTGGGTGCGCGGCGACGCCCTCGCGCTGCCCTTCGGGCCCGTCTTCGACCTGGCCGTGAGCTTCGGGGCGTTCNNCGTTCCCGCTCCCGGCGCCCGCGCCGCCCCGGTCGCCCTGGTACTGGGCGGCCCTCGGCTTCGACGCGGCGATGCGGGTCCGCAACACCGTCTGGCGGCCGCCGTTCGTCATGTACTACCGGCCGTTCCGCCTCGGCCTCGTACGGCACGAGCTGGAACGGGCCGGGTTCGACGTCGAACTGTTCGCCCTGCCCGAGTTCGGGCCACGCCCCGACGGCAGCCCACGCTGCCGGATGGTCGTGGCCACCCGCCCGCACACCCCCGGCCACCGGGCCGCGCGGTAGCGGCCGCTGCCGTCCAGCCCTCCGACCAGGCGTCGCGGCCGCTACCGCGCGGCCCGGTGGCCGGGGGTGTGCGGGCGGGTGGCCACGACCATCCGGCAGCGTGGGCTGCCGTCGGGGCGTGGCCCGAACTCGGGCAGGGCGAACAGTTCGACGTCGAACCCGGCCCGTTCCAGCTCGTGCCGTACGAGGCCGAGGCGGAA
>NZ_LIQX01000805.1 GCF_001418475.1 Streptomyces ossamyceticus | reverse complement strand
GGCGGGAGGGGCCCTACGCCTGACGACGGAACGAAGGATGGGGGCAGGTCACCGCCGAGTTGTCATGCGGTGCCGGCAGCGGTGCCGTACCTCCTGAGGCCATGGTCCCACCGGGGTTGATTTATTGTCGAATACGCGTTATGTGCCATCGTGACATGCCTCCGTTCCCCCCTGCTTCCATCGAGCCTCCGTGCCTCCCCGGCTCCATCGAAAGGGGCCGGGCGCCGGGGCGCGCGGCCGGAGCGTTCACTCCGGTGGCAGCACCCCGCACAGCGCCTCCACCGCCGCGGCGTACGTGTGCTCCGGGGGCGTCGCGTACCCCACGACCAGGCCGTCCGGCGCGTCCTTGCCGGTCGCTCGCGGATGCCGGAACTCGGCCAGCCCGTCGAGCGCGATGCCCTGCCAGGTCGCCGCCCGCACCACGGACCGCTCGGTGCCCGGCGGCAGCCGCAGCACCGCGTGCAGCCCGGCCGCGATCCCGGTGACCTCGATGTGCGGCGCCTGCGCGTCGAGGGCGGCCACCAGCCGGTCCCGCCGCGCCCGGTACCGCTGCCGCATCCGCCGCACATGACGGTCGTACGACCCCGAGACGATGAAGTCCGCCAGCGCCAGCTGGTCCGGGGCGCTCGCCCACGCCTCCCGCTCGCCCTTCGCCACCAGCGTGGCGTCGACGTACCGCTCCGGCAGCACCATCCAGCCCAGCCGCAACGCCGGCGACAGGCTCTTGCTGACCGAACCGATGTGCACGACCCGCTCGGGATCCAGCCCCTGCACGGCACCGACGGGCTTGCGGTCGTAGCGGAACTCCCCGTCGTAGTCGTCCTCCAGCACCACCCCGCCACGCGCGCGTGCCCAGTCGACGACGGCAGCCCTGCGGGACGGATGCAGCGGCCCGCCGGTCGGGAACTGGTGCGCGGGCGTGAGCAGCACGGCCCGCTCCCGGTCCAGCCCGTCGACCCGCGCCCCGTCGTCGTCCAGCGGCAGCGGAACGGTCCGTACGGACGCCGCGGTCAACAGTTCCCGGTGGAAACCGAGGCCGTACGACTCGACGGCCAGCGGGCCCCGCAGCACCCGTCCGTGACCCGGGCCGCTGACGTCACTGTGGAAGAGCAGCCGCAGGGCGTGGGCGAAGCCCGAACAGATCACGATCCGAGAGGGCTCGGTGCGCACCCCACGCGCGCGTGCCAGATACTCGGCGAGCGCCTCGCGCAACTCGATCCGGCCCGCCGGATCGCCGGGTCCGAACGCGTCGTTGGGCGCCTGCGCCAGCGCCCTGCGGTACGACGCCGCCCAGGCCGCCCGCGGGAACGACGACGCGTCCGGAGTGCCCTGCCGCAGATCGTGCCGGGGCCCACGCGCGCGTGCGGGCACCTTCTTCGGGACGCGAGCGGACGCGTCCAGCGGTGCCGCCCGCTCCGCGACTCGGGTGCCCGAGCCCTGCCGCGCCGTCAGCCACCCCTCGGCGACGAGCTCCGCGTACGCGTCGGCGACCGTGTTCCGCGCGACCCCGAGATCCGCCGCGAGCGAGCGGTACGGAGGCAACCGAGTGCCGGGCGCCAGCCGTCCGCCGCGAACCGCGTCCCGCAGGGCCCGGATGAGCGCGGCGCGCCGGCCCCCGGCGGCGGACAGCTCCAGATGAAGATCGGCACCGATCCTCTCCGCGGAATTGACCCACGAATCCTCCATGGAAATGCACCCTACGACAGGTCTTTCCGGCACCTAGATTCATGGTCATGACGACGAACGCGAGCACGAGCACGAACACGAGCACGAACACGGGCACGGACGCGTCGGCGAGCACCGCGCCCCGGCCCCGCCGCGTCGACTTCGCCAAGGCGGCCCGGCCCGTCTTCCGTGCGCTCATCGGCTTCGACGCGGCGGCCCGCGAGGGCCTCGACCCCGCCCTCGTCGAACTGATCCAGATCCGCGCCTCCCACCTCAACCACTGCGCCTACTGCCTGCACATGCACACCAACGACGCCCGCAAGGCCGGCGAGAGCGAGGACCGCCTCCACATGGTCCCGGTGTGGCGCGAGGCCCGGCACTTCTTCACCCCGCGCGAACAGGCGGCCCTCGCCCTCACCGAAGCGGTCACCCTCGTCGCCGAGCGAGGCGTCCCCGACGACGTCTACGCCGAGGCCGCCGCCCATTTCGACGACGCGGAACTGGCCCGCGTCCTGGCCCTGATCCTCACCATCAACACGTGGAACCGGATAGCCCTGGCGACGGGAAAGAGGGCGGGCACGGACGAACGCTAGAGCCGGCGGGCACCGACCAACGCTCGGAGCCGGCGGCGAGCCAGCGGAGCCGCCCGCGTCACGCCGTCATCGGTCGGTCGTACGGTCCTATCGGCGTCGGCAGTCGTTCCGCGCCGGTGAGCCGGCGGTCCACCGCGGCGGCCACCGCCCGACCCTCGGCGATCGCCCAGACGATGAGGGACTGCCCCCGGGCGGCGTCCCCGGCCGCGTACACACCGGGCACGTTGGTCTCGAAGTCCGGCCCGCGGGCGATCGTGCCCCGCGGTTCGACCGCCAGCCCCAACTGGTCGATCAACCCGTCGTGGCGGTCGGGGCCGGAGAAGCCGAGAGCGAGCAGGACGAGGTCGGCGGGGAGGGTCCGCCCGGTGCCCGGCCGCGGCCGGCGCCGCTCGTCCACCTCGACCAGGTGCAGCCCGCGCACATGACCTGCCTCGTCCCCCGTGAAGCGGAGCGTGGACGCCGCGAACAGCCGCGCGTCCGCGTCCGCGGCCGGCGCGGTGCCCAGATCGCGCGCCTCCTCGTGCGCTGCCGAGAGCCGGTAGATCTTCGGATACGTCGGCCATGGCTCGACGTCCTCGTCCCGCTCCGCCTCCGGCAGCGGATAGATGTCCAGCTGGGTCACCGACGCGGCCCCCTCCCGCACCGCCGTCCCCAGAC
>NZ_LIQX01000804.1 GCF_001418475.1 Streptomyces ossamyceticus | reverse complement strand
CGTGGCGATGAGCGCGGTCCACAGTCCGCTGTAGCCACCGCCGACGACCAGCAGGTCGCAGGTCTCGGCGCCGGTGAGGGCGGGCTCGGGGTGGGGCTTGCCGGGGTCTTCGAGCCAGTACGGGACCGGCTGTGCGTCGGAGAGAGACTTGGTCCAGCGGTTCATGGCGCTTGGGGCCATGATTTCAACTCCCTACGAGAATTCCGACGGGCGGCGTTATGCCTTCTGTCGCTTTCTGCGGTTCGTGACGACCATTCCGGCCACCACGAACAGTACGGCGATCAGGAACATGGCCGTACCGATGACATTGATCTGGACGGGCGTTCCACGCTGTGCCG
This sequence comes from Streptomyces ossamyceticus, assembly GCF_001418475.1. Lineage (GTDB taxonomy): Bacteria > Actinomycetota > Actinomycetes > Streptomycetales > Streptomycetaceae > Streptomyces > Streptomyces ossamyceticus. The sequence goes on along the minus strand of NZ_LIQX01000804.1, from coordinate 7,652 downwards.
AACCCCAGACGAACATGGGGAAGGTGACGGTCGAGCCCGCGTTGAAATTGGTGATGATGAAATCGTCGAAGGAGAGCGCGAAGGCGAGGAGCGCGCCCGCCGCGATACCGGGGGCGGCGATCGGCAGGGTGACGCGCAGGAAGGTCTGGACGGGGCCGGCGTACAGGTCCCGCGCGGCCTCCTCCAGTCGCGGGTCCATCGACATCACGCGCGCCTTGACAGCGACGACGACGAAGCTGAGGCAGAACATGATGTGGGCGATGAGGATCGTCCAGAAACCGAGCTGAGCACCCAGGTTGAGGAACAGAGTGAGGAGCGAGGCGGCCATCACGACCTCGGGCATCGCCATCGGCAGGAAGATCAGCGAGTTGACGGCGCCCCGCGCGCGGAACCGGTAGCGGACCAGCGCGAAGGCGATCAGGGTGCCGAGGACGGTGGCGCCGAGGGTCGCCCAGGCGGCGAGCTGGAGGCTGAGCGAGAGCGAGCCGCACAGGTCGGCGACGCCGCACGGGTCGGTCCAGGCGGCCGTGGAGAATTCCTGCCACTCGTAGTTGAAGCGGCCCTTCGGCTGGTTGAAGGAGAAGACCGTGACCACGACATTGGGCAGGAGGAGATATCCGAGGGTGAGCAGTCCCGCGATGACCACGAGATGCCGCTTGAGCCAGTTCAGGAAGGCCATTTAAACCAGATCCTCCGTCCCGGACCTGCGAATGTATACCGTGACCATGATGAGGATCGCGGCCATGAGGATGAACGAGAGGGCAGCCGCCGTCGGATAGTCGAGAATCCTCAGGAACTGGCTCTGGATGACGTTGCCGATCATCTGGGTGTTGGTGGAGCCGAGGAGTTCGGCGTTCACGTAGTCGCCGCTGGCGGGGATGAACGTCAGCAGGGTGCCGGAGACGACACCGGGCATGGACAGCGGGAAGGTGACCTTGCGGAAGGTGGTGAACGGGGTCGCGTAGAGGTCGCCCGCCGCCTCGTGCAGCCGCCCGTCGATGCGCTCCAGCGAGGTGTAGAGCGGCAGGATCATGAACGGCAGGAAGTTGTACGTGAGGCCGCAGACCACCGCGAGCGGCGTGGCCAGCACCCGGTCACCCGCCGTGAGGCCGAGCCAGCTGGTGACGTCGAGGACGTGCAGCGAGTTGAGGACGCCGACCACCGGTCCGCCGTCCGCGAGGATCGTCTTCCAGGCGAGGGTGCGGATCAGGAAGCTGGTGAAGAACGGCGCGATCACCAGGATCAGGATCAGATTGCGCCAGCGCCCCGCGCGGAACGCGATCAGATACGCCAGCGGGTAGCCCAGGAGCAGGCACAGGAACGTCGCCGTGCCGGCGTAGAGCACTGAGCGCAGGAACTGCGGGTAGTACTCGCCGAGCGCGTCCCAGTAGGTCGCGAAGTGCCAGGTGACCCGGTAGCCCTCCTCCAGGGAGCCCGTCTGCACGGACGTGGAGGCCTGGTAGACCATCGGCATCGCGAAGAACACGAGCAGCCAGATCAGACCGGGTGCGAGGAGCAGATACGGCGTCCAGCGGCCCCTTCTGCGGGGCGGCTTCGCCGTAGGGACGGGGGCGAGGGGCGGCGGCGCCTCGGCCTCGGCGAGGGTCGACATCACAGGGCCGCCCCCTCTTCGACACCGGCGGAGCCCGCTGTCCCCGCAAGCAGGGACTGGGCGGCATCAAGGCCGAAAGTGTGGGCCGGGCTCCAGTGCAGGACGACGTCGGCGCCGGGAACGAGTCGGGCGTCGCGGTCGATGTTCTGGACGTACACCTCGAAGTCGGGGCAGACCGAGCTGTCGATGACGTACTGCGTGGAGACGCCGATGAAGCTGGTCGCGGCGATCTTCCCGGTGATGCGGTTGCGGCCGACCGGGATCTCGCCCGCGTCGTCCGCGTGCGTGAGCGTGATCTTCTCGGGGCGGATGCCGACGAGCACCTTGCCGCCGGTGGTGGCGGGCGCCGCACATCGTGCCTCGGGCAGGACGAGCTTGCCGTCGCCCGCCTTCAGCACGATCTCCTCACCGCTCCTGGAGTCGACCTCGGCCTCGATGAGGTTGGAGGTACCGAGGAAGTTGGCGACGAAGGTGGTCTTCGGGTTCTCGTACAGGTCGGCCGGGGAGCCGAGCTGCTCGACCCGGCCGCCGTTCATCACGGCGACCGTGTCGGCCATGGTCATGGCCTCCTCCTGGTCGTGCGTGACGTGGATGAACGTGATCCCGACCTCGGTCTGGATGCGCTTCAGCTCCAGCTGCATCTGGCGGCGCAGCTTGAGGTCGAGGGCGCCGAGCGGCTCGTCGAGGAGCAGCACCTTGGGGTGGTTGATCAGAGCGCGGGCGACAGCGACGCGCTGCTGCTGGCCGCCCGAGAGCTGGTGCGGCTTCTTGCGCGCCTGCTCGCCGAGCTGGACCAGGTCCAGCATCTCGTCGACCTGCTTCTTCACGCTCTTGAGGCCCCGCCGGCGCAGTCCGAAGGCGACGTTCTCGAAGATGTCGAGGTGCGGGAAGAGGGCGTACGACTGGAAGACGGTGTTCACCGGCCGCTTGTACGGCGGGAGGTGCGTCACGTCCTGCTCGCCCAGCGACACCGTCCCCTGGGACGGCTCCTCCAGGCCCGCGATCATGCGCAGCGTGGTGGTCTTGCCGCAGCCGGAGGCGCCGAGGAGGGCGAAGAAGGAACCTTCCGGCACGGTCAGGTCGAGCGGGTGCACGGCGGTGAAGGAGCCGTAGGTCTTGCCGATGCCGGTGAGGCGGACGTCACCGCTGCTGTTCTGTGTGGTCTTCATGGTCCTCGTCACGCCCCCGTCAGCTTCGCGAACTTCTCTTCGTACGCCGTCTCTTCCTTCTGGGAGAGGGAGCGGAAGGCGTGGGACTTGGCCGCCATGGCGGCGTCGGGGATGATCAGCGGATTGTTCGCCGCGTCCTCGTCGATCTTGGCCAGCTCCGCCTTCACACCGTCGACGGGGCACACGTAGTTGATGTACGCGGCGAGTTCGGCGGCCGGCTTCGGCTCGTAGTAGTAGTCGATGAGCCGTTCGGCGTTGGTCTTGTGGCGGGCCTTGTTCGGGATCAGCAGGTTGTCGGTCGAGGTCATGTAGCCGCTGTCGGGGATGACGAAGTCGACGTCCGGGGTGTCGGCCTTGAGCTGGACGACGTCACCGGCCCACGCGACACAGGCCGCCAGGTCGCCCTTGGTCAGGTCGGAGGTGTAGTCGTTGCCGGTGAAGCGGCGGATCTGACCCTGGTCGACGGCCTTCTGAAGGCGGGCGATCGCCGCGTCGTAGTCGTCGTCGGAGAACTTCGCCGGGTCCTTGCCCATGTCGAGCAGGGTCATCCCGATGCTGTCGCGCATCTCGGAGAGGAAGCCTATGCGGCCCTTCAGCTTGGGGTTGTCGAGCATGTCGGAGACCGACTTGACCTCCTCGCCGTCGAGGGCCTTCTTGTTGTAGGCGATGACGGTCGAGATGCCCTGCCAGGGGTAGGAGTAGGCCCGCCCCGGGTCCCAGTCCGGGCTGCGGAACTGCTGGGAGAGGTTCATGAAGGCGTGCGGCAGGTTGGACGGGTCCAGTTTCTGCACCCACCCGAAGCGGATCAGCCGGGCCGCCAGCCAGTCCGTGACGCAGATGAGGTCACGACCGGTGGCCTGACCGGCGGCGAGCTGCGGCTTGATCTTGCCGAAGAACTCGACGTTGTCGTTGATGTCCTCGGTGTACTTGACCTTGATGCCGGTGCGCCTCGTGAACGCGTCGAGGCTCGGGTGGTGCTTGCCGCTGTCGTCGACGTCCATGTACTCGGTCCAGTTGGAGAAGGCGATCTCCTTCTCCTTGGCCGAGTGGTCCTCGGACGAGACGCCCGCGGTGTTCTTCGCCGCGGGGATGCCGCAGGCGCTCAGCGTGCCGAGCGCGCCGACGGCGAGCGCGCCGCCCGTTCCGGCGCGCAGCAGCGAACGGCGGCTCAGCGCGGCCCTGCCGTTCCTGAGACTGCGCCGCATGGCGGCCACCTGGGCCGGGGACAGGCGGTCGGGCTCGTACTGCTCCATGCGCGTGATGCCCTTTCGGGAGGTGCCCTTTCGGGAGGGTGGCGAGGACCGGCCGGAGGTCGGGCGGCCGGTCCCCGGTCTGACTAGCGGTCCCCGAAGATCGTGCGGTGCCAGTCCTTCCTGGCCACCGCCGTATTGTCGAACATGACGTGCTTGATCTGCGTGTACTCCTCGAACGAGTACGCCGACATGTCCTTGCCGAAGCCGGACGCCTTGGAGCCGCCGTGCGGCATCTCGCTGATGATCGGAATGTGGTCGTTGACCCACACGCACCCGGCCTTGATCTCCCGTGTCGCACGGCCCGCCCGGTACACGTCGCGCGTCCACGCGGAGGCGGCGAGCCCGTACGGGGTGTCGTTGGCCAGGCTGATGCCTTCGTCGTCGCTGTCGAAGGGCAGGACGACGAGGACGGGGCCGAAGATCTCCGACTGGACGATCTCGCTGTCCTGCGCGGCGTCGGCGACGAGGGTCGGACGATAGTACGCGCCCTTCCCGAGATCCCCCTGCGGTGCCTGACCGCCGGCGACCACGCGCGCGTACCCGCGGGCCCGGTCGACGAAGGCGGCGACCCGGTCGCGCTGGACGTGTGAGATCAGCGGCCCGAGGTCGGTGCCGGGCGCGAAGGGGTCGCCCAGCCGGACGGTCTCCATGAGGGCGGCCGTGCGCTCGACGAACGCCTCGTAGAGGGGACGCTGGATGTACGCGCGCGTGGCGGCCGTGCAGTCCTGCCCGGTGTTGATGAGGGCGCCGGCGACGGCGCCGTGCACGGCGGCGTCGAGGTCCGCGTCGTCGAAGACGACGAAGGGTGCCTTGCCGCCGAGTTCCAGGTGGAGCCGCTTGACGGTGGCCGTGGCGATCTCGGCGACCCGTTTGCCGACGGCGGTGGACCCGGTGAAGGACGTCATGGCCACATCGGGGTGCCCGACGAGGTGCTCGCCGGCCACCCTGCCGGTGCCGGTGACGATGTTGATCACACCGTCTGGGATTCCGGCGTCGGTGGCGGCCTGCGCGAACAGCAGCGAGGTGAGCGGGGTCAGCTCGGCGGGCTTCAGGACGATCGTGTTGCCCGCGGCGACCGCCGGGAGGATCTTCCAGGCGGCCATCTGGAGAGGGTAGTTCCAGGGGGCGATGGAGCCGACGACACCGATGGGCTCACGCCGCACGTACGAGGTGTGGTCCCCGGAGTACTCGCCGGCCGACTGGCCCTGGAGGTGCCGGGCCGCGCCCGCGAAGAAGGCGGTGTTGTCGATGGTGCCGGGGACGTCGAACTCACGGGTGAGCTTCAGCGGCTTCCCGCACTGGAGCGACTCGGCGCGGGCGAACTCCTCGGCCCGGTCGGCGAGCACGGCGGCGAACCGGTGCAGCGCGTCGGACCGGTCCCCGGGCGTGGCCGCGGCCCAGCCGGGGAAAGCGCGGCGGGCGGCGGCGACGGCCGCGTCCACGTCGTCGGTGCCGGCCAGCTCGTAGGTGAGGACCTCGTCACCGGTGGCGGGGTCGACGACCGCGTGGGTGTGACCCGACGTGCCCTTCGTGAGGCGGCCGGCGATGTACTGCGCGCCCGCCGCGAAGCGTTCCTGCACGGGGAATCGGTCCGGGGTGGCGGTGCCCGGGTTCTGCATGTCGCTCTCCTCCGCCTTGTCCCCCTGTGTTCCGGGGGCGGGTGGCGTAGCTCCAGCTCGATTTGAGTGCCGATCCTGACAGAGGGATGGGGCATCAACAAGTGATTCCGTTGTTGCCTTTTGGTTACGCGACGGAATCTGTCGACCAGGTGTCCAGTCGCAGGCGAAAATCGAGGACGGAGTGTCAGTGGCGGGTGCCACACTCGTCGGCATGCTGAAGATCGATTCTTGGGACGCGCTGGTCAGCGAGGTCCAGGCGGGGGCGAGGGTCAAGTACCTGCACTTCTGGGGGCACCGTCCGCGGCCCGACGGCCGGGTGGGGCCGAGCTGTCTGAGTCAGTGGTGGCCGTCGCCGTTCACGGTGGACGGCGTGGAGTACGCGACGGCGGAGCACTGGATGATGGCGTCCAAGGCCCGGCTGTTCGGCGACGTGGAGGCGGAGCGCAAGGCCGTCGCGGCGTCGAGCCCGGCGATGGCGAAGAAGGTGGGGCGCCTGGTACGCGGCTTCGACGAGGCCCTGTGGGAGCGGGAGCGCTTCGGCATCGTCGTCGAGGGCAGCGTCCACAAGTTCGCCGCGCACGACGACCTGCGGGCCTGGCTGCTGGGCACGACGGGCCGCGTCCTCGTCGAGGCCAGCCCCCTGGACCGCGTCTGGGGCATCGGCCTCGCGGCGGACGACGAACGCGCGATGGACCCCACGAAATGGCGCGGCCCCAACCTGCTGGGCTTCGCCCTGATGGAGGCACGGGAGCGGCTGCTGCGGGGGGAGGAGGGGTAACCGGGGCGTAGACGCGGCGGCCTGTACAACACCCCTGGGACGATGTCCCGGACCCGTGAACCCGCTCAGAGCTCTCCGGCCCTGCCGTGCTGATGCGTCCCGCCCCGTCTCATTCCCAGAGGTCGGCTCCCTCACGCCCGCCGGGGTCCATGGTCAGCAGATCCTCGTGCAGGCCCGCCAGGGTTCGCCCGGTCGGGGATCCGTCCGCGCCCGATTCCATGACGACCCAGCCGGCATCCACACCCGTCGCGTTCACCTCCGTGCCGGTGTCCAGTTCGTCGAGCGTCACGAACACCGCCTCATAGGCGACGGCTCGAACCAGGCGCACAAGGTCCTCCTCATCCGCTCCGGCGGCCAGAAGGCGTTGGGCGGCGGGCAGCTGATCGAGCGAACCCGGTTCCGACCAGGCGTCGATCGCGCCCCGCCACAGACTGCGCAACAGCACGAAACGGGCGAGCTGCGGAAGATCCTCCAGGACCTCGGACTTGATCAGGTCGACGGGATCAGCCACGCCGAGGACACCGAACTGGACGCGCAACCACTCCGCGGCAGCCCCCTGCGTCGGAGGCAGCCCCTTCACCCACTCCAGCCATGCCGACTGCTGATCATTCACCGGGTGCCGAGAAGTCTTGAGCGGGCGAGCGGCGGTGGGGCGTTCTCGGTCGGTAGGACCAGGGACAGGGAAGTGTCGTAGCCGTCGTCGAAGACGTCGGTGTCCGACTCGTCCGTGCCGTCCGGTGCTACGACGATCAGGACGAAGAAGCCGATGCCCATGAGGAAGCCGGCGATGCCGCAGATGATCCCGGCCAGCGCGTGCCCGGGGTTGGTCGCCTCGCCCCGGCTCGCCTTGGCGCGGCCGATGATGCCGAAGATCACCGCCATCACGCCCAGCAGGATCGCCAGCGGCCACATGCAGAACAGCGTGGCCGCGCAGATCCCGAGCACCATCGAGGCGATGCCCATCCCGTTGCTCGGCGGGGGCGGCATGAGGGGCCAGCCGTAACCGGAGGTGTGCGTGTGCCCGGCCGGGCCGGGGCCGCCACCCGGGTACGGCGCATAGCCGTACGGGAACTGCCCTGGTCCGTCGGGGCTGATCGGAGGGGGCGGCACGGGGGCGCCACTCATCGCGCCGGGCAGGTGGGAGGTGTAGGCGTGGGCTGCCGGGTCCTGCGGAGCGAAGGGGGCGCCGGGGCCGGGTATCGACGTCGGCGGAGGGTAGGC
>NZ_LIQX01000803.1 GCF_001418475.1 Streptomyces ossamyceticus | reverse complement strand
TGCGGGCCGAGACCGCCTGGGACGCCCTGGACCGGGAGGGTTTCTCGCCGGACTCGGTCAGCCATGGTGAGGGCTTTCTCGCGGCGCTCCGCGGGAAGTTCCTCGACCCGGGGCTCTATGTTCTAGACGAGCCGGAGGCCGCGCTCTCCTTCTCCTCGTGCCTGGAGCTGATCGGGCACCTAGACCGGTTGGCCAAGGAGGGCGGCCAGGTCGTCTGTGCCACGCACTCCCCCTTGCTCACCGCCCTGCCGGGCGCGGACATCATCGAGGTCGGCGAGCACGGCATGCGCAGGGTGGCCTGGCAGGAGCTCGGCATCGTGGACCACTGGCGGCGCTATCTCGCCGACCCGCACGCCTATCTGCGGCACATCGTCGAACCGTAGGCCGCCTCCCCCTCACCGTCAGGTCGCCGCGGCCGCTCGGGCGCGGGACAGTGCGACGTCGAGTACGACGAGCAGCGCGTCGCGTACCGAGCCGGTCCGGCGGGCGTCGAACACGGTCAGCGGTACGTGGTCGGCGATGTCCAGTGCCCATCGCACCTCGTCCAGGTCGTGTTCGACCTCTCCGTCGAAGGCGTTGACGGCGACCGCGAACGGGATGCGCTTGTGTTCGAAGTAGTCCACGGCCGCGTAGCAGTCGTCGAGGCGGCGGGTGTCGACGATGACCAGGGCGCCGACCGCGCCGTCGACGATGTCGTCCCACATGAAGCCGAAGCGGTCCTGGCCCGGTGTGCCGAACAGGTACAGCTTCAGGGTCGGGTCGAGGGTGATGCAGCCAAAGTCCATGGCGACGGTGGTGGTGGTCTTGTCGGGCGTGTGCGTGAGGTCGTCCACGCCCGCGGCCACCTCGGTGATCGCGGCCTCGGTGGTGAGAGGGCGTATCTCGGAGATCGACCCCACGGTGGTGGTCTTGCCGACCCCGAAGCCGCCGGCGATGACCAGCTTGACCGGCAGCGGCGGCTGTTCAACCACTGTCGCGGAGTGTGCCCCGTGAGTCGGGGACGGCACGGAGACCATTGATAACCCTTCGCAGTACGGAGATGTCCTGGGCGGCCCGGGCGTGCGGCACGTAGATCGCCAGGTGCCCTGCGGCACACAGGTCCTCGGCGAGCACTCGGACGACGTTGAGGTGCAGGCGCAGGCGGGCGGCCAGTTCCGCGACCGACTGCGGCCGTCGGCAGGCGGCGACGATGTCGTGGTGCTCGAAGGCGAGTTTGCCGAGGACGGTGAGCCCGGCCGCCGTCGACACGATCTGCGTCTCGATCGGGATCGGTGCCGCCGCGCCTCCCCCCGACACCCGGCCGGCGGTCAGCAGGAACGGTCGGACCGCGGGAGCGCGGCCGACCGCGGCCTCCTCCTCGTCCCACGTCCCTTCTTCTGTCTCCTGTGGTTCTCGTCCACCGGCCACCATGACGACCTCCTGCCTCGCGGGATGGGTCAGCCGACCACGGGGGCGCCGACACTGTTCTTCAGCTCCATCACCAGTTGCGGGGTGAGCGCGGCTCCGGCGCGGTTGGCGAAGAGGGTCATCTCGTAGGCGATGTTGCCGAGTTTCGCCTCCTTGGAGGCGAAACTCGGCAACAT
>NZ_LIQX01000802.1:1252-1484 GCF_001418475.1 Streptomyces ossamyceticus | reverse complement strand
CCCGAGTACGGGATCCTCGCCACCGGCCATCACACCGTCGTGAACGTCCCCGGCACCGACGACTGGTTCATCTGCTACCACCGCTTCGCGGTTCCCGGCCCCGGAACGCCGCGCGGCGACGGCACGCACCGCGAATCGACCCTGGACCGGCTGGTGTTCGCGGCCGACGGCTCCATCGAGGAGGTCGTCCCCACCCTGGGGTCCATCGACCCCGTCTGAAGCCCTCTCCGGG
>NZ_LIQX01000802.1:927-1237 GCF_001418475.1 Streptomyces ossamyceticus | reverse complement strand
CCGCGAGCCGCAGCTTCGCGAGGTGCTGGCTGACCGCGGTCCGGGACGCGTCGCAGCGTTCGGCCAGGGATCCGACGTCGGACTCGCCCTGCGCGAGGAGCCACAGCAGATGCAGCCGGGTGACGTCCGAGAGCATCGCGAACACCCCGGTCGCCTCGGTGAGCCGCGCGCTGTCGGGAGCGCGCAGATGCGCACCGGGTGCAGGTGACACGGCGTGGCGTTCTGGCATGAGGCCAGCCTAGAGCCATCGGCCGGGCCGTGGGCCGATCGTGCCGGTCGCGACCACGACTCCGGGACCATCATGTGCGCA
>NZ_LIQX01000802.1:376-894 GCF_001418475.1 Streptomyces ossamyceticus | reverse complement strand
CGTCCTGCGTCACCGCACCTATCGGCATCTGTTCGCCGCCCAGGTCATCGCGCTGGTGGGTACGGGTCTGGCGACCGTCGCCCTGGGGCTGCTGGCGTACGATCTGGCGGGCGCCGCCGCCGGGTCCGTGCTGGGCACCGCGCTGGCGATCAAGATGGTGGCGTACGTGGCGGTCGCCCCGGCCGTCGGCGCGATCGCGGACCGGCTGCCACGCCGGGCGCTCATGGTGACNNCCGGCGTCGCGGTGTTCCTGCCGTTCGTGGACTCGGTGTGGCAGGTGTACGTCCTGGTGTTCCTCCTCCAGTCGGCGTCCGCGGTGTTCACGCCGACGTTCCAGGCCGTGATCCCGGACGTGCTGCCCGAGGAGCGCGCCTACACACGGGCGCTGTCGATGTCCCGCCTCGCCTACGACCTGGAGAGCCTCTTCTCCCCCGCGCTCGCGGCGGCGCTGTTGTCCGTCATCACCTACAACTGGCTGTTCACCGGTACCGTTCTCGGCTTCCTCGCGTCGGCCGCGC
>NZ_LIQX01000802.1:0-355 GCF_001418475.1 Streptomyces ossamyceticus | reverse complement strand
CGCGGCCGGTGCGATGGTCACCGTCAACTCCGTGGTGTACGTCCGCGATGTGCTGGGCCTGTCCGAGGGCGCCGTGCCGCTGGCACTCGGCGCGTACGGGGCCGGGTCGATGGTGGTGGCGCTGGCGCTGCCGCGGCTGCTGGACCGGGTGCCGGACCGGGCGGTGATGCTCGGGGGACGCCGAGGAACCCGCGGACGCCCGAGCGGCGACCTCCCCCGGGCCCGGGGCGGGCCGCGCGTTCGGGCAGTACGGCCGAGACCACCAGCGCGGCCGACGCGAGGAAGCCGAGAACGGTACCGGTGAACAGCCAGTTGTAGGTGATGACGGACAACAGCGCCGCCGCGAGCGCGGGGG
>NZ_LIQX01000801.1 GCF_001418475.1 Streptomyces ossamyceticus | reverse complement strand
GACCGGGACCGCGGCCCCACGCCCCACACCCCCCACGGGCCGCACAGTGTCCCCACGGCCGCCGGGCAGGCCCCGCCGGGTGGAAGGGGTACGAGAGGTCCCTCCTCGCCACCGGCAGCGGACGGCGACGGCGGCCCCGCACGGCGGCTGCCGCGCCGGCCGACCCCACTCGGACAGCGACAGGTCGGTGGCAGACCCCGGCGGCGAGCCGCACCCGGCACGGCCCGCCCGACGCCACCGAGAGGGCGGCGCCGGAACGCTGTCGTCCGTGCGGCGGCGACCGGAGAATGGGGTGTGGCTGTGCGCGTGGTCGTGTGGTCGGTCGTGCTGAGCAGTGTCATCGCGGTGGCGCTCGCCGGATGGGCGCGGGCCGCGCTGCCCGCCGTCCCCGGTCAGGAGCAGCCCGTCACCGAAGTCGTCCTGATGGGCTCGGCGTTGGTGTCCTGGGCGGCGGCCGGCGCGGTACTGACCGTGCTGCGCCCCCGCAACCCGCTCGGCTGGCTGTTCCTGCTCATCGGTGGATCCGGCGCCTGGCAGCTCGGCCTCGCCGCGTACGGCAGCCACGGGGCCACCGCCGACCGCGACTGGCCGGGCGCCGCCGCCGTGGCCGCCGTGGCGGGCGGCGCGCACGTCCCGTCCCTGTTCGCGCTCCCCACCGTCGTCCTGGCGCTGTACCCGGGCGGCCGCCTCGACGCGAGGTGGCTGCGGTGGACCATCGCCGCGGCGGCCGCCGGCATCGGCACACTGACGCTGGCCGCCGTGTTCGACCCCGACGCCTACGACGACATCGTCCCCGGCCGCACGCCACCGGTGGCCCTGCCCTCCGCCGTCCTCGGCCCCCTGATCGCCCTCTGCCTCCTGCTGATCGGCTTGAGCGCCCTGGCCGTCACCGTGCACGCGCTGCGCCGCCTGGTCCGCTCCGAGCCGCCCGAACGCCAGCAGTTGGCGTGGATGCTGTCCGTGCTGACCGTCGTCATGGGCACCTCGTTCTTCGTCGGCCCGCTCGTCCGCGCGGCCCTGGCCGTGCTCGTACCCGCCGCCGTGGCCGTCGGGGTGCTCCGCTACCGCATGCTGGGCATCGAGGCCGTCCTGCGTCGCGGCCTGGTCTACGGGCTCCTGACGACCGTGGTGGCCGCCCTGTACCTCCTCACGACCGCCGCGATCGGCACTCTCTGGGAACCGAGCCCCCTGCCGGGCGTCCTGGCCGCCGCGGTGGTCGCCGTCGCCCTGACCCCGGCCCGCGACCGGCTGCAACAGGCGGTGGACTGGTGGATCTACGGCGCCCGCCGTGACCCCCTGCGGGCCCTGGCCCGCCTCGGTGACCGCGTGGCGTACGGGGACGAGGAGGAACTGCTGCCCGGCGCGCTCGACGTGGTCCGGCACGCGGTCCGGGCCCCCTCGGTCCGTCTCACCGGCCCGGACGGAGCGGTCCGCGCCACCGCCGGCCCCCCACCGGCACCGGGCCTCACCCTGCCGCTGAGGCTGGCCGGCCGCCCCCTCGGCACGCTCACCGTCGCCGACCGCGCGCCCGGCGAGCCGTACGGGCGGGACGACCTGCGGCTGCTGGAGGCTTTGGCGCAGCAGGTCGCCGTGATCGCCCGCGCCCTCGAACTCACCGATCTGGTCGCCGCCCACCGCGACCAGGTCATCGAGGCGACCCGACTCGAACGCGACCGGCTCCGGCAGGACCTCCACGACGGTCTCGGCCCGTCCCTGGCCGGCATGGGCCTCGGCCTCCAGGCCACCGCCGACAGCCTGGACCGCGGTGACACCGCCGCCGCCCGCCTCCTGCTGGACCGCCTGCGCGACGAAGTGCCCGGCGCGGTGGGCGAGATCCGGCGCATCATCGACGACCTGCGCCCGGACGCCCTGGACCGCATGAGTCTCCTGGAGGCCACCCGCAGATACGCGCGCACCCTCACCCCCGCGCTCACCATCGACATCGAGGCCCCCGAACTGCCGCACCTGCCACCCGCCGTCGAGAGCTCCGCCTACCGCATCGTCACCGAGGCACTGACCAACGTCGCCCGCCACGCGGACGCGGACCGCGCCTTCGTCCGCCTGACCGTCAGCGACCACACCCTGCACCTCACGGTCACCGACGACGGCCGGGGCCTGCCGCCCCGGCTCGTCCCCGGAGTGGGACTGACGTCGATGCGCCGCCGCGCCGAGGCCCGGGGCGGCAGCCTGACCGTCCGGCCGGGCGCCCGCGGGACCGTGCTCACCGCCGTACTGCCCCTGGAGGCACCATGACCACCGCGACCGCCGTCCGTGTCGTCGTCGCCGACGACCACCCCCTGTACCGCTTCGGTCTCGTCGCCGCCCTCGCCGGGGAACAGGGCGTCGACATCGTCGCCGAAGCCGCCGACGGCCGCGAACTCCTGGCCGCCGTCGAACGCACCCAGCCGGACGTCGTCCTCACCGACCTGGCCATGCCCCACCTCGACGGCACCGCGGCCATCCGCGAACTCCTCACCGCACAACCCGACCTCGCCGTGCTCGTGCTCACCATGCACGAGGACGACCAGACCCTCATGGGAGCCCTGCGCGCCGGAGCCCGCGGCTACCTCCTCAAGGGAGCCGACCGTACCGAGATCGTCCGCGCCGTACTGGTCGTCGCGTCCGGCAACGCCGTCTACGGCCGGGCCGTCGCCCAGCGCATCAGCGCCTTCTTCACCCAGTCGCAGCGCGCGTACGCCGCCCAGGTCTTCCCCGAACTCACCGGCAGGGAACGGGAGATCCTCGAACTCGTGGCCCGCGGCCAGGGCAACCACCAGATCGCCCGCACCATGTACCTCGCGGAGAAGACCGTCCGCAACCATGTGTCCGCCATCATGAACAAACTCGGCACCACCACCCGGGCGGCGACCGTGGCCAAGGCCCGCGACTCCGGACTGGGCGACTGACCCGCCGCCCGCCCGACGCGTCCTGCCCGACGTGTCCCGGCCGGCACGGGCACCGGGCCCGACCGCCTCGGGACCCCTGCCTCACGACGGCCCCCGGCCGGTCCGCGCATGGTGAGGAGGTCGAACGACAGCCCAGCACAAGGAGCAGACATGACCTCCGGAACCTTCCAGTCCCTTCCCGTGCCGACCACCGCGCTCGACGGCCGGATCAGCGCGGTCGTTCTCGACCCGGACGGCAGCCCCGTCGACGTCGTCAAGAACGGCGCCGCCATCAAGGTGCAGACCGAGTGGCACCTGACCGGTTTCCTGGTCCCGCTCATCGGAGGCGCCTGGTCCGTGCACGTGAGCGTCGACGAGATCGGCGGCACCCACGACTTCACGACCCCGCCGCAACTGCTGCAACACACGGGCGCCGACGGGTACTCCCAGCAGACCACGCTCACCGACCTCAAGCCGGGCGGCACCTACGCGCTGATCGCCTCCCTCGGCTACCGCACCCCGGCCGGCGGCGCGGCCGCGCTGGGCGGCTACGTCAACATCGGCACGGTCAACGTCCTGTCCTGACGCAGGCGCCGGGATCGCGGCCGTCGACCACGGCCCGCCGGCACCGCCAAAACCGCCGGAACCGCCACGGGGGACGGTTCCGGCGGGGGAGGGGGAGCGGAGACCCCGGACGTGCGACGGTGTTCAGCCGTCTCCCTCTCCCCTTCGCCGTTGATCTCCGATTCCTCACGAACCGGGACTCACCGTCCTTGTTGTCGTCGCCTCCGTCTAGGCTCCCCGCATGAGCAGAACGGAGCCCGGTAGACGGGTGATCGACGGCCGCTTCGAACTCGTCGGGCGGCTTGGCGGCGGGGGAATGGGATGGGTCTGGCGCGCCCGCGACCTGGCGTTGCACCGCGAGGTCGCAGTGAAGGAGGTCCGCCCGCCGGACCCCGGCCTCGCCGAGTACGACCCGGAGGGCGCCCGCACCCTGCGTGAACGCGTCCTGAGGGAGGCCCGGGCCCTCGCCCGCGTCCACCATCCGAACGTCGTCACCATCCACCACATCGTCGACGGCGGCGAGGGCACCTACCCGTGGATCGTGATGGAGCTCCTCACCGGCGGCTCGCTCCAGGACCGCCTCGACCGGGGCCGCCTGGAACCGTCCGAGGCGGCCCGTATGGGCCGGGAGGTGCTCGACGCGCTGCGCGCCGCCCACGCGGTCGGCATCGAGCACCGTGACGTGAAGCCGGCGAACGTCCTGCTGCGCCCCGACGGACGCCCCGTGCTCACCGACTTCGGGATCGCCGCCGTCCGCGAGGCCACCAGCCTCACCGCCACCGGTTCCGTAATCGGCTCGCCCGACTACATGGCGCCGGAGCGGGTCAGCGGCAAGGAGGGCGGTCCCGCCTCCGACCTGTGGTCGCTGGCGATGATGCTCTACGTGGCCGTCGAGGCCCACCATCCCCTGCGCCGGGACAGCACGCTCGCCACGCTCGCCGCGGTGCTCAGCGAGGACGTCCCGCCGCCCCGTCAGGCCGGCCCGCTGACCGGCGTACTGACCGCCCTGCTCGTCAAGGACCCGCTCGCGCGGCCCGGCGCGGAGGAGGTGGACCGCATGCTCG
>NZ_LIQX01000800.1:625-1495 GCF_001418475.1 Streptomyces ossamyceticus | reverse complement strand
GGGGCGGCGGATCGAGGTTCCGGAGGCCGCGGAGCTGGGAGTCGCCGTCGACGGCGCGGACGACCGGGGGGCGTGGTGGCCGGGCGGCGCGTCCGGGGCGGCGACTCCCAGCTCCGCGGCCTCCGGAACCTCGATCCGCCGCACCTTGGGGAAGATCTCGTCCGGCAGCGCCTGGTGATCCTTCTCCGGCTGCTGCCATCCCGCGTTGGGCCCGTAGCGTTCGACGTCGCCGTACCCGATGTGCGGCTGGGTCTGGAAGCCCCGCCACTTCCCGTCGGCGACCCCCGTGTTGAACCGGTCGGCGAGGGCGAAGTCCCTGGCCAGGCCCGCCTCCGCGGCGGCCGCCCGGTCGTTCGTCGCCGCCCGTCCCTGCCGCGCGTACAGCAGGTTCTTGAACTCGTCCTCCCGTAACCCGTACAGGTTGGCCGTCGCCAGCACCGGGTAGCCCACCAGCTCGAACCACGCGTCCTGGACACCGGCCGGCAGCTTCCGCCCCAGCCGCTCCGCCCGCCGGGCCAGCGCGCCCCACTCCTCGGTGACGCGCTCCAGCTCGTGGTGCCCGAAGAAGAACGGCGTCTCCTTGTCGTCGTAGACGATCGCCCCCTCGTCCTTCGCCGGGTCCTTCGACGGGTCGAGGGTGATCCTCCGGTTCAGCAGCTCGGGCTTACGGCGGGCCTGCAACTGCCCGTACGCGCTCAGCACCTCGGCGATCTCGTCGGCGAACCGCCCGCCGAAGTTCTGCCGGGCGAACCCCCGCTCCCACTCCTCCAGGTTCTCCAACCCCCAACGGCCGGGCCTCCAGGCGTAGTTCAGGAAGAACTCGGTGGGCAGCTCGTTCCCCTTCAGGTCGCCGACGTTCGCCACCCACAG
>NZ_LIQX01000800.1:0-613 GCF_001418475.1 Streptomyces ossamyceticus | reverse complement strand
CGGCCGACGCCCACATAGTCGAAGTGGTAGTACAACCCGTAGCCCCCGGGTCGGGGCTCCCTTGGGTCGGGATGCTTACGGATGTTCCCCCAGTTGTCGTCCGTCAGCACGACCGTGACGTCGTCCGGCGCCCTGAGGCCCCGGTCCCAGTACCGCTGGACCTCCTTGTAGAGGGTCCACACCTGCGGGGTCTCGTCCGCCGGCCTGCCGGTCACCTCCTCGATGATCCGGCGCTGCGTCGCGATGATCTCCGTCATCAGCTCGATGCCGTCGCCGTCGGGCAGGCTCGTGTCGCCGTTCCCCCGCATCCCCAGGGTGACGACGCCCTCGAAGTCCTCGTCGACCATGCGCCGGATACCGTCCCGCCAGTAGGCCCGGACGGCCTCGGCGTTGCGCCGGTACGACCACTCCCCGGTGCCCCCGTAGGGGTCGCGGCCGGGGGTCACGATCTTCCCTGAGGAGTCCCTGACCGCCGGCACGGCATGGCGGTTCCACTCCTCGATGCCCCGCATCATGGGCGCCTCGTGAGACGTGCCCATGACAATCCCGTACTCCTTGGCGCGCGCGTGGTTCTCCGGGTCGTCCTCGGCGAACGCCCGCCCCCACACCGCCG
>NZ_LIQX01000080.1 GCF_001418475.1 Streptomyces ossamyceticus | reverse complement strand
GGTGTCGAGCAGCCGCCGTACCGTCTCCTCGGCGAGGAAGGGCAGGTCGGCGGAGAGGACGACGACATACGGGGCGGTGGTGCGGCGGAGCCCAGCGTCCAGCGCGGCGAGAGGGCCGCCACCGGGGGGTTCCTCGCGGGCCCACAGCACGGGACGGGCGGCGGGCCGGGGGTCGGCGACGACGACGGTCGTCCGGGCCCCCGCGCAGGCGGCCAGCACCCGGTCGAGCAGGGCCCGTCCGCCGACGCGCACCCCGGGCTTGTCCGCGCCGCCGAGCCGCCGGGCGGCGCCCCCTGCGAGCACGACGGCGTCGTACGCCTCGGTACCGGGGCCGTCCGGCGACTCGTACGCGGTCATCCCCCGAGTATGAGGGCCCCGGCGATCACAGGGAACGCGGGGACGCCCGGTGATGCCGGTGATGCCCGGGGGATGTGAAGCGAGGGCAAGGGAGGCCAGGCGATGCCCGGGAACGCCGGGCGATCATGGCCGCTCGCGAAAGTCGGCACCGCAAGACCCGTGGGACGACGGCGGGGGCCGCCGACGCCGGAGGCGGGGTCGGCGGCCTTGGACCGGGCGACGTACGAGGTCAGAGCGTGCGCAGCAGCACCGCCGGCTGTTCGACGCAGTCCGCGACATAGCGTAGGAAGCCACCCGCCGTACCGCCGTCGCACACCCGGTGGTCGAAGGTGAGAGAGAGCTGTACGACCTGCCGTACCGCCAACTCGCCCTGGTGGACCCATGGCTTCGGGACGATACGGCCGACGCCGAGCATGGCCGCCTCGGGGTGGTTGATGATCGGCGTGGAGCCGTCGACGCCGAACACGCCGTAGTTGTTCAGCGTGAAGGTGCCACCAGTGAGCTGGGCGGGGGTGAGCGTCCCGGTCCGCGCGGCCTCGGTGAGCCGGGCGAACTCCGCGCTGAGCAACTCCGCGTCCCTCGCGTGGGCGTCCCGCACCACGGGCACGACGAGCCCTCGTTCGGTCTGCGCGGCGAACCCGAGGTGCACCTGGTCGAGGCGCACGATCTCGCGGGCCTCCAGGTCGACCGTCGAGTTGAGCTCCGGGAAACGGGCCAGCGCGGCGGTGCAGATCCGGGCGAGCAGCGCGAGGAGGGAGATCTTCGGGCCGCCGGCCGCGTTCATGGCCGCGCGGGCGTTCATCAGTTCCGTCGCGTCGGCGTCCACCCAGCAGGTGGCGTCCGGGATCTCGCGCCGGCTCCGGGACAGCTTGTCGGCGACGGCACCGCGCACACCCCGCAGCGGGACACGGGTACCGGCGCCGCTCTCGGCCCGCGCGGGCACCGCGACGGGCACACCGGCGGACACCGGGGCAGGCTGCGCGACGGCCGTGGGGGCGGCCGGCGACGTCGTGGCACCGGCGGTGCCGGCCCGCAGGGCCTTCTCCACATCGGCCCGCAGGATCAGTCCGTCGGGGCCCGATCCATGCAGTTTCCGCAGGTCGAGCCCGTTCTCGCGGGCGAGACGGCGGACGAGGGGGGAGATCACGGGCACGGGACCGTCGTCGCGCACCAGGTCGGACGCGAGCTGAGTGGCGTCGGCGAGCGCCCTTTCGGCGACCACGGCGGTCATCCCACCGTTCACCGCCGCGCCGGCGGCCCCCGCCGAAGCCGCCGGAGCGGTCGCCCGGGTCGAGGTCGTCGGAGCCACCGGACTGGCCGGGGTCGTCCGACCCGCCGGGGTCGTCGGACCCGCCGGAGGCGTCGGACCCGCCGGAGGCGTCGGACCCGCCGGAGGCGTCGGCCGAACCCTCCTGCGGCGCTTCGGCGCCTCCGAAGTGCCGTATCCCACCAGCACGTTCCCGGAGCCCTCGGCCTTCCCCGCGGATTCCGCCCCCTGTACGGCACCCGCGGCTCCCGAGGAGCCCGTGGACCCGCCGACGACGGGTGCTCCCACCGCCACCGTCAACAGCGGCGCCCCGACGGGCAGTTCCGTGCCCTCCTCGCCGAAGCGGGCGGTGACGACACCGCCGTAGGGGCACGGCACCTCGACCATCGCCTTGGCCGTCTCGACCTCGACGACGGGCTGGTCGATGGCGACGACATCGCCGACCTGGACCAGCCAGCGGACGATCTCCGCCTCGGTGAGCCCCTCACCGAGGTCGGGCAGCTTGAACTCCAGGACCTGTGCCATCAGTTCTCCGCCTCCCACTGCAGACGCCCGACCGCGTCGAGGATCCGGTCGACGCCGGGCAGGTGGTGCCGCTCCAGCATCGGCGGCGGGTACGGGATGTCGAACCCGGCGACGCGCAGCACGGGCGCCTCCAGGTGGTGGAAGCAGCGCTCGGTGACCCGTGCCGCGATCTCGCCGCCCGGCCCGCCGAAGCCACTGGACTCATGGACGACGACGGCCCGCCCGGTGCGCCGTACGGACGCAGCGACCGTCTCGTCGTCGAAGGGCACCAGCGAGCGCAGGTCGACGACTTCGAGGTCCCAGCCCTCGGCCGTGGCCGCCTCGGCGGCCTCCATGCAGACGGGCACGGACGGCCCGTAGGTGATGAGCGTGGCGCTGCGGCCCGCGCGGCGCACGACCGCGCGGCCGATCGGCTCGACGGCCTGCGGTTCCTCGGGGTTCCAGGAGTCCTTCGACCAGTACAGGCGCTTGGGCTCCAGGACGACGACGGGGTCGTCGGAGGCGATGGCGGCACGCAGCAGCCCGTAGGCGTCGGCGACGGTGGCGGGGGTGACGACGTGGAGACCCGGAGTCGCGATGTAGTACGCCTCGGAGGAGTCACTGTGGTGCTCGACGCCGCCGATGCCGCCGCCGTAGGGGACCCGGATGGTGATCGGCAGCGGCATGGCGCCGCGCGTGCGGTTGCGCATGCGGGCGACATGGCTGATGAGCTGCTCGAACGCCGGGTAGGCGAACGCGTCGAACTGCATCTCCACGACCGGCCGGAGCCCGTACATCGCCATGCCGACGGCCGTGCCGAGGATGCCCGCCTCGGCGAGCGGGGTGTCGATGACCCGGTCCTCGCCGAACTCCTTCGCGAGTCCGTCGGTGACCCGGAAGACCCCGCCGAGGGTGCCGACGTCCTCGCCCATGACGTGCACCGTCGGGTCGGCGGTCATGGCGTCCCGGAGGGCCCGGGTGAGCGCCTGCGCCATGGTGGCGGGCTTGAGAGCGACGGTGGTCATCAGTGCGCCCCTTCTTCTTCCGCCGCCAGCTCGGCCCGCAGCAGGGCCTCCTGCTCGCGCAGTTGGGGGGTGGGCTCGGCGTACACATGGGCGAAGAGGTCCATGGGGTCGAGCACGGGGTCCTGGTTCATGCGCTCGCGCAGATCGGCGGCCATCGTCTCGGCGGCGTCGCGGGCGGCCTGGATGCCGGCCTCGTCGATGAGGTCGCGCTCGGTCAGCTCGCGCTCCAGGAGCGTGATCGGGTCGTGCGCGCGCCAGGTCTCCACCTCGGCGTCGCCGCGGTAGCGGGTGGCGTCGTCGGCGTTGGTGTGGGCGTCGATGCGGTACGTCACCGCCTCGACCAGGGTGGGGCCGCCGCCCGCGCGGGCGTGGGCCACGGCCTCGGCGAGCACCTGGTGCACGGCGGCCGCGTCGTTGCCGTCGACCAGGCGGCCCGGCATGCCGTAGCCGACGGCCTTGTGGGCGAGGGACGGGGCGGCGGTCTGCTTCTCCAGCGGCACGGAGATCGCGAAGCCGTTGTTCTGGACGAGGAAGACGACCGGGGCCTGCCAGACGGCGGCGAAGTTGAGCGCCTCGTGGAAGTCGCCCTCGCTGGTGCCGCCGTCGCCCACCAGGGCGAGCGCGACCACGTCGTCGCCCTTGAGGCGGGCGGCGTGCGCGAGACCCACGGCGTGCGGGAGCTGGGTGGCGAGCGGGGTGCACAGGGGCGCGACGCGGTGCTCGCGCGGGTCGTAGCCGGTGTGCCAGTCACCGCGCAGCAGCGTGAGTGCCTGCACGGGGTCGAGGCCGCGGGCGACGGCGGCGAGGGTGTCGCGGTAGCTCGGGAAGAGCCAGTCGCGCTCCTCGAGGACGAGCGCGGCGGCGACCTCGCAGGCCTCCTGGCCGGTGCTGGACGGGTACACCGCGAGCCTGCCCTGTTTGGTCAGGGCCGTGGCCTGCGTGTTGTACCGCCGACCCCGCACCAGCTCCGCGTAGAGGCGGCGCAGCAGCGCGGGGTCGACGTCAGCCGCCGAGTCGGTACCGAGTACGCGGTACGGACGCTCGTCGGGCAGCAGGGGCGCGGGGTCGGTGCGGGGCTGCCAGGCGGGGGGCGGTGTCGGATGGTACGCACCCCGCTGCTCCATGACCGTCATACGGCACCTCCTCGTGGGAGTGGCTCGGGGACGCGGCACGGTTGTGACACGTCTCACCTACCGATTGTTCGGTCGATGACGCATTTTGGCTACAGGCACCCCAAGGCTGTGGACAAACGGTTCTGCACAGCCTCAAATGATCGCAACACGTCCATGGCAGAGAGGCGGGGGCACATGGCACCTGAACAAATGGCCGAGCCGCCGGAGCACGGCCCGGCCCTGCCGCCCCCCAGACCGCTGGACGCCATAGATCAGGACATCCTGCGCATGCTCCAGGCCGACGGCCGCGCGTCGATACGGTCCGTCGCCGAACGGGTCCATGTGTCCCGGGCCAACGCCTACGCCCGCATCAACCGCCTCATCGAGGACGGCGTGATCCGCGGTTTCGGGGCGCGTGTGAACCACGAACGCGCCGGAAAGGGCACGTCCGCCTACATCACGCTGAAGATCGTGCAGAACTCCTGGCGCACCGTCCGCGAACAACTGCGCCTACTCCCCGGCGCCGCCCACATCGCCCTGGTGGGCGGCGACTTCGACGTCCTGCTCCTGGTGCACACGGCGGACAACAGAGCCCTGCGCGAGGTCGTCCTCACCAAGATCCAGGGCATCCCGGAGGTCCTGAGCACCCGCACGCTGCTGGTCTTCGAGGAGGAGCACGTCGAGCCGGAGGGCTGACCGGCACACACCTCCGGGCACACTCACGGGCGCACACCCTCAGGTACACACCCCGGGCGCATGCCCTGATACATCGGGCGCGCGATCGACATACGGTGGTGAAATCCGGCCGAATGAGGTCAGTCGGTCAGTCCTGCTGGGCGCGCAGCCCCGAGAAGACCAGATGCGCCACCGCTTCGGACACCTCGCGCTGGCCCATCCCGCGCCCGTCCGGCCGGTACCACTCCACGATCGAGTTGATCATCCCAAAGACCAGCCGGGTCGCCAGCCGCATCTCCACGTCCCCGCGCACGTCCCCGTCGGCGGCCGCGGCCTTCAGCAGCTCGGCGACCCGGTGGTCGAAGTCGCGGCGCCGCTCCAGCGCCCAGCGCTCGGTGTCGGTGTTGCCGCGCACCCGCAGCAGCAGCGTCACGTACGGCAGCTCACCGATGAGGACCTCGACCATGCGCCGCACCACGTGCTCCAGCCGCTGAACGGCCCGCCCCACGCGCGCGGGTTCCTCGTCGAGGATCCCGAACAGCTCGTCCAGCGCCCGGCTCACCGCCCGCCGCAGCAGCTCCTCCTTGCCGCTGACGTGGTGGTATATCGACGACTTGGAGATCCCGGCCGCCCGGGAGAGATGCTCCATGGACGTGCCGTCGTAGCCACGCTCGTTGAAGACCTGCACGGCGACGGAGAGGAGCGTTTCCGGGGTGTACGTGTCGCGCTTGGCGGTGGTCATGAGGAGGTCCCCTCCCGCTTGTCGGAGGCGTAGGCGTGGCGGTACAGCGCGAGGGACGGCGCGTAGCGCCCGGAGGGGTCGCGCAGATGCAGGTCGTCGAGGAGGGCGTACGCCCAGTTCCGGCCCAGCTTGCGGCCCCATTCGAAGGGTCCGAGCGGGTAGTTGACGCCGAGCCGCATCGCGGTGTCGATGTCCTCCTCCGTCGCCACTCCCTTGGCCACCGCGTCGTGCGCGAGATCGACGATCCGGGCCACCGTGCGGGCGACGATCATGCCCGGGGCGTCCCCGATGACGCTGACGTCCTTGCCGAGGGCCTGGAAGAGCCCGATGGCCTCGGTGAGCGTCTGCGACGAGGTGTCCTGGGACGCCGACAGGGCGATCCGGGTGGCCCGCCGGTAGTCGAGCGCCAGGTCGAAGTAGACGACGTCGCGGAACTCCACGGAGGTCTGCCCGTCCGCGAGGGCCAGCTGCCCGCCGCTCGGCAGGACCAGCCGCGTGCCGTGGTCCTCGTCCTCCTCGCGCACCCCGATGCCGGCCTCCCGGATCAGCGCGAGCAGGTCGGAGGCGGGCCCCAGGTCACCCTCGACGACGACGTACGAGGGCGCCCGGGCGGGTTCGGCGGTGTGCGGCTCGGGGCGCTCGGCGCCGTCCGCGTGGTCGTACCAGCCCTGGCCCGTCTTGCGGCCGAGCCGGCCGGACTCGACGAGCCGCCGCTGGGCCAGCGAGGGCGTGAACCGGATGTCCTGGAAGAACGCCTGCCACACGGAATGGGTGACGGACTCGTTGACGTCCTGCCCGATGAGATCGGTCAGCTCGAAGGCGCCCATCCGGAAGCCGCCGCATTCCCGCAGCACCGCGTCGATGGTCGCGGGGTCGGCGGCCTGCGACTCGTACACCGCGAAAGCCTCCGCGTAGAACGGCCGTGCGATGCGGTTGACGATGAAGCCGGGCGTGTCGGCGCAGGCGACCGGCGTCTTGCCCCAGGCGCGGGCCATCTCGTACGCGCGCGTGGCGGACGTGACGTCCGTGGCGAACCCGGAGACGACCTCCACCAGCGGCAGCAGTGGCGCCGGATTGAAGAAGTGCAGGCCGACGAAGCGTCCGGGGTTGCGCAGGGCGCCGCCGATGGCCGTGACGGACAGGGAGGAGGTGTTGGTGGCGAGCAGGCAGTCGTCGTCGACGACGTCCTCCAGTGCCCGGAACAGCTCCTGCTTCACATCGAGGCGCTCCAGGACGGCCTCGACGACGAGGGCGCAGTCCGCGAGGTCGGCGAGGTCCCGCGCGGGGTGCAGCCGGGCGCGGGCGGCGTCGCGGTCGCCGGCGGCCAGGCGGTCCTTCGCCACGAGGCGGTCGAGCCGGGCGCCGATCGCCTCGGCCGCCTCCTGGGCGCGGCCGGGCATGGCGTCGTACAGGCGTACGGAATGGCCGGCGACCAGCGCGACCTGGGCGATGCCCTGGCCCATGGTGCCGGTGCCGACGACGGCCACGGGGCTGCTGAGGTCGAGTCCTGTCATGTGCGCGATCCTCCCGCACGGGGTTGTCCACAGATGCGGCGGACCCCCTTGTCCCGACCGATCGTTCGGTTACTCTAACTCTGTCCTCCTGTCGCTGCCCAGGTCAGGCCTCGACGCAGAGTCCCTGACGTGAGGAGTTGGTCACGCATGGCCGCCGAACTGTCCGCGCACGACCTGATCGCCAAGCACCGGCCCACGCTCGACCAGGCGTTGGAAGCGATCCGCACCCGCGCGTACTGGTCACCCCACCCCGAGCACCCCAAGGCGTACGGCGAGAACGGCAGCCTGGGCATGGCCGAGGGCAAGGCCGCCTTCGACGCGCTGCTCGGCACCCGCCTCGACCTCGACCAGCCCGGCACCGACGACTGGGTGGGCGGCGAGACCTCCCCGTACGGCATCGAACTGGGCATCACCTACCCGCACGCGGATGTCGACACGCTGCTGCCCGCCATGAAGGCCGGCCAGCGCGCGTGGCGCGACGCAGGCGCACAGGCGCGCGCGGTGGTGTGCCTGGAGATCCTCAAGCGGATCAGTGACCGCACCCATGAGTTCGCCCACGCCGTCATGCACACCAGCGGCCAGGCGTTCATGATGGCGTTCCAGGCCGGCGGCCCGCACGCGCAGGACCGGGGCCTGGAGGCGGTCGCCTACGCCTACGCCGAGCAGGTCCGCACCCCGGACGAGGCGGAGTGGACCAAGCCCCAGGGCAAGCGCGACCCGCTCAAGCTGGACAAGCGGTTCAAGGCCGTTCCGCGCGGCATCGCGCTGGTCATCGGCTGCAACACCTTCCCGACGTGGAATGGCTACCCGGGCCTGTTCGCCTCCCTCGCCACCGGCAACGCGGTCCTGGTGAAGCCCCACCCGCGCGGGGTCCTGCCCCTCGCGCTCACCGTGCAGGTGGCCCGCGAGGTGCTCGCCGAGACCGGCTTCGACCCGAACCTGGTCGCGCTGGCCGCCGAGCGCCCCGGCGAGGGCATCGCCAAGACCCTCGCCACGCGCCCCGAGATCCGGATCATCGACTACACGGGCTCGACGTCGTTCGGTGACTGGCTGGAGGCCAACGCCCGCCAGGCGCAGGTCTACACGGAGAAGGCCGGCGTCAACACGGTTCTCGTGGAGTCGACCGACAACTACAAGGGCATGCTCTCCAACCTGGCCTTCTCCCTGTCCCTGTACAGCGGCCAGATGTGCACCACCCCGCAGAACCTGCTGATCCCCCGCGACGGCATCACCACCGACGTGGGCGCCAAGTCCTACGACGAGGTCGTCACCGACCTCGCGAGGTCCGTCGGCGGTCTGCTCGGCGACGACGCCCGCGCGAACGCCCTGCTCGGCGCGATCGTCAACCCCGATGTGAAGGCCCGCCTGGAGGCCGCCGCCGGCCTCGGCGAGGTCGCCCTCGCCTCCCGCGAGATCGTCAACCCGGAGTTCCCGGACGCCGTCGTCCGTACGCCGGTGATCGTGAAGCTCGACGGCGCCAAGCCCGACGACGAGGCCGCGTACATGAGCGAGTGCTTCGGGCCGGTGTCCTTCGCGGTGGCCGTCGACTCGGCGACGGACGGCGTCGAACTGCTGCGGCGGACCATCGCCGACAAGGGCGCGATGACCGTCGGGGCGTACACCACCTCCGACGAGGTCGCGGGCGCTGTCGAGGAAGTCTGTCTGGAGGAGTGCGCGCAGCTTTCGCTGAACCTCACGGGCGGGGTCTATGTGAACCAGACCGCGGCGTTCTCCGACTTCCACGGCTCCGGGGGCAACCCGGCGGCCAACGCGGCGCTGTGCGACGCGGCGTTCGTCGCCAACCGCTTCCGGATGGTCGAGATCCGCAGCGAGGCGTAACGCACACCCGTTCGACCTGTGGCCCGGTGTCCCTCAGGGGGCACCGGGCCACGTGTGCTCGGACGGGCCACGCGCACGCGGAGGTCACCGTGCTCGGACGGCGCCCTTGCCCGGAGGACGCCTTTGCCCAGAAGGCGCCTTTGCCCAGAAGGCGCCCGGACGCTCGGAGGGCGCCCGCGCTCAGACCGCGCCGATGCTCCAGTGGTAGAGCGTCATCGCCACGCTCGTCGCCAGGTTGTAGCTGGACACCTGGGGGCGCATCGGTAGGGACACCAGATGGTCGGCACGCTCCCGCAGCTCGGCGGAGAGCCCGCTGCGCTCGGAGCCGAAGGCGAGCAGCGCGTCGTCCGGCAGCTTCAGGGCCCGGATGTCGTCCCCTTCGGGGTCGAGGGCGAAGAGCGGGCCTGACGGCAGGTCGGCCACCTCCAGCCGCTCCACGGCGGTCGCGAAGTGCAGCCCGGCCCCGCCGCGCACCACCGTGGGGTGCCACGGGTCCAGCGTGCCGGTGGTGACCACCCCGGTCGCGCCGAAGCCGGCGGCCAGCCGGATCACGGCCCCGGCGTTGCCCAGATTGCGGGGGTTGTCGAGCACGACGACGGGCGCGGTGCGCGGGGTGTGCGTGAGCGCCGCCAGATGGGTCGCGCGCGCGGGGCGCACGGCCAAGGCGGCGACGGCCGTGGGGTGCGGGCGCGGCACGAGCGTGCGGTACGTCTCCTCCGGCACTTCGGTGAGCAGCGCGGTCAGCGGCTCCCGCACGTCCGGCGCCAGGTCGTCGGCGAGCGCCAGGGCAGCCGCCCGGTCGACGGCGACCGCCACCGGGACCTCCGCCCCGAAGCGCAGGGCGTGCTTGAGGGCGTGGAAGCCGTCGAGCAGGACGGAGGTGTCGGCGAGACGGCGCCAGGTCCGTACCGGATCGCCGTCCCCGTGTGCCGGTCCCGCCTGGGGCGCGCTCATACCGCGCTCACCGGATCGTTCATGCGGTGAAGCCTACGTGCGCCTGCTCGGCCGTCTCCTGCTCCGGAGATGGCGCCTCCTTCTCGGACCGACCAGGCCGGCCGCGGCCGCGCCCGAGCGGCATCCGACGCACCACGCCGTCACGCGCGCGTGCCGCCCAGCCGCCCAGACGCTTCAGGAACGATGTCGGCAGGAACACGGCGTCGGCGGCGATCATCGCGAGTGAGAAGAACGGCAGACCGAGGACGAGGGCGATCGCCGCGTGCTCGGTCATCATCACCGCGAGCAGGACGTTCTTGACGCGCCGGTTGAACAGCGTGAACGGGAAGGCGACCTGCGCGATGACCGTCCCGTACGTCACCAGCATCACCATGGTGCCGCTCGACGTCATCAGGTCGGAGAGCGCGGGCCACGGCGAGAAGTAGTCCAGGTGCAGCGGGTAGTAGACGGCCGTGCCGTCCTGCCAGCGCGAGCCCTGGATCTTGTACCAGCCGGCGGTCGCGTAGATCAGACACGCCTCGGCCATGATCACGACCAGGGCGGCGTTGTGGGCGAGGTTGCCGACGATGTCGAGCAGCACGCGGGGCCGGATGTCCGACTCGATCCGGTGCACGGCCCACCACACCCCGTGCACCACCCACAGTCCCCAGAAGATGGTCAGCCAGCCACCCCCGAAGCCGCCGGGGACCAGACCGCCGAACGTCGCCACGAGCAGCACGAAGCCGAGCGCGCACCACAGGAGGGGGCCCACCCGGTCCGCCCGCACCGCGGCCTCCTGCTCCAGCCCCTCCCGCTCCAAGCCCTCCCGCTCCAGGCGCTCGCGCGTGCGCCGTTCGCGCCGGGCATCCAGGGACCAGGCTTGGCCGCAGCGGAGGAAGACCAGATAGATCGCCATGAGGTGGATGACGTTGTCGCCGCCGTCGCCCATGAACACGCTGCGGTTCTGCAGCGACAGCACGCCCACCATGAACAGCACGCTCGCGGTGCGGGTGCGCCACCCGAGCAGCAGCATCAGGCTCGACAGCACGGCGAGGGCGTAGACGATCTCGAACCACACCATGCCGTCCGACCACATCAGGGTCGTGAACGCGCCGTTGCTCGCGATCAACTCGTGCGCGAGGTCCCAGCTCCACGGCCCGTCCGGCCCGTACAGCTCACGCCGGTGCGGGAACTCGCGCAGCAGGAACAGCAGCCAGGTCCCGGCGAAGCCGATCCGGACGATCGCGCTCTGGTACGGGCCCAGCGCGTTGTCGGTGACGCGGGCGATCCCGGAGCCGATGACAGCGGTGAGACGGGCCAGGGGCCCGCCCGCCGGACGCGTCCCTTCGTTTGGGCCGGCGCCAGCGGTGGGACCGGCCGGATTCGTGGAGCTCATTCGGCGCTCGCCTCCGTGCGGTCGCGGTCGGTCACCGACCACCAGGACAGCTCCCGGATGACGGGCTTGTCGGACACCTGTTCCTCGCTCCACTCGGGCGCCGGGACATTGGTGGTACGGGACCGGACCTGTATCCGCTCGACGGCCCCATCGGAGCCGCCGACCCGCTCCCCGTCGAGCTCACGGTCGAGGCGCATCACCACGATGCGGCGCAGATAGCGCTCGGACAGCTCACCGCGTGAGCTCGTCGCGCGGTTCTCGGTGTCGTGCGTGGAGACATAGAAGTCCCAGGCCCGACGCAGCTCGTTCTGGTCGGTATGGCTGGGCATCAGGTTGCCGTCGATGGAAGCCCCGTCCAGCGCGGAGAGGTCGTACCAGCCGGTCTCACGGAAACCGCCGCCCGGCTTGCGGACCTCCGCCCTGACCTGCACGGCGATGTTCTGCTGCAACGGGTTCGGCGCGAACAGCTTCCAGTTCTGCTCGAACTCCGGGTACACCCAGTCGTCCACCGCCTGACCGTGCTGCTTCGTCATCGTGTTCGAGGGCGCCACATGCAGAAACACCATCCCGACGTGCACACAGGCCACCACGGCCACGACGGCCAGCACGAGGGCCACGACGATCTGGTACGGCAGCGAGAGCGCGGCTATGCCGGACGCGGTGGGGGGCGGCGGCTGCGGCGAGGCGAGGGCGTCGTCCGAAGGCGGCGGGGTGTGCGGGGCGTACGGAAGGGGCTGGGTCTGCGGACTCTGCCGCGCAGCCCACGCCGGAGCACGAGCCGGAACCGGTGCGCGAGCGACGCTGTCGGACCCGGCAACCGAGGGAGAGTCGGCATCCGGGGCGAAGTCGCCATCCGGGACGGAGCCGATTTCCGGGACGGAGCCGGTTTGCGATACGGAGCCGGTTTCCGGGACAGGTGTGGAAGCGGGAGCAGGTGTGTCGGCGTCCTTGTCGGCGGCGTCGCCGTCGCCACCGTCGACGGATGCGTAGCCGGGGCCTGTGGAAGCGGAGCCCCCGGGCTCGTCCGGCCCGCGCCGGGCGTTCGAGACCTCGTCGTACGCGTCCATTCCGCCCCGCTCCCCGATTCCCACTCCCGGTCCGTTTCCCCACCGGAACTTACTCAGCCGCGCGCATCCGGCACAGTCCCGGTGGCCACAGCAGTCACATCGTCACACCGATCACACGGCACCCACGAGGTTATCCACAGCCTCGGACACCTTACGGCGCAGTGCTCCACCATTGAGGTGAGCAGCCGACGCAGCCGAACGTGAGCAGCCGAACAGTCCGGACCTCACCGGCCCACAGCCGACCCCCTCTCCGGTCCCGCCACGTCATTCCCTTCTTCTAGAACCTGTTCTATCTTGACGCCCCGTCATCGGCGACATGGAAGGGCGGAACCGTGGACTTCACCTTCACCGAGGAGCAGCAGGCGGCGGCCGAGGCGGCGAGGGCGGTGTTCGCCGGGGTCGCACCGGACGGAGTGCCGAGCCCTTCGCTCGTTCCGGGGGCCGTGGCCGACGACTTCGACCGGGCCCTGTGGACGCGGCTGGCCGACGCGGACCTGCTCAGCCTCCTGCTGGACCCCTCCTACGGCGGCTCTGGGCTCGACACGATCGCGCTGTGCCTGGTGCTGCGCGAGTCGGCGAAGGTCCTGGCCCGGGTGCCGTTGCTGGAGAGCAGCGCGGCCGCCGTGACCATCCAGACGTACGGCAGCGAGGAAGCGAGGACCGACCTGCTCACCCGGATCGGCCGGGGCGAGGTCGTCCTGAGCGTCGCCGCGCACGGCCGCACCGGCCACGACCCGGCCGAACTGGCGGTCACCGCGCAGCGCGACGCCGACGGGGCGTGGGTCCTCGACGGAGTGCAGACGGCGGTGCCCTGGGCGTACAACGCCGACTACATCGTCGTACCGGCGACGGCCGTGGCCGGGGACGCCGGGCTCACCGCAGCCCAGCACACCGCCATGGCACCGGTCGGCACCGACAACGTCCTGCTCGCCGTCGTCCCCCGCGTCCACGAGGGCGTGGTCCTCGCCGAACAGATCTCGACGGCGGGTGAGCGCCTCGCCGAGCTGCGGCTGGACTCGGCCCGGATCGCCGCACGGGACGTCATCGACGCGGACGGCGCCTGGGAAGGGCTTCGCGAACTGCTGACCACCGGCACCTGTGCGCTCGCCCTCGGGCTGGGGGAGGGGGTCCTCACCATGACCGGTGAATACACCGGCAAGCGGGAGCAGTTCGGGCACCCGATCGCCTCGTTCCAGGCCGTCGCCGTCCAAGCCGCCGACCGGTACATCGACCTCCGCGCCATGGAGGCCACCCTGTGGCAGGCCGCCTGGCGCATCAGCTCCGGAGCAACAGGCGCCCTGCCCTCGTCCGGGGACGTAGCCGTGGCGAAGATCTGGGCCTCGGAGGGCGTACGGCGGGTCGTGCAGACCGCGCAACACCTGCACGGCGGCTTCGGAGCCGACGTCGACTACCCCCTGCACCGCTACCACGCCTGGGCCAAGCACCTCGAACTCTCGCTAGGCCCGGAAGCGACCCACGAGGAGTCCCTGGGCGACCTACTGGCAGCGCACCCGCTGGGCTGAACACCGCCCACCCGCTGGGCCGAGCGCCGTGCACACCGACCAAAGGGGCGCGCGAAACAAGCCGCGCGCCCCTGAACCTCGAAAACTCTCCGAACCTAGAGAACGAACCCGCTCTCGCCCTTGGCGTCCACCACCGGCCGCCCGGCGGCCGCCCAGACCTGCATCCCGCCGTCCACGTTCACGGCGTCGATGCCCTGCTGGACCAGGTACATGGTGACCTGCGCCGAACGCCCGCCCGAACGGCAGATCACATGAACCCTGCCGTCCTGCGGCGCCGCCTCGGTCAACTCGCCGTACCGCGCGACGAACTCGCTGATCGGGATGTGCAGCGCCCCTTCGGCATGACCCGCCTGCCACTCGTCGTCCTCCCGGACGTCGAGCAGGAAGTCGTCGTCCTTGAGGTCCCCGACCTTGACCGTGGGCACACCAGCTCCGAAATGCATGCCTACGACGCTACCCGACCGCACACGCCCACACCGCCGCCGTACCCCGTCTACTGGCCCCGCCCGGCCTCCCCGGCGTGGCCACCCTGACCGCCCCGACCGTCAGGGGCCCTCCTGACCGCCCTGACCGCTTTGGCCGACATGCCCCTCGTGGCCGTCCTGGCCACCGTGCCCCTCCTGACCGACCTGACCGCCCTCGCCGAGCAGCCCCGCCAGCTCCGCCTCCCGCTGTGCGACCTCCGTAAGCAACTGTTCGGCGATCTCGTCGAGGAGGCGGTCGGGGTCGTCCGGGGCGATGCGGAGCATGGAACCGATGGCACCCTCCTCCAGCTCGCGGGCGACCAGGGTGAGCAGTTCCTTGCGCTGGGCCAGCCATTCGAGGCGGGCGTAGAGCTCCTCACTGCGGCTGGGCCTGCGCTCCTCCGGCACGGGGCCCGCGGCCCACTCCTGCGACAGCTCCCGCAGCAGCGTCTCGTCACCCCGCCCGTAGGCCGCGTTGACCCGCGATATGAACGCGTCGCGCCGCTCGCGCTCCTTGTCGTCCTGGGCCAGATCGGGGTGAGCCTTGCGGACCAGCTCGCGGTAGAGCCGGCGGGCCTCGTCGCTCGGTCGCACCCGCTCCGGAGGCCGCACGGCCTGGTCGGTGAGCATGGCCGCGGCCTCCGGGAACAGGCCCTCCGAGTCCATCCAGCCGTGGAACAGCTCCTCCACGCCCGGCATGGGCATGACCCGCGCCCGCGCCTCCTGCGCCTTGCGCACGTCCTCGGGGTCGCCGGTCCGTGCGGCCTTGGCCTCGGCGATCTGGGCGTCGAGCTCGTCGAGCCGGGCGTACATCGGTCCGAGCTTCTGGTGGTGCAACCGGGAGAAGTTCTCCACCTCGACCCGGAAGGTCTCCACCGCGATCTCGTACTCGATCAATGCCTGCTCGGCCGCCCGCACGGCCCGCTCCAGCCGTTCCTCGGGCCGCTCGCCCCCGGTGCCGTCACCGGCCGCCGCGCCCTCGACCGAAGGGGAACCCTCGGCCGGAGCCGCACTCTGGGCTGAAGCGGAACCCGCCCCGGCCTCCAAGGGCTCCGCGCCCTCGGCGGAGGTGCCCTCGCCCTGCCCCAGGCCCCCAGCGGGCTCCACGGGCTCGGCGGGGTGCTCGGACTGGGTCTGATCGGCTTCCGGGCTCGTCACCCGACCCAGCCTAGGCCACGACTCCGAGCGCCACCGAGCCCGCCCGAAGGCACCCCGCCCGACCGGGAACGACGAACTCGGACAGCTCCCGCCGCCCCGACCGAACCGAGAACCGAAAACTGAGAACCGACCGAAGAGTCAGCCTCGAGCCCAAGCCAGGAACCGACCCGAGCCGACCGCACCCTCCGAGCGAGAATCAACCCGAACCGACCACACCCGCTACCGCTCGCCGAACCCTGTCGCCCCAGCTCTCGTCGCACCCCGGCCCCGGCCCACGTCACACCCCGGCCTCGGCCTCGATCCGTCCGGCCCGTATCGCCGCCACCAGGTCCGCGTGGTCCGCCTCCGTGCGGTCGGCGTAGGTGACGGCGAACGTCGCGACGGCCTCGTCGAGCTCCTCGTTCTTGCCGCAGTAGCCGGCGATCAGCCGGGGGTCGGCGTTGTGTGCGTGGGCACGGGCCAGCAGGGCGCCGGTCATCCGGCCGTAGTCGTCGACCTGGTCGGCCGCGAGGGCCGCGGGGTCGACGCTGCCCTTGCGGTTGCGGAACTGGCGCACCTGGAAGGGGTGATCGTCCACGGTCGTCCAGCCCAGCAGGCTGTCGCTGACCACCTGCATGCGCTTCTGGCCGAGGACCACACGGCGGCCCTCGTGAGCCACGGTCGGAACGTCGAAACCGGCCGTCGCGAGATGCGGTTCCAGCGCGGAAGGGCGGGCCTCCTTCACCTGAAGCACGAGCGGCTCGCCCCGATGGTCCAGAAGCAGCACGACGTACGAGCGGGTGCCGACGCTGCCGGTGCCGACCACGCGGAACGCCACATCGTGCACGGCGTAATGGGCGAGCAACGGGTGGCGGTCCTCCGAGAGCGTGGTCAGGTACTGCTCCAGGGAGGCGGCGACCACCGCGGCCTCGGCGTCGTTCACCCGGCGCAGCACCGGCGGGGCGTCCACAAAGCGACGCCCGCCGCCCTCCACCGCCTCGGTCGACTTGGCCGCGAAGCGTCCGCTCGTATTGGCCCGCGCCTTCTCCGAGACCCGTTCCAGCGTGCCGAGCAGGTCGTGCGCGTCGGTGTGCGAGACGAGTTCCTCGTCGGCGATGGCGTTCCACGCGTCGAGGGCGGGGAGCTTGGCGAGGAGCCGCATCGTGCGCCGGTAGGCGCCGGTCGTGTCGAGCGCCGCCTTGCGACAGGTGTCCTCGTCCGCGCCCGCCTCACGTCCGGCGAGCACGAGCGAAGTGGCGAGGCGCTTGAGGTCCCACTCCCAGGGGCCGTGCACGGTCTCGTCGAAGTCGTTGAGGTCGATGACGAGCCCGCCGCGGGCGTCCCCGTAGAGGCCGAAGTTCGCCGCGTGGGCGTCGCCGCAGATCTGGGTGCCGATGCCGGTCATCGTCGTACGGGCGAGGTCGTGGGCCATGAGGCCGGCCGAGCCGCGCAGGAAAGCGAACGGGGTGGCGGCCATCCGGCCGACCCTTATCGGGGTGAGCGCGGCGATGCGGCCACGGTTGGACTCCTCGACCGCCGTCACCGCGTCAGGCCGGTCGGTGGTGAGGGTCAGGTCCGCGTGCGTGCTGCGCGGCACCCGCTCACGCAGAGCCTTGCCCTCCTCCTTGGGCGATCCCTGCGAGGGCCACCGTGCGAACCCGGGCACCCACGGCACCCGCTCCTGCCCCGCCCGGCCCTCGGACTCGGACTCGGACTCGGACTCGGCCGCCGCCGTCCCCGACTCGGTCCCCGACGCCGTCACACCGTCTTCGATCACAGCGACCGCCTCCCCCGCACATGTCCCCGCACGAACATCAACTCGTGATGACGGTACAGCCGGTGGCCGAAACGCGTCAGACCCTGTGGACAACTCCGCCGCGACTGCCTTCCCGCCTGTGGATAACCCCGAGAACCCCGTCCCCACCAGCGCGCCGTGTCGGCCTCACCCCACAGGGCCTCACTCCACGGCCTCGCCTCCCGGCCCCAGCCGAGAACCGCACCGCATCGCACGGCGCCGCACCGCACTGCACCACGGCGCACCGCACCACATCTCACCGAGCCACACCGCCCGACGTCCTACTCCCGCCCCGCCCCCGCACAAGGCCAACTCCGCGGCAGATGGACCTTCGCCCACGCGGCGAGCTCCTGGAGCGCCGGGTCCAGCGCGGCGCCGGCGTCCGTCAGGCGGTAGGTGACCCGCAGGGGCGGCCCCTCGTTGACCTCGCGCAGGACGAGGCCGGCACCGGCGAGCTCCGTGAGGCGGTCGGAGAGCATGCGCTCGCTGATGCCAGGGATCGCCC
>NZ_LIQX01000008.1 GCF_001418475.1 Streptomyces ossamyceticus | reverse complement strand
ACCCAGCCGGCCCGCGGGCCCCGGGGCCGGCTGGTCCGCTGGGTGGCTGTGGGGTGGCGCCAGGTCGGGGCCCGACTCGTACATCTCGGACGTCTCGTAGTTCCAGAACCAGGTCTCGCCGGGCTCGTAGCTCTGGACGAAGGGGTGCCCGGCGGCCGCGGCGTGCGCGGTGGCGTGCTTCGCGGGGGAGGAGTCGCAGCAGCCGATGTGCCCGCACTGGGCGCAGCGCCGCAGGTGGAACCACCAGCCGCCGGCGGCGTCGCACTCCACGCAGCCGGCTCCGCTGGGCGGCACGGCGGGATCGATCCCGGTGGGCAGGCTCATGACGTCTCCTCGGGATCGTCGGATGCGGGGGCGTCGGCTTCCGGGGCGAGGGTGAGGTCCAGGTCCGGTGCGGGCGCCGTCAGCGGCAGCAGGACCTGGAAGCGGGTGTCGCCGGGTGCCGAGTGGACCTCGATGTGCCCGTGGTGTTTGTTGACGACGATCCGCCAGGAGATGTCGAGGCCCAGCCCGGTGCCCTGCCCGACGGGCTTGGTGGTGAAGAACGGGTCGAAGATACGGCCGCGGATGGCGGGCGGGATGCCCGGTCCCGTGTCGCGGAACTCGACGAGCAGCTGATCACGCTCGTCGCGGGCCGTGCGTACCGTCAGCGTGCCCTCGCCGCCGGTGTCGTTGATCGCCGCGACCGCGTTGTCGATGAGGTTCGTCCACACCTGGTTCAGCTCGCCCGGGTAGGCGGGGATCCTCGGCAGCGTGCGGTCGTACTCCTTCACCACCCGGATGCGCTCCCCGATCTTCCCGGACAGCATCAGCAGCGTGCTGTCGAGGAGTTCGTGCACATCGGCGTTCTGGTAGGGGGCCCGGTCCAGCTGCGAGTACTGCTTCGCCGCGTCGACGAGCTGGCTGATCCGGGTCGTGGAGTCCTCGATCTCGTTCATCAGCAGCTCGGTCTCGACCGTGTAGTTGAGCCAGCGCACCGCCCCCTCGAGGGTGTGCTCGTCGACGGCCGCCGCGACCTGGTCCAGCCACGCGGTGTCGAGCCCGGCCTGCACGAAGTTCGGGGCGAGCTGCCAGCCGCCCGCGATGCCGTGGTCGTCGAGCCAGTCCGTCAGCTCGTCCTCCCGGTCGGCCGCTTCCAGCGGGCTGAGCGGGGTCGCCTTGGCGACCTGTTCGGCCGTCCGCTCCTGGAGCTCGACCAGCGACTCCAGCGTCTCGCGCCGGTACGCCCCGGACGCGATGGCACCCAGCTTGTGGCGCATCCCGGCCACCCGTTCCCGCAGCGCGGAGGTCGCCCGCACGGCCGCCGCGGCCGGGTTGTTCAGCTCGTGGGTGAGGCCCGCCGACAGCGAGCCGAGCGCCAGCAGCCGCTCCCGCTGTCCGATGGTCCGCTGGGTGTTCTGGCTGCCGAAGAACAACCCCTCCAGCAGATGCACGGCCATCGGGAACCACTCGCGCATGATCTCCGCGAACGACGCCGAGGGCAGGACGAAGAACCGCGACGGCTCGATGACCCGCATCGACCCCTTGTAGCGGGCCTGGTCCGCCTGGTCGCCCAGATACGCCTGGAACGCGCCCGCGTACACCCCACGCTGCGAGGTGCGGTTCAGCTCCACGTCGTCGTCGCCGACCTGCCGCGACATCACCAGCGTGCCCTGCAGGAGCACGAAGAAGCAGGTCGCGGGCTCCCCCTCGCGGTAGACCCAGCCGGGTTCGAACCGCTCGACGCGGCCCTCACGGCACAGCCGGTCCAACTGCTCGGGCGACAGCTTCTCGAACAGGAACAGCGTGCCGAGCTCCGCCCGGTCGCAGGCGAGCGGCTGCCCGCTCACGACACCGCTCCGAAGGCCCGCGCGGTTCTCATGACTGCTCCAGATAACGGTGCACGAGCATGACGGCCATCGCTCCCTCTCCCACGGCGGACGCGACCCGCTTCGCGGACTCGTACCGGGCGTCCCCGGCGACGAACACGCCGGGCACATTGGTCTCCAGGTGGTACGGCGGCCGGTCCAGCTCCCAGCCCGGCGGCGGACTGCCGTCGACGGTCATGTCGGGCCCGGCCAGGATGAAGCCGCGCTCGTCGCGCAGCACGGTTCCGTCCAGCCAGTCCGTCAGCGGCTCGGCGCCGATGAACACGAACATCCACTGCGCGTCCACCAGCTCCTCGTGCCCGCTCGCGACGTCCTTGAGAGTGAGCCGCTCCAGCTGGTTGGTGCCGTGCGCGGCCTCCACGACCGTGCCGGTGCGCACGACGATGTTGGGTGTCTCCGCGAGCTGCTGGATCAGGTAGTGCGACATGGACGCCGCCAGCGACTCCCCGCGCACCAGGAGCGTCACCGACTTGGCGCCGCGGGACAGATACATCGCGGCCTGCCCCGCCGAGTTCGCGCCGCCCACGATGTACACGTCGTGGCCCTGGCAGGCGGCGGCCTCGGTGAGCGCCGACCCGTAGAACACCCCGCAGCCGTTGAGGTCGGAACAGCCCGGCGCGGCGAGCTGCCGGTACGACACGCCGGTCGCGAGGATCACGCTGTGCGCGGCGACCGCCGAACCGTCCGAGAAACGGATGGTCCGCGCCGCCCCGTTCACCTCCAGGCCGCTGACCTCACGGGCGGTGAGGATCTCCGCGCCGAACTTGGTGGCCTGCCGCCGGGCCCGCTCCGTGAGCTGCGCGCCGGACACCCCGTCGGGGAACCCCAGGTAGTTCTCGATGCGTGAGCTCTGCCCCGCCTGGCCGCCGGTCGCCGACCGCTCGACGAGCAGCGTCCGCAGCCCCTCGGAGGCCCCGTACACGGCCGCGCCCAGCCCGGCCGGGCCGCCGCCGATGACGACCAGGTCGTAGAAGTCCTCGGCCGGGGTGGTCGCCAGCCCGACCTTCTCCGCCAGGTCCGGGTCCTCCGGCGCGACCAGGGGAGTGCCGTCCGGGGTGACGACGAGCGGCAGTCGCTGTCCGTCCGCGCCGGCCGCGGCGAGCAGCCGCCGCCCCTCCGGCTCGTCGGACGAGAACCACCGATACGGCACCTGGTTGCGGGCCAGGAACTCCCGGACGCCCGAGGACCGCGCCGACCAGCGGTGCCCGACCACCTTCGTCGTGCCGACGCAGGTCCGGTCGGCGGCCCGCCACGCCTGGAGAAGATCGTCCAGGACCGGATAGAGCTTCTCCTCCGGCGGGTCCCACGGCTTCAGCAGATAGTGGTCGAGGTCGATCACATTGATCGCGTCGATGGCCGCGCTGGTGTCGGCGTACGCGGTGAGCAGCACCCGGCGCGCCCCCGGATAGACGTCCAACGCCTGTTCGAGGAACTCGATGCCGTTCATCTGCGGCATCCGGTAGTCGGCCAGGACGACCGCCACCTGGTCGCCGCGCAGCTTCAGCTCCCGCAGCGCCTCCAGGGCCGCCTCGCCGGACTCGGCCCGCACGATCCGGTACGACTCGCCGTAGCGCCGTCGCAGATCCCGGGCCACCGCACGAGACACCCCCGGATCGTCATCCACGGTGAGGATCACGTTCCGCGCCGGACCGACCGCCTGAGTCATATGCCTCCCACCCCGAACCAATGTGCTCATCGTATGTTCGGGCGTTCGGGTTCGCTCGGGTTCGAGGTCTGCGCCCCGGCGCGCGCCGAGCCGCCGGCCGACTCCGACGTACGCCCGGCCCGCGCCGAGCGGCCGGTCAGCCGCGGCGTCCGGAGAGGACGCAGAACTCGTTGCCCTCCGGGTCCATGAGCACGACCCACGACGCGTCGCCCTGCCCGACGTCCGCGTGGCGGGCGCCGAGAGCGAGCAGCCGGGACACCTCCGCCGCCTGGTCCACCGGGCGGAAGTCGAGGTGCAGCCGGTTCTTCACGGTCTTGGCCTCGGGGACGGGAGTGAACAGCAGGCCGGGCACGCGGTCGGGCTCCGGGCGGATCTCGTACTCCTGCGGCGCGTCGTTCACGACCACCCACCCGAGCGCCTCGGCCCACCAGCGCCCGAGCGCCACCGGATCGGCGGCGTCCACCACTACCTGCTCCCAGTTCAGGTCCATGGCGCGAGCGTAGTGAAGACTGGGCCCGTCAACCTGATGAGACGAAGAAAGGTGGCCGATGTCGACGCGCCCGATCACCGCCGCAGTGGACGGTACGCCCGAGAGCCTCGCCGCACTGGCGTGGGCCGGCCGGGAGGCCGTACGCCGGGACGTACCGCTGCGGGTGGTGCACGCCTGGCAGTGGCAGCCCCACGAGGCGATCACCGTGGACCGGGACGGACAGGCCGGGTGGGCGCGGGACGCGCTCGCCGAGGCAGTCCGCGGCGTCACCGAGCGGCATCCCGGCCTGGAGGTCTCGACGGACCTGGTCGAAGGGCCGCCGGTGGAGTCCCTGACCGTCGCGGCGGAGCACGCCGAGACCCTGGTGCTCGGCTCGCGCGGCCACGGAGCGGTGGTGGGCTTCCTCCTCGGCTCCGTCGGACAGCAGGTCCTCGTCGACTCCCCGCGGCCCGTCGTGTTCGTCCGCGCCGGTGACGAGGCCTCCGCCGAGGCCGCCGGACGCGAGGTCGTCGTCGGCCAGGACGGCACACCGCAGGACAGCGC
Organism: Streptomyces ossamyceticus; assembly: GCF_001418475.1. Taxonomy (GTDB): domain Bacteria; phylum Actinomycetota; class Actinomycetes; order Streptomycetales; family Streptomycetaceae; genus Streptomyces; species Streptomyces ossamyceticus. The sequence continues at coordinate 36,460 of NZ_LIQX01000008.1, read as the reverse complement.
CGCCGCTCTGCGGTTCGCCTTCGAGACCGCGGCCGCCCGGGGCGCCTCCCTGCGGGCCGTCCGCGCGTGGACGCTGCCGCCGCTGTACGCCTACAGCCCCGGTTCGCTGAAGCTGCTCGACGAGGCGGGCGGCCTCGAACCGTACGAGAAGAAGGCGCTGGCCGCCGCGCTCCAGCCGTGGCGGGAACGCTTCCCCGACGTACCGGTCACCGAACACGTGGAGATCGGCAGCGCCGGTCAGGTCCTGCTGTCCGTCGCCGGGCACGCCCAGCTGATGGTGGTGGGCCGCCGCGCCCGCCGCACGGCTGTCGGCGCCCGCATCGGCTCGGTGGCCCACGGCGTCCTCCACCATGCGCCGTGCCCGGTGGCGGTCGTCCCGCCCGGTGCCGACGCCGAGGCATAGCCGCGCTTGGCTCACCCAGCCGTGACGTCGTCGGTCGCCTCGCTCACATCGCTGTGACGTCGTCGATCGGCGGCGGCAGCGCCGCCCGCGCCTTCGGCAGGACGTTGTCGATGTAGTCCTTCACGGCGATGTCCAGGCCGATGTCGTGCTGCGCCCGCTCCGACAGATACCAGCGGTGCTCCAGCAACTGGTGGTAGATCTCCGCCGGGTCCATCGTGCCGCGCAGGTCCGGCGGCACGGCCCGCACGGTCGGGCGGAACACCTCACGGACCCAGCGGTGCGCCAGGACCTCGGGGCGGGCGCCGAGGGGGTCGCCGGGGGCGTAGTCGTCCTGGGTGGCCATCCAGCTCTCCAGGTCGGTCAGCAGCCGGCGGGCCTGGTTCTCCTCGGTGTCCAGGCCCGTCAGCCGCAGCAGCTGCCGCTGGTGGTGGCCCGCGTCCACCACCTTCGGCACGAAGGTGACCGTGTCGCCGTTGGAGGAGTGCTCGATCTGCATCTCGGCCACGTCGAAGCCCAGGTCGTTGAGCCGGCGGATACGGCGCTCGATGTAGTGGTACTTCCCGGCGGGGTAGACAGAGGTGCGCGTCAGCTCCTGCCACAGCCGTCGGTAGCGGGAGCAGATCTCGTTGCCGAAGTCGATCGGGTCCACCGACGGGTGCAGCGCCCCGGACGCCTCCAGGTCCAGCAGCTCCCCGCTGATGTTCACCCGGGCCAGGTCGAGGTCGTACTCCCGCTGCCCGGTGCTGAGCTGCGTGTGCAGATCACCGGTCTCGGCGTCCACGAGATACGCGGCGTACGCGCCCGCGTCCCGCCGGAACAGGGTGTTGGACAGCGAGCAGTCGCCCCACGCGAACCCCGTGAGATGCAGTCGCACCAGCAGCACGGCCAGCGCGTCCATCAGCCGGTGCATCGTCGCCGGACGCATGGTCGTCTCGAACATCGAGCGGTACGGCATCGAACCGCCGAGGTGCCGGGTGATCAGCACCGGCTCCAGCGGGTCGCCCGCCTCGTCGGTGCGGCCGGTGACCACGCCGAGGGCGTCCACGGCCGGGATGCCCAGCCGGTCCAGGTCGCGCAGCAGCTGGTACTCGCGCAGCGCGGGCCGCTCGGCGAGCTCCTTGACGGCGATCACCTCGTCGCCGGCACGGGCGTAGCGCACGACGTGCCGCGAGATACCGCGGGGGAGCGGTACGAGATGGTGCTCGGGCCACTCCTCCAGGGGCAGGTGCCACGGCAGTTCGAGGAGCAGCGCGGGGTGTTCCGGGTTGGTGGCGCTGATCTGCAGTGCCATGGGTCCTCTGCCTTCGTCTCACGGTCGAACGGGGTGCTCGCGGGGCGGCGCACCGCCCCGTTGAAGCATCTCCGCATTCGAAGGACCGTTTCGTCAACAGAAGGTGAACCGGAGAGGCAGGTCGGGGCGGGTGTCAGGGGCGCGGGCGGCGGAAGACGTCGTCGGAGTCGTCCCAGCCGGGGAAGTCCTGCGTCACGGAGCGGCGGGCGGCCCGCGCGGATGTCGCGTACATCGCCTCGATCTCCGCCGCGTACCGCTGCACGATCGTGTCGCGGCGCAGCTTCATCGACGGGGTCAGCATGCCATTGGCGAGGTCGAACGGCTCGGGGAGGATACGGAAGACCCGGATGGACTCCGAGCGCGACACCGTGCTGTTGGCACCGGCGATCGCCCGCAGCACCTCCTGCCGCAGCGCGTTCTCCTCCCGTGCCTCCGGGCCCATCAGCTCGTTCGCGGGGCCGAGCGCGCCCCGCCAGTGCGCGAGGAACTCCGGGTCCAGCGTGATCAGCGCGCCCACACAGGGCCGGTTGTCGCCCACGACCACCGCCTGGTGGATCAGCGGGTGCATCCGCAGCTGTTCCTCCAACGGCGCCGGGGCCACGCCCTTGCCGCCGCTGGTGATGATGATGTCCTTCTTGCGCCCGGTGATCGACAGATAGCCCTCGGAGTCCAGCCGCCCGATGTCTCCCGTGGCCAGCCAGCCGTCCTGGAGAGCGGCCCGGGTGCCCGCCTCGTCGTTGACGTACCCCTGGAACACCGAAGGGCCGCTGACCAGCAGCTCCCCGTCCCGTGCCACCCGGATCTCGGTGCCCGGCAGCGGCCGGCCCACGGTGCCGAACTTCTCCCGGCCCACGGGCTGCGCGGTGATGCCGCCCGCGGTCTCCGTCAGGCCGTACCCGTCGTGGACGAGGATCCCGATCCCGGCGTAGAACAGCGCGAGGTCGCGGTTGAGGGGGGAGCCGCCGGAACAGCCGCCGCGCACCCGGCCGCCGAGCGCGGCACGCAGCTTGCGGTACACCGTCTTGTCGTAGAAGGCGTGCTGGAGCCGCAGATCCATACCGGGGCCCGGACCCGAGTCGAGACGGTGCCGTTCGGCGGCGAGCGCGTAGTCCTGCGCGGTGCGCACCGCACGCTCGAACACGGCGCCCCGACCCGCCTGCTGCGCCTTGCGCAGGAAGTTCTTGTAGATCTTCTCGAAGACGTACGGCACGCCGTACAGGAACGTGGGCCGGAACGACAGCAGCGCCGCCGACAGCGCCTCCTCGGTCAGCTCCGGCTCATGGCCGAGCAGCATCCCGCCCCGCAGGCACATCCCCTGGATCATCAGGCCGTAGACGTGGGAGAAGGGCAGGAACGCGAGGATCGCCGGCTGCTCACCGGGCGCCGCCGCGGTGTGCCGCCACCCGGCGAGCAGCACGTCGCAGGGGCTGGCGAGACTGCGGTGGGACAGCGCGCAGCCCTTGGGGTGACCGGTCGTGCCGGAGGTGTACGCGATCACCGCCGTGGAGTCGGGCATCACGATGCGGCGCAACGAGTCCACCGTCGCGTCCGGCACGTCCCGGCCGGCCTCGGCCAACCGCGCCAGCGCGTCCGCGTCCAGCTGCCACACATGGCGCAGCAGCGGCAGCTTGGCGCAGACCGAGCCGACCGTCATCACGCCCTGCTCGTCCTCGACGACGACACCCACACAGGTCGCGTCCCGCAGGATCCACTCCACCTGGTCGCGTGACGACGTCGGATAGATCGGCACGATCTCCGCGCCCACCGACCACAGCGCGACGCCGAGCACCGTCCACTCGTAACGGGTCCGCGCCATCACGGCCACCCGGTTGCCCGGCCGGATCCCGGAGGCGACCAGCCCCTTGGCCAGGCTCACCACCTCGTCCCGCACCTCGGCAGCTCCGAGCGACGTCCAGGTGTCCGGGGTGCCGGTCTCGCGGCGGGCGATCTGCGGCAGCGCGGGATCGCGCTGCGCCGTCTCGAACAGTGAGTCGGCGAGTCCCCCGGTCATGGCCCGGGCCGCCGACGGAGCAATGCCGAACGTGCTCATGCGCTGCTCCCCAGACCTTCCCCTGCGCGCGATCTCGCCGATGGTGCGGCGACCGGCGGTGATCGAACGTAGCGTACGGCGCCGACGCTCGCCCACGGAATGGGGAAGTCGTCGCCATGTGACGCAGCGGGCGGGGTCACCCCCTCACATTCCGCACAGCGGGCGGCCGACGTGATGTACGGCACGTGGGGGACCCCCGCCCGGACCCCCTGGCGGGAATCGTCGCTGCACACGGCTTGATCACGTCTGACCGGCGGCGATGGGTGAATCCGGCGTCCCCGACGGGTGTGGCACTGTGGTGCGCGCGAGCGCGGGAGTCGTCCCGCCGACGTGGAGAGGTGGACGGTGCGCGAGCCCAACGTGATCGGGGACTGGCAGGAGTACGACGGTGACCTGGCCGGCCTGCGTGTGCGCGTCCACGGCCTGGAACGCGCCGAACCGCCGCGCGGCGGTGACGACGCCGCCGAGGGCCTGACGTACTTCCGGTTCCGGGTGACCGTGGAGAACCGCGGCACCGGCCACGTCGGCCTTCACCTGGAGGACGGGCAGCTCGACATCCGCACCGGCCCCGACGGCGAGAGCGCCTTCCTGGACTGGCGCAACTCCAAGTTCATCGAGGGCTTCGACCTCTACCCGCTGCGCCGCGCCACGGCCGTCCTGTACGCCGCCGCGCCCGAGGCCCAGCTCCTCCAGCTCGACATCCAGGTCCAGCTGCGGGCCGACGAGGAGTGGACCGACCGCCATCTGTGGTCCGGCGGCATCGGAGTCGACGAGGAGTTCCTCGACCCGGCCTCCGGCAGCGTCCGGGAGAGCCTCGCCGGGCAGATCAGCGCGTTCCTCCACGAGGAGGCGGAGCGGGGCGCGGGCTGAACCCGGCCGCCCCCTGAGTACGCCGGATCGCACCCGGTTCACGCGCTCCTGGCGCCGTGGGCGGGGCGGGTGCGGGCCACGAGCCGTTTCAGCAGCGGCCAGGCCAGCAGCAGCACGATCACCGCGTACACCGTCACCGCGAACGGCGTGTTCACCAGGCCGGTGACACTGCCGTCGCTGATCTGCAGGGCGCGCCGCAGCTGCTGTTCGGCGCCCGGTCCGAGGATGACCCCGATGACGGCGGGCAGCACCGGCAGTCCGTAACGGCGCATGCCGAAGCCGATCAGACCGATGACCAGCAGGATCACCAGGTCGATCACCTCGCCGCCGACCGCGTACGCGCCGACCGCCGCGAAGAACATGATCCCCGCGTACAGATAGGGCCGGGGGATGCGCAGCAGCTTCGCCCACAGCGGGGCCAGCGGCAGATTGAGCGCCAGCAGCAGCACCATCCCGACGAAGAGGGACGCGATCAGACCCCACACGAGGTCGGGTTCGCGCTCGAACAGCAGGGGGCCGGGCTGGATGCCGTACTGCTGGAACGCGGCCAGCATGACCGCCGCCACCGCCGTCGTGGGCAGACCGAGCGTCAGCATCGACACCAGGGTGCCCGCCGCCGAGGCCGACGCCGCCGACTCCGGCCCGGCCACCCCTTCGATGGCGCCCTTGCCCCACTCGTCCTGGTGCTTCGACAACCGCTTCTCGGTGACGTACGACAGGAACGTGGGGATCTCCGCGCCGCCCGCCGGGATCGCCCCGAACGGGAACCCGATGAACGGGCCGCGCAGCCATGACTTCCACGTCCGCCGCAGATCCGGGCGGCCGAGCCACGGGCGGCCCACCGGTATCGGCTCGCCCGGCCTGCGCCGCAGATGGGCGGCGACCCACAGGGCCTCACCGATCGCGAAGAGACCGACCGCGACGATCACGACGTCGACACCGTCGGCGAGCTGGAGCGAACCGAACGTCAACCGCTGCTGCCCGGTCATCTGGTCCAGTCCCACCAGGCCGATGGTGAGGCCGATCAGCAGCGAGGCGAGCCCCCGGAGCCGGGACGAGCCCAGCACGGACGTCACGGCGATGAACGCCAGCACCATGATCGCGAAGTAGTCGGGGGCGCCGATGTCCACGGCCAGCTCGGCGACCGTCGGCGCCAGCGCCACCAGCAGGACCGTGCCCACCATGCCGCCCGCGAAGTGGCCGATCGCGGCGGCGGCCAGCGCCTGCGCGCCGCGCCCCGACCTGGCCATCGGGTTGCCCTCCATGGCCGCGACCACCGCCGCGCTCTCACCGGGGGTGTTGAGCAGGATCGAGGTGGTCGAGCCGCCGAACATCGCGCCGTAGTAGATCCCCGCGAACATGATGAACGCGCCGATCGGGTCCAGCCCGTACGTCACCGGGAGCAGCAGCGCGACCGCCATGGCCGGGCCGATGCCGGGCAGCACCCCGATCGCCGTGCCGAGGAGCACCCCGACCGCGGCCCACAGGATGTTGACCGGCGTCAGGGCTGTACCGAAGCCGTCCAGGAGCGAGGCGAGGGCGTCCATGTCACAGCGCTCCCATCAGCGGGCCGCCGGGCAGGGGCACCCCGAGGAGGTTGTTGAAGACGGCGTACGTGACGAGCGAGAGGACCGCCGCGACGAGCGGATCGCGGTCGTGGCGGCGGCTGCCGAGGGCGAACGCCGCCCCCCAGAACAGCAGGGCGCCCGCCGCGGGGAAGCCGAGCGGTTCGATGAGGACGGCCGAGCCGAGGAACACCCCGGTGAGCAGCAGGACCGTACGCCAGTCCGCGGGCTCCGACAGGTCGACGTCCTCCCCGGTCTCCGCCTGCCCCCGCCCGCCGCGCAGCACATCCACGGCGAGCAGCGCGGCGATCAGCAGCAGCCCGGCGCCGACCACCACCGGCACCGTCCTCGGGCCGACGGGCCCGCGCTGCGCGATGTCGACGTCCATGGTGAGCGCGTCCGTCAGAACCAGTACACCGAGCGCCAGCAGCAGCACGCAGACGCCGAGCTCGGAGTGGTTACGCAGCCACGACCCGCGGTCCGCCGCGGGCGCCGGGGGAGCGTCGGTGGGGTGTGGCGTGTCGGGGGAGTGCGGCGGGTCGGCGGGGGGCGTCGTCACAGTCCCAGCTCCTTCAGCACCGACACCACGCGTTCGTCCTGGGCCTCCAGGAACTCGCCGAACTTCTCGCCGGTGAGGAAGGCGTCGTCCCAGCCGTTCTGCTTCAGCGACTGCCGCCACTGCGGGGAGTCATGCAGTTCCTCGACCAGCCGGGTCAGCTTGGCCCGCTCGGCGTCGGTGAGACCCGGCGGGGCGACGATGCCGCGCCAGTTGGTGAAGTTCACGTCGTAGCCCGCCTCCTGGAGCGTCGGCGCGTCCAGCCCTGCCACCCGCTCGGGGCCGGTCACCGCGAGCAGCCGCAGCTCGCCCGCCCTGATCTGGTCCAGGTACTCGCCGACGCCGGACACCCCGAAGGCGACCTTGTCGCCGAGGATGGAGGCGAGCAGCTCACCGCCGCCGTCGAAGGGGATGTAGTTGACGTCCCGCGGCGCGATCCCGGCCGCCCGCGCCATCAGCATCGGCGCCAGATGGTCCGGCCCGCCCGGCGCGGACCCACCGCCGACGGGGAGCTTGCCGGGCCTCTCCTTCCAGGCTCCGATGAGATCGTCGATCGTCCGGTACGGCGAGTCCTTGGCGACGACCACGACGTCCTGCTCCTCGGTGAGCCGGGCGATCGGAGTGGTGTCCGCGAGGGTCTTCGGCGCGTCGTTGGACCGGACGGCACCGACGACGCCGAGCCCCATCGACATCGCGAGCCTGCCGTTGCCGTGCTCGCCGACCAGCCGGCTCAGCCCGACCGTGCCGCCAGCGCCGGGCAGGTTGAACACCTCGATGTTGTGGGTGAGCCCCGCGTCCTCGGCGTTCTTCGCGGCGGTGCGGGCCGTGATGTCGTACCCGCCGCCCGGCGTGTTCGGCACCATGAAGCGCAGGCCCGGTATCTGCGTGCCCGTGTCACCGCCGCCGGTCGTCAGCAGCGGCGGCCCCACGAACACGAGCGCGGCGGCACCGAACAGGGCGAGGGCGTGTCGCCCCCGAGGGGTGCGCAGACGCACGAGTGTCACCACCTGTCGTGGACGTCGATGGAGGAGAGTGACCCGCGACACAGCGTGCCCACCCGGAGAGGGCGTGTACCGGTTGCGGAGGCAACGAACGTTGTGGTCTTTGTGGTCGCGGCCTCTGTCACCTTATGGGCACTCTCCCCCCACCTCTCTTCTCCTGACCCCACACGAGCGCCATCATTGTGCGACCCACCGCACCCACCGCACCCGCCGACGCCCGAGCCGCCGGGCATCGCCTCCGCACGAGAGATGAGTCCGTCGTGGTCGCCGAGTTCCGCCGCCATACCCTCGCGGGCGAGATGCTGGTCCTCCAGCTCGCCATCGTCGTGGTGGTGCTGCTGGCGGTCGCCGGTGTTTCCCTCACCCAGTCCGCGGCCACGTTCAACCGCGTCGAGGGCCGCCGCGTCACCGCCCTCGCCGAGCAACTGGCCGCCAACCCCCTGGTCCGCGACGGACTCGCCCGCGCCCTGCCCCAGGAGGCCCTGGCCCCCCTGGTGAACTCCACCCAGACCCAGTCGGGCGTCACCTCGGTCACCGTCGCCGACTCCGACGGCAGGATCGTCAGCTCCACCGACCCCACCGTCCTCGGCGACCGGCTCCCGCTCGGCGAGGGCGCGGCCCGGGGCCGCGGCTGGTCCGGCCCGCTCACCCTCGACGGCAGCCGCGAGCTGGTCGCCCAGGTGCCCGTCCTCGGCGCCACCGACGACAACCTCGGTGTGCTCCTCGGCACCGTCATGGTCGGTGAGGCCTCCCCGACCGTGTGGCAGCGCCTCAGCGGCGCCTCCTCGTACCTTCTCGCCTACCTGGGCGTCGCCAGCGGCCTCGGCATCGCCGGCTCCTGGCTGCTGGCCCGCCGCGTCAAACGCCAGACCCTCGGCCTGGAACCCCGCGAGATCGCCGGCCTCGCCGAACACCGCGAGGCCATGCTGTACGGCATCGCCGAGGGCGTCGTCGCCCTGGACCCGCAGGCCCGCGTCACCCTCGTCAACGAGGTGGGCCTGCGCCTGCTCGACCTGCCCGTGGACTGCGTCGGCAAGAGCCTCAGCGAGCTGGGCGTCGAGGGGCGACTGAGTGACGTTCTCACCGGGGCGCAGGAGATCCCCGGCCACAAGGGCGACGAGGTCGTCATACGCCGCGGCCGTGTCCTCGTGATGAACCGGATGGCCGTCACCAAGGACGGCCGCCACCTCGGCTCGGTCACCACCCTGCGCGACCGCACCGAACTCGCCCGCCTGGAACGGGAGATGGGCTCCTTCCGCAGCTCCTCCGAGCTGCTGCGCGCCCAGGCCCACGAGTTCGCCAACCAGCTGCACACCATCTCGGGACTCATCCAGATCGGCGAGCAGGACGAAGTGGTCCGCTACATCCGCGCGCTCAGCCGCCACCGGCAGTCCCTCGACATGACCCTCAGCCGCCGGGTCCGGGACACCGCGGTCGCCGCGCTCCTCATGGCGAAGGCGTCACTGGCCGCCGAACGCAAGGTGAGCCTGCGGATCTCCGAGAGCACCGCGCTCGACCGGCTCGCCCCGGAGGACGCCGCCGACGTCGCCACCGTCGTCGGCAACCTCGTCGACAACGCGGTGGACGCCGCGGCCGCCCCCGGCGAACCCGGCGACCGCGAGGCATGGGTCGAGGTGGAACTGCGCCAGGACGCCTCCAGCGTGGAGATCGTCGTCCGCGACTCGGGCCCCGGCGTCGCCCCCGAACTCGCCCGCGAGGTGTTCTCCCACGGCTTCACCACCAAGGCCGCCCAGGAGGGCGAACGCGGCATCGGTCTCGCCCTCACCCGCCTGGTCTGCGAACGCCACGGCGGCGAGATCTCGGTGACCAACACCCCCGACGGGGCCATGTTCACCGCCCGCATGACCGTCAGCCACCTCGCCGACGCGGTGGCGGAAGGAGCGACACCATGAGTCCTGGTCCGGCCGCGATCGACGTGCTCGTCGTCGACGACGACTTCATGGTGGCCAGGGTCCACCGCACCTTCGTCGAACGGGTCGAGCCGTTCCGGGTCGTCGGCGTCGCCAGCACCGGGGAGCAGGCGGCCGCCGCCGTCGACGAACTGCGCCCCGACCTCGTCCTGCTCGACCTGTACCTGCCCGACGTCTTCGGCCTCGACGTCATACCCCGGCTGCGTACGGCCGGCCACGACTGCGACGTCATGGTCATCAGTGCCGCGCGGGAGGCCGACACCGTGCGCGGCGCGGCCCGCCACGGTGTCGTCGACTACCTCCTCAAGCCGTTCGAGTTCGAGGAACTGCGCTCCCGGCTCCAGCGGTACGCCGCCCAGCGGGGCCGGCTGCTCACCGCGGTCGTGCAGAGCCAGGCCGACGTCGACCGGGTCCTCGCCGGGGCGTCGGCGCCGCCGGCGGCCGGCGCCCTGCCCAAGGGCATGAGCGTCGAGACCGCCGACCTCATCGAACGCACCCTGCGCGCCGCCGACGGCACCCTGTCCGCCACCGAGTGCGCGACCCTCGCCGGCATCTCCCGCGTCAGCGCCCGCCGCTACCTGGAGTACTTCCACGCCACCGGCACCGCGGACGTCTCCCTCCGCTACGGAGTGGCGGGACGCCCGGAGCGCCGGTACACCTGGCGGGTGTGAGACGCCGGTACGAACAGCGGTGATGAGACGCCGCTACACCCTGGCGGGGGTGTGGAGGGACGCGGAGCACTCTCTCGCGCTACCTCCCGTCGGCCTCCCCGTTTCCGTTCCCGTTCCCGCCGTTCTTCACGTCCGTCGGGCTGGGCATCAGGCTCAGCTCGGCGAAGGCGTCCGCGACGCGGGAGCGGTCGGTGTCGGCGGCGCCGGCCACGGAGGGGGACCCGGTGGCGTCCAGGGTGCGCAGCCGGTCGACCGCCTCGGGGAGGTGGTAGGCGCCGCCGCCCAGGACGACCCACTTGCCGACCTCGGGGTGCATGACGAGGGCGGCGTCACGGTTCTCCGCGTCGGTCGTCGGCCGGTCCACCCACACCTCGCAGCTGCCGGTCACCCCGACCGGCACCCCGCCCGCCGACCAGGCGACGGTCACCGTCAACCTGTGGCGCCCCGGCCGCTCCAGCGGGAACCCGTCGGAGCTCCAGAACACCCGGTACTCGGCGCTCAGCGACTCCCCCGGTGCCAGCGGGGCGAGCTTCGCCGACTCGCAGGTGATGACGAACGGCCGCACCGGCCGTTCCTCCCCGGACTCGTCGAGGCACGACATGGTGGCGAACAGCGCCTCCATCCGCAGGTCGGTGGGCACCACCAGCTCGCCCTGCGAGGTGTTCGTCAGCCGCCAGGACACGGTGACCGGCGCCCCGAGCGGGACGCGCCCGGCCTCCGCCCACACCTCGAAGTCCAGCTCGTCCGAACGGAACAAATTGCGGTCGGACGCCTGCGGGGCCCCCGCGGGGAACCAGCTCGCGAACGGCCAGCCGCCGGGGCGCACCACCGGGTCCGGCATATGGGCCAGATGGTTGCGCACGGTGGGGTTGAAGCCGAGGTTGATCTGGTCGGGGAACACACCGGGCGCTCCGGTGGCGGGCCCGCCGAGGACGTCGGCCACGCTCGGCGTCGTCGTCATGATCGAGTTGTCGGCGGCGGTCTCCGACTCCTGGTGGATCTGGTTGAACGCGTGCGTCACCTCATGGGTCGCCGACCGGAGATAGGCGCGCGGGAAGTCGCGCTGCCGCTGGTTCTCCGCGAGGCCGAAGTTCGACGAGTCCGAGCTCGGGTAGCCGTCGTCGCTGAAGCTCGCCGACCCCTCGCGCGGCACACCGATCTGGTCGTACATCACGCCGCGCGAGCAGCCCAGGGCGGCGGGCACCACCACGAGGTGGGTGCGCCACTCGGCATCGAGGTCGGTGCTCGGCTTGCGCACGCCCGACATCAGCGCGTGCAGGTTCGCCGCCGACCAGCAGGCGGTCGGGTTCACCCCGACCGGCACCGGGATGTCGACCTGCGCCTCGACCCGGTCGATCGCCAGGTCCCACCCGGCGGTGGCGTACACCGTGTCGAAGAACTCCGTCCCGCTGCCGGACGCGGCGGGCACCGGCTGGGGGCCGACCGCGCCGCGCAGGGTGTCGATCTCCAGGACGGCGCGGCGCAGGAAGCTCGACACCCAGGTCAGGGTGACCGTCCCGCGCAGCACGTCGCCCTCGAACACCCGGCCCTCGAAGCGAGGCCCGCCCAGACCGGGCAGGGGCAGGGGGGAGCCCGGCACGCGGGTCAGGACGAGCCGCAGGGACCTGCTGGGCGATGAGGGGAACGACCCCTTGAACGAGCCGGCCGGCGGCTGGGTGTAGTCGAACTCGTCGACGTCGAGGGTCACCTGGCACGGCCTGCCCGGCAGCCCGAAGAGGGGCACGACCAGGCGTGTCGCCTTCAGGTACGAGTGGTATCGGTCCCGAGGGAAGACCGGGATGCGCGGCAGGAGGGGTGAGGGCGTGCCGGGGCGGCTCGCCGCGGCCGCGACGGACTCCCCGCCGCCGGTGAGGGTGGCCCCGCCGAGCCCGGCGGGGTCGTCGCCCGAACCCTGGTCGGGGACCAGGGACGGCGGCTGCCGGTACAGGTCCCCGCTGACGATCACCCCGTCCGGGCCGGCGGCCGGCGCCTTGCGGTCGACGCGCAGCGTGCCGACGAGGTGCGGCAGGGACGCCTGGGCGGGCCGGAACGTCACCCGGTAGCAGCCGTCACGGAAGTCCGGGCGGCAGGGCCGCAGCGGCGGAGGCGGCAGCGGGACGGGCCGGTCGCCCCGCTCGGCGGCGCCCTCGGCCGGCGAGGCGTCCTCGACGGCGATCGGGGCCGCGACGGGCACCGCGGACGGGGTCACGCTCACGGCGTTCGGCGCGAGCCGTGGGTCGGCGGCGTACATCTGTGGTGCTTCGTTCTGCATGGTCGCCCTCCTGGGGCCGAGACATGGGTGACAGGAGCCCCCCTGATCGACCGATTCCGTCTCCGCGCCCCGGGCGTGGGCTGCACGCGACAGTTTCGAGTACCTGCTCAACTTCGTCCGGAAGCAGAAGTGCCGCAATAGTCCGGTCGGGTAATACTTGTGCGTAATGCGCAGGTTGACGTACGCGCATAGAATCGAACAGTTATGGCCGATCCGAGCGCGTCCGAGCCGGGGCCCCTGACGGGCCGTTGGCGCCGTGTGTCCGACTCCGACTGCGCTCGCGCCTATCCCGCCGGACTGGTCATCGGTCCGGGATCCCGCTACCGGGCGGTGGGCGGCGGCGACCGGGGCCTGCCGGTGTGGGACGTGGGCACGGCCCGGATGCCCGACGGGACGACGCTGACCATGAGCACATCCAGCGACGAGCTGGTCAGCTACCGGCTCGACGCCACCGCCGACCGCTTCACGGTCACCACCCCGGACGGCTGCACGCTCACCTACGAGCGCGAGGACTGAGCGGCATCCCGAGGCGGGCCTGCGCCGTGGGTATCCGTTCGAGGACGCCGCCCGCGAACACGTCGTACAGCGGCAGGGTCTCCAGATGGACGTACCCGATGTGGCAGTCGCAGACGGCCAGTGGGCAGACGCGGGGCGCGAGCGCCGTACGGAAGGAGCCGTCGTAGAGGTTGCCGAGTTCGTCCCGGACGAAGTGGCACCGTCTGACGGTGCCGTCACCGTCGACGGACACCACCGTCGCGCCGGTGCGGCACGCGCGGCCCGCCGACCGGTGCGGGTGACGACTGAACGGGAACAGCGGATCCAACGCCGTCCACGTCGCCGCCTCCTCGTCGGTGTAGGTGTGCCCCTCGGCGGCGTTCACCCACAGGTACACCTCCTCGGGCAGCTCCCCGCGCAGCCGACGGGCCTCCTCCAGATGTTCCGGCAGGCCCACGACGCCCACGCTGAAGCGGACCCCCGTCGCGGCGAGCCGTCGGGTCTTGCCGAGGAACCGTTCGTACGGGGTCTGGCCCGGGTGGTACGTGCACCACAGCGCCACCGTGTCCCGGTCGGCCTCCGCCAGCCACTCCGTACGGCAGCTGAGGTTCGTCTGGATCGCCACCCGGTCGATGTGCGGCTCGTGCGACAGCTCGACCAGCGCCCGCCGGTACCAGGAGCGCGTCAGCCCCTCGCCCCACGGGGTGAACAGCACCGACAGCCGGTCGCCGGTCGACGACCGCGCCCAGCCGGTGAACCGCTCCAGCGCCGCCCGGTCGGCCCGCAACTGCTCCGTCGAGTCGCGGCGCTTGGCGAACGGGCAGTAGGGGCAGTCGTAGTCGCACGACGCGAGCGGGCCGCGGTACAGCAGCGTCAGGTCCATGGCGGCCGTCACTTCAGCTCGTAGTCGGCCATCGCGGCCCGAACGGCGGGGGAGAAGAAGTCGGGCCCGATGGCGTCCGAGTGCGCCAGCCCCTCGTCGGACAGCTTCAGCACCTCCCCGCCCGCCCCGGCGAGCCAGCCGCGTGCGGCCAGCCGCTCCAACTCCGCCGGGAAGTCGTCGTACGGGTCGGCGCCGAACCGCCGCCGGTAGTCGGCCACCGGCAACCCCCGCGCCTGGAGCAGCGACTGCAACAGATGACGGCGGCGCGCCTCGTCCTCGTCGACCTCGCGGCCGTGCACGGCCCGCCCGAAGTCCTCGGTGGCGGTGTAGTCGTCGATGATGCCGCGGATCTCCCGCATGGCCACCGCGTAGTCGAAGGAGTAGTGCAGCCTCGACGTGTACGAACGGGCGCCGCAGCCCAGGCCGATCATGCCGTCGGTCTGGCAGGCGTAGTCGTCCGGGCCCTGCGGCGGCGCGTCCGCGCGGCGGAACATCCGCATGGACACCTGCTCGTAGCCCCGGGCGAGCAGATGGTCGCGGCCCTCCCGGTAGCGGCGCAGCCGGGCCTCGTCCCAGTCGCGGTCGGCCGTCGCGGCGTCGGCGTGCCGGCCCAGACCCGTCAACGGCCTTACGTACAGCGGGTACAGGTAGATCTCCTCGGGCCGCCAGGCGAGGGCCGCGTCCAGGGAGAGCCGCCAACTGGTCGCCGTCTGCCCGTCGATGCCGTAGATCAGGTCGATGTTGAGGACGGGGATGCCGGTGTCGCGGATGCGGGACAGGGCCGCCTCCACATCGGCACGCCGCTGCGGTCGCACGGCCGCGCGCGCCTCCTCCTCCACGAAGCTCTGCACGCCGAGGCTCAGCCGCGTCGTGCCCCGTGCGGCCAGCACCGACAGCCGGTCGGTGGTCGCCGTGGCGGGGGACGCCTCCACCGACAGCGGGATCGCCCGCAGGTCCGCGCCCATGTGCCGCTCCGCGATGTCGCAGAGCCGCTCCAACTCGGCGGCCTCCAGAAACGTCGGGGTGCCACCGCCGAACGCGGCGTTCGCGAACCGCACCGGCTCCGTGTCGCCGAGCGCCTCCCGGACGGCGATCGCCTGCCGCTCCAGGGCGTCGAGATAGCGCCCGGTCAGCCCGTCCGGGGCGCCGATCCGTGTGAACAGGTTGCAGAACCCGCAGCGCACCTCACAGAACGGTATGTGCGCGTACAGCGACAGGGCCGCCTTCGACTCGCCCGCCCACAGGTCGGCGAGGCGGGGCCGCTCGGGCAGCCTGCGGTACGCCGTCTTGTGCGGATAGGCGTACACGTAGTGCTGGTACGGGCGAACGGGGGGCGCGGTCACGGTCATGCGGACGGCTCCAGGAAGAAGTGGCTGTAGGGGACGGTCCACACGGCCTCGTGGCCCAGCCGGTGCCCGGTGTAGCCGTCGTCGCCGTAGGTCGTCCCGTGGTCGGAGCAGACGACGGCGAAGCAGCGGCGCCGCGCGCTCATCGCGGCGAACAGCCGCCCGATGTGCCGGTCGATGTACTCCAGGGCCGCCGCGTGCGTGGCGAGGCTGTCGCCCGCCTCACGGGTGGCGCCCGGCAGATGGAACCAGTTCGGCTGATGCAGCGCCGAGGCGTTGAGGAACAGGAACAGCCGCTGCTCGGCGGGCAGTGCGGCCACCACCTCCTCGGCGCGGGCCACCTGCGCCTCGAAGGACGTCGGGGACGCGACGGAGAACTCCGGTTCCCAGTGGCTCTCCTGGAACAGGCCCGGCAGGACGCTGCCGAGCGCGCCCTGCTTGTTGAAGAACCCGACACCGCCGACGCACACCGTGCGGTAGCCGCCCTCGGCGAGCGCCGACACCAGGTCGGGGGTGTCGAAGACGAAGGTGCGGCCCGCGGTCGTCTCACTGCCGGCGAACCGGCTCGCGAACAGCCGGGGATGCGGCCCCGGGGCCGCCGGGGTCGGCAGGAAGCCGGCGAACATCGCCTGGTGCGAGGCGTAGGTGAAGCTGCCGGGCGCGTGCCGCTTCTCCCAGACACCGCCGGGCAGGCGGGCCGCCAGGTTCGGCAGTCGCCCGGCCGCGGCCAGCTCCACCGCCACGTCGTACCGCAGGGTGTCGAGGGTGAGCAGCAACAGGTCGTCCCGGCCCACCACTTCGTTCATGTCGGGCGCGGGGTGGGACACGGGCGCGGGCGCGGTGTGGGGGACGGGCTCGGCGTCGGCCGTGGGCGGCCGGAGGGCCGTGTCAGAAGGGTGCATGGTCTTTCCTTGCCTGGGGGTGGTGCGAGAGCGCCGACGGCGACCGGTCCCGTACGGCCGCGATCTGCGCCGTGTAGGTGTCCAGGCCCTCCGCGGGGCCGCCGGGCAGACCGGTCAGCCGGGGCAGCAGATCGCCGAAGGCGTTGACCTCGCCGACGGCGAACCGGCGCCAGCCGATGGCGGGGAGGAGATCCACCCCGACGCTCAGGGTGTCCGGGAAGCACGCGGCGGCCCGCTCACAGACGTCGAGGGCCTGGCGCCAGCGGTCGCCCGCCGCGTCGACGACCGACATCAGATCACCCCGCGCGCCGCCGAGATGGAGATTCGTCATCGGGAAGCGGCTGGTGCGGACCACGGCGTGGGTGGCCCGCCCTGCCACGACCAGCACCCGCAGATCCGCGGACCTGCCGTGGGCGGACGCCTTCGGCAGCCACCGCTCGATGTGCAGCCCGTCCGGTGCGAGGGCGTCGACGATGCCGGCGATCTCGCGTTCGTCGGTGTAGCGGCGCACCCGCAGCGAGTTGTGCAGCCGGAGCGGGGCGCGCAGCCGGCCGTCCTCCGCCACCTCGACCGAGGTGGTGGCCCGGATCCGGCCGCTCGCCGACGACTCGACGGCCAGCACACCGGACGCGGAGGAGCCGTGCGCGGGCTTCACGAAGACACGCGGCATGCCGTGCTCCCGCATCAGCGCCCGTACGTCGTCCCAGCCGCGCACCGCAGTGTGGCCACCCGAGGTGGGCGACGGCGGTACCGGGACGCCCGCCGCGTCGAGCCGGGCGTGGCAGAGCCGCTTGTCGAACAGCACCGCCAGATCCGCCGGTTCGTCCAGCCGCACCCCGCCCCGCAACGACCCGACCGCGTCCAGGAAGCGCCCGTACCAGGTGGCCGAGCCCTCCACACGCGTCGGATCGTCGACGCCGCGCAGCAGCCGGTCCACCTCGGCGTTCTCGCCCGGCGAGTCCAGCCGTACGACCTCGTCGTCGGCGAACTCGTGGCCGCCGTCGCGCAGGACGTCCCGCCACTCGACGACCCGCGGCGTCCCCACGCCCGCGGCCTCGGCCGCCGCGACGAACAGCCCGACCCTGCGGTTCTCGCCGTTGCCGACGACCGCCCACCTGAACGGGTCCGCACCCGCGCCGGCCCGAACGGACACACCGACCCCCCTCACCTCGTACCCCCGAAATCCGGTGCCGCGCCCGCTACTCGCCGACCGCGACGAAGCGCCAGACCGTGCCGTCGTCGTCCTCGTCGGAGTCCGCGTCGTCCGGGTCGACGTCGACCTGGACGCCCTCGGCCTCCAGGGAGTCCCGCAGACGGTCGCGTATCGCCGAGCTGAGGTAGTTGTGGTGCAGGTCCAGCGTCGTGAGGTGGGTGAGCGGCTGCCCGGTGAGCAGCGCGGTCGCGCCGTCGTCGGTGAGGACGCCCATCGACACGTCGAGGACCTCCAGACGGGCCACCACCGGGGCGGAGGCCAGCGCCGTGCAGATGTCGTCCTGCATCTCGCTGTTGCGCAGCGCCAGATGCCTGAGGGAGGGCAGCCGGGTGCCCGCCAGGATCGGCGCCAGGTCGGCCACCTCGGAGTCACCGCCGTACTCGGACGTGCCCAGCCACAGGTCGAGGTGGACGAGGGCCGGCAGATCACTCGCCGCCACACCGCGCACCGCCTCGACGGGCATGCCGCCCGTCTCGACGGTCAGCTTCCGCAGCCGCTCGTGCCGAAGCGCCGGGAACACGAGTCCCTGACCGCCGCGCACACCGAACTCCTCCAGCTCCGGGAAGGCCGCGAGCAGCGGGCCGACATCGCCCTGGTTGATCCAGGAGATCTCGCACTCCTCCATCACGATGTCGCCGAGGAACAGCGCGCGCAGCGCGGGCAGCCGGTCCTTCGCCGCCACCAGCGCCTCGATCACCGGCTCGGGCCCGCTGTCGTACGCCTCGTTCCACGCGCCCACGACGAGCGCCCGCACCTTCGTGGTGTCGATCGAGGCGAGGAACCGCGCGAAGGCGTCCTCCCACGCCTCCTCGCTGTCGTACGAGTCCACGGCGACGGACCAGGCGACCTCCCCCGGAGCGGGCAGCTGACCGGTGCCCTCGGGTCCCTTCACGGAGTCGGGGAACTGGACGACGGGCAGGTCGTGGAACTCCCGCAAGTGGCTTCCGATGGTCATGTGTGCCCGCCCCTTCGTTCCATGTCGGTGGGCGGGACCCGAGCCCGTGCGCGGATCCCCCCGTTGCTCCCCGGGGCGCGCACGGCGCCGTCGGGTAGGGGAGTTCTACCAAGCCCCTCTGACAACGCGGACAGCGGACCCCGTTCCTTGTGGACAGGCCCCGTGAACAGGGGCTGAAGGAGGGGCCGAGGACACCGCGTCCGGGGCGATTGTCAGTGCCTGCCTCTACGGTCCTTTCCATCCGGGGCACAGCGAGTGCTCCGACGGGAGGGAGACCCATGTACCGGCAAGGAGACGTCCTCATCGCGCCGATCGCGGAGACCGCCGTGCCCGGCACGGCGCGTGACGCCGCGTCGGAACCGCGCGACGGACGGGGCCGGCTCGTCCTCGCCCTCGGCGAGGTCACCGGACACGCGCACGCCGTCGTCGGCCCCGGCCGCCTCATCCGCGAGACGGACGCCTTCGGCCCGATGCTGCTGCACGTCCCGGAGGGCGCCCGGGTCGTCCACGAGGAGCACGCGCCCATCTCCCTGCCGAAGGGCTGGTACCGGGTCGTGCGCCAGCGCGAGTACGTGCCGGGTTCGGTGCGGATCGTCGCGGACTGAACCGCGGCGGCCGAGGGAGCAGGGCACAGGACATCGGGATCGGACATGACATCCAGGAGGAACGGCGTGACGGAGCGGACGAGTTGGCGTGCGGTGGCGGCGGCCACGGGAGCCGGCGACAGGGCACGGACCGAGGCGGGCGTACGGCTCGCCTACCGGCGGGCCGGGCTGCCGGAGCCCGAGCGGATCGTGTGGGCCCGCTCGCCCCTGGAGGCGGTGCGCCTGCTGTCGGGGACACCGGCCGAGGACGGCGAGACGGTGACCGGCACCGGGGCGAGCGTCCGTGACGCCGTCCGCAACCGCCCGGTCGCCGCCGCGCGAGGCCTGCTGCACGCCCGGCTGGGCCCGGCGGGCTGGAGCGACCACTGGCGGTCGACCGGCGCGGACCTGTGGGACACCACCCGGCCGCTCGTCGACCGCGTCCGCACCGGCGTGGTCGAGGCCCTGGCCCCGGACGACCGCAAGGAGGAGACCCGGGTCCGGCTCCTCCTCCTGGACGCGGTCCTCGGCCAGCACGACGCGGCCTGGCTCGCCGCCTTCGACGACCTGGACGCCACCGGCACCGGCACCGGCCCCACCCCCGACACGGACGCGGGGCCCGCGACGGCCGACTCGACCCCGGGCCTCGACGGATTCGCCGAGGTCGCCCGCACGGCGGGCTGGTGGTGGCCCTACGAGAACGTGGCGGTCGTCGCCGAGCGCCCCACCGAACTGCACCGGGACGAGGCGGGCCGGCTGGACCGGGGTGACGGCCCCGCCCTCGCCTACTCGGACGGCTTCGCCCTGCACGCCTGGCGCGGGCTGCCCGTGCCAGGCGAGTTCCTCGACTCCCTGGCCACGCTGACGCCCGCGCGCATCCGCGACGAGGAGAACGCCGAGCTGCGCCGCGTCATGCTGGAGCACTACGGCTACGACCGCTACCTGGAGGAGTCGGGCGCCAAGCCGGTGGACCGGGACGAGACGGGCGTGCTCTGGCGCGTGGAACTGCCCGGCGACGAGGACGTGGTGATGGTGGAGGTCGTCAACTCCACCCCGGAGCCCGACGGCACGAGCCGCACCTACTGGCTCCGGGTGCCCCCGACGACGCGGACGGCCCGCGAGGGAGTGGCCTGGACGTTCGGGCTCAGCGCCGAGGAGTACGAGCCCCTGCGCCAGACCTGAGCCCCCGCCGCCCGACGCCCGCCCCGGTCGCCCCGGTCACTCGAACCGGGAGACGTCGCCCGCTCCCTTGCGGATGATCTCGGCCTCGCCGC
This sequence comes from Streptomyces ossamyceticus, assembly GCF_001418475.1. Lineage (GTDB taxonomy): Bacteria > Actinomycetota > Actinomycetes > Streptomycetales > Streptomycetaceae > Streptomyces > Streptomyces ossamyceticus. Next base: position 16,198 of record NZ_LIQX01000008.1, on the reverse strand, counting down.
TGGAGAAGTCGATCACGGTCGTGGGCTCCGTACCGCAGTCCCCGGAGTCCACCACGGCGTCGACCTGGTGATCGAGCCGTTCCTTGATCTCCCAGCCCTGCGTCAGCGGCTCCTCCTCGTCGGGGAGCAGCAGGGTGCTGGAGACCAGCGGCTCACCCAGCTCCGCGAGCAGCGCCTGGGCCACCCGGTGGTCGGGGATGCGCACGCCGACGGTTCGTTTCTTCGGGTGGAGCAGCTTGCGCGGCACCTCACGGGTGGCGGGCAGGATGAACGTGTAGCTGCCGGGCGTCGACGCCTTGACGGCGCGGAACACGTCGTTGTCGACGTGCACGAACTGGCCCAGCTGCGCGAAGTTCTGGCAGACGAGGGTGAAGTGGTGGCGGTCGTCGAGCCGGCGGATCGTACGGATCCGCTCGATGCCGTCACGACTGCCCAGCTGGCAGCCCAGCGCGAAACACGAGTCCGTCGGATAGACGATGAGCCCACCCTGACGGACGCTCTCGGCCACCTGCCCGATGGCGCGCGGCTGGGGGTTGTCGGGGTGCACGTCGATGTACTTGGCCATCTTCCGAGCTTATGCCTCCCTGGGGCCCGTCAGCGGACCCGCCGGGCCAGTACCTGTCCCGGCCAGGTGCCGGACAGGAAGCGGTCGGTGGGGGTGAAGCCGTTGCGCTCGTAGAACGCGACGAGTTCGCCCCCGCCGCCCGCCCAGCAGTCGACCCGCAGCAGCTCCACACCGGCCCGCCGGGTCTCCTCGACGGCGTGGGCCAGCAGGGCCGCCCCGATGCCCTGCCCGGCCAGGCGCCGGTCGGAGATCAGCAGCCGCACGTACACCTCGGGCTCGTCGGCGGGGGAGATCGGCATCTGCGGGCTGGGCCCGGAGTCCAGGACCAGCGCGCCGACGGGGGTGCCGTCCCGCTCCGCGACGTGCGGGGCGTTCTCCGTCATGTACCGCTCGATCCGCTCCACCCCGTCGGGCCGCCGCGAGTACGGGATCGTGCCCCACTGCTCGGTGTTGCCCCGGGCGTTCATCCAGGCCACCGCCCCGTCGAGCATGTCCAGCACGGCCGGCGCGTCGGTGAGGGCGCCCGGCCGTATCCGCAGTCCTTCAGTCAAGTCGTCCACGCCGCAGAAGCCTAGACACTCCCACGTCACCGCCGCGCACCCCTTTTCTCAAGGTTCGACGCCCACTCCCAGGGGCGCGGGGAACTGCGCGACCGGCCACAGACGATCTGCAGCCGAATCACGATCGGCAGTCCCCCCGCGGCCCCCCGGCGGAGCCTTACGCGCCGCTCTCCCGCAGCATGTCCTCACGCTCGACGATCTTCACGCGCTCGCGGCTCTGCGGCTCGCCCAGCGCCTTCTCGGCGGCGTCCAGCCTGTACCAGCCCTCCCACGTCGTGAAGCGCACCTCGCGCTCCGCGAGGAACGCCTCCACGGCCTCCGGCGCCGGGGCGGAGGGCTCCTGCAGACGGCCGTTGGCGAAGTCGTCCAGCAGGTTGGCGACCGTCTCGTTGGCGTCGCCCTTGGTGTGCCCGATGAGGCCGACGGGGCCGCGCCGGATCCAGCCGGTGACGTACGTCGACGTCAGGTGCTCGCCGGTCTCCTGGACGACCCGGCCGCCCGCGTCCGGGACGGTGCCCGACTCGAGGTCCCAGGGCAGCTTGGGCAGCTTGTCGGAGAGGTAACCGACCGCGCGGTAGACCGCGGTGACATCCCAGTCCTTGAACTCGCCGGTGCCCTTGACGTTGCCGGTGCCGTCGAGGGCGGTGCGCTCGGTGCGCAGGCCGACGACCTTGCCGTCCTCGCCGAGGATCTCGGTGGGGGACTCGAAGAAGTGCAGGAACAACTTGTGCGGGCGGTCGCCGGTGTCGCGGATCGCCCAGTTCTCCAGGGTCTTGGCGACCATGTCGGCCTGCTTGTTGCCGCGCCGGGTCGCGATCGAGCCCTCGTCGTAGTCGATGTCCTCGGGGTCCACGATGACCTCGATGTTGGGGGAGTGGTCCAGCTCCCGCAGCTCCATGGGGGAGAACTTCGCCTGCGCGGGGCCGCGTCGGCCGAAGACGTGGACCTCCAGCGCCTTGTTGGCCTTCAGACCGTCGTAGACGTTCGGCGGGATCTCCGTCGGCAGCAGCTCGTCGGCCGTCTTGGCCAGGACACGGGCCACGTCGAGCGCGACGTTGCCGACGCCGAGGACGGCGACCTTCTCGGCCTCCAGCGGCCAGGTGCGCGGGACGTCCGGGTGGCCGTCGTACCAGGAGACGAAGTCGGCCGCGCCGTACGAGCCGTCGAGGTCGATGCCGGGGATGTCGAGCGCCCGGTCGGCCGTGGCGCCCGTGGAGAAGATCACCGCGTCGTAGAAGGCACGCAGGTCGTCGAGGTTGATGTCCGACGGGTAGTCGACGTTGCCGAAGAGACGGATCTGCGGCTTGTCGAGCACCTGGTGCAGGGCGGTGATGATGCCCTTGATGCGGGGGTGGTCGGGGGCCACGCCGTAGCGGATCAGTCCGAACGGGGCGGGCATCCGCTCGAAGAGGTCGATGGAGACACCGGGCTCGGCGGCAACGCCGGACTTCAGCAGCGCGTCGGCGGCGTAGATACCGGCCGGGCCGGCTCCGACAATGGCTACCCGCAGAGGGCGGGGCATGTTCAGGTTCCCTTCGAGCGGAGACAAGCGACTCGACGGCAACCCTAAACTGAGGCAACCCTTACCTGGTACGCGGGTCGGGTCTATGACCTCATAAGCTGATCTTATGGCATGGGGGTGCCCCGTCGGAGGCCGCGCCCGGCGGGCGGTGGGGCGCGGTCGGCGGGGCGGTCGGCGGGGCCGTGCCCGACCGAGGCGTTGGCCATGGATGTGGACGCGATGTGTTTGCCCGCGCGGTGAACGGCAACGCGGTTTCCATGAGCCGAACCAACAACGACACCAACGAGAGCACCTCGTCCGCCGAGACGGCCGCCGCCAAGGCGCGCCGGACCGCCGGCAAGGCGACCGCCCCGGCCACCGGGACCGCCAAGAAGGCCGCAGACAAGGCGGGTGACACCGCGTCGGCCGCCAAGAACGGGGCCGGACGCGCGGCCGACACCGCGAACAGCGCCGTGCACAGCGCGGTCAAGGGTGTCGAGGCGGGCCGCCAGGCGGTCGTGCAGGCCTCCGGTCAGGTGGCCGCGACCGCCAGGACGGCGGTGACCGTCCTCGCCCATCGCAAGCTCGTCGCCGCGGGTGTGGGCGCGGGGCTGACCGCGCTGACCGCCGCCTCCTACCTGGCCGGACGCCGGTCGGAACGCCATGTGCACGGACCGCTTACCCGGCTCACCGGCGGACGCATCTGACGTCCACCCGCACGACGCCCGCACCGGGCGGCCCCACGCCGCACCACGAAGCACGACGCGGCACGGTGAGGCGCCCACGACGCGGCACGGTGGGACACCGACGCTCGGGAGGCGGCGAGAGCGCCGCCTCCCGAGCGTCCGCCCGAGTGACCGTCCCGCGGCGTGACTCCACCGCGTGGGGAGGTCGGACCTACCAGCGGCCCTCGACCTGGTCCTTGACGCGGCGGTCGTACAGGTCCCGGATCGCGGTGAGCGTCTCGTCCGAGAGCGCCGGCAGCGCGGCGGCGGCCGCGTTGGCCCGCGCCTGTTCGGGCGTGCGGGCACCCGGGATCACGGTGGTGACCCCCGGCAGCTGGATGATCCAGCGCAGCGCCAGCTGGGCCGGGGTGAAGCCCTCGGGTGCCAGCCCGGCGAACTCCACCGCGGCCTCGACGCCCGTCTCGTAGTCGACACCGGAGAAGGTCTCGCCCTGGTCGAAGGACTCGCCGTGCCGGTTGTAGGTCCGGTGGTCGTTCTGGGCGAAGACCGTGTCCTTGGTGTACTTGCCCGACAGCAACCCCGAGGCCAGCGGCACCCGGGCGATGACGGCGACGCCCGCCTTCTCGGCGGCCGGGAGGACCTCCAGGAGCGGCTTCATGCGGAACGGGTTGAGGATGATCTGCACGCTCGCCACGTTCGGCCGGGCGATCGCCGTCAGCGCCTCCGCGCAGGTCTCCACGCTGACGCCGTACGCGGCGATGCGCTCCTCCTCGACGAGGGTGTCGAGCGCGTCGAACACCTCGTCGGAGGAGTAGACCGGTGTGGGCGGGCAGTGCAGCTGCACCAGGTCGAGACGGTCCACACCAAGATTGCGGCGGGAGCGGTCGTTCCAGGCCCGGAAGTTGTCGAGGACGTAGTTCTCGGGGATCTGGGCCACGCGGCGGCCCATCTTCGTCGCGACGAACACATGCAGGTCCTGCCGGCTGCGCAGGAACGTGGCGATGGTCTGCTCGCTGCGCCCGTCGCCGTAGACGTCCGCGGTGTCGAAGAAGGTCACCCCCGCCTCGGCCGCCGCCTCCAGGACCGTCAGGGCCTCCTTGTCGTCGACGTCTCCCCAGTCGGCGCCCAGCTGCCATGTACCGAGCCCGACCACGGACGCGTGCTGACCCGACCTACCGAATGCGCGTTCTTCCATGCGGCCAGTGTGTCATCCGTTCCCCCTGCTCAGTGCGGGAAGGCACGCGGTCGGCGCTGCCGGGGCAGTTCGTCCCGGAACCGCTCGATGACGGAGCTGATCTGCCGGGTGAGGACGGTCTTCTCCAGCCGGTCGAGATACAGGTTGCGGCGGGCGAGGCCGACCGCGTCCACACAGAAGTACAGGGCCATCAGCGGATTGACGAACAGTTCGCTGTCGCGGGTCCGCTCGGTGAAGCGGACGTCCCCGAAGTCGCCGCGCACGGCCGCCGCCACGGAACCGTTGACGATGCTCGGATACTCCGGCGTGCACCGCTGGGCGTGGGCCACCGCGTCCAGGTACAGGGCGCCCTCACGGCTGTCGCGCGGCAGCGAGAACGCGCCCAGATAGGCGCCGTCCCGGTCGAGCGCCGCCAGGTTCTCCAGGACCAGCGCGTGGTTGACCCCGTGGTAGGCGTCCACACCGAAGCCGAGGCACGCCACCAGCCGGTCCGGGACCTCGTCCATACCGGCGATGGCACCGAGGCTCGCCATGTCCTCCTCCGGAGTGCCGAGTCCGTGCTCGTCCCCGCGCATCAGGATGTCGGTGCCGCCGTCCACCAGCACGATCGCGTCCACACCGCCGAGACGGTCCAGGAGCGCGCGGTAGGCGTCCCTGAGCGGCGCCACACCCGTACGGGAGAAGGCGTACACCGTGGCGGGCATCCCGTGCAGGTCGAGCCACCGAGCGAGGGTGCGCTCGGGGAAGTAGTCGCCGCGGGAGGCGGTGTCGGGGCCGATGGCGGCGACGTCCTGCTCCACCCAGACGTCCAGGTCGAGGCCGAAGAGATCGGCGAACGAGAGATTGGCCAGATGCACCTCCTTGCCCGCCGAGCGCAGGGCGAGGGCCAGCGGCAGACCGGCGTAGACGTCGAAACCGCCGCCGGCGCCGGCGACGAGGACACGCCGGGCGTCGTTCAGTCGGGTGAAGAACGCGGGCTCGTGGAGGGAGAACACCGGGGGAAGCTAGCAGCGCCACCGGCCCCGGTGCCCGGGATTTGTCGACGACCGGTCACGGCGGGCGCCGCCCGGAGGGGCACCGCAGAACCACGGACCTCGGATTTCCCCCGCGTACGACGGTGACGAAGGGCCACACCTGCGGTTACCGTACCGGGCAGTAACCGGAGCGTATCCAGGAGGCACCCATGCCGCAGCTCGAAGTCGCCGGAGCGAGCCTGACCTACGACGACGAGGGCCCCCGCGACGGCGACGGGGTGCCCCTGGTGTTCATCCACGGCTGGACGGCGAACCGCCACCGCTGGGACCACCAGCTCGCCCACTTCTCCGAGAAGCGCCGGGTGATCCGCCTCGACCTGCGCGGGCACGGTGAGAGCACCGGCGCCGGGGTGCGCACCATCGCGGAACTGGCCGACGACGTCCTCGCGCTCCTCGACCACCTGGAGGTCGAGCGGTTCGTCCTCGTCGGGCACTCCATGGGCGGCATGATCTCCCAGACCATCGCCCTCGCCCACCCCGAGCGCGTGGAGCGCCTGGTGCTGGTCAACTCCATCAGCCGGATGACCTACAGCCGCGGCCGGGGCCTGCTCATGGCCGTCTCGACCCGGGTGCCGTTCAAACTGTTCGTCGCCGCCAACATCCAGCGCGCCTTCGCCCCCGGCTACCCGCGCGAGGAGATCCGTGAGTACGTCCGCGCCTCCTCGGCGACCCCGCGCGAGGTCGTCATGACCCTGTACGGCGCCATGCGCGCCTTCGACGTCCTGGACCGGCTCGGCGAGATCCGCGTCCCCACCCTCCTCGTCCACGGCTACCACGACATCCAGCTGCCCGTCTCCCAGATGCTGCGCATGGCGAAGGCGTACCCGGACGCCGAGGTGCGCATCCTGGACGCCGGCCACGAGCTGCCCGTGGAGAAGCCGGCCGAACTGACCGCCACGCTGGACCGCTTCCTCACCGGCGCCCGCGTCTGACGCCGTGCCTCGCCGCCCGCACCCCGGGCGGCGAGGCACACCACCCGTGCGGGCGGGCTCAGACCGCCGGACGGGACCGAGACGTCCCCCGTCCGAGCAGTCCGCCGAGCGATCGCAGCCACCGCAGTACGGCACCGACCACGGCCCTCGTCCTCGACAGCCGTCCGATGTCCTCGGCGAGGGACAGCGCCGCCCCCGTCCACGCGAAGCCGAAGGACCACACCGACAGCCACTCGCACAGGTAGAGGGGTGTGACCGGCCAGTCGTCGCCGACCCCGGTGACGGCCGCCGCGCCCGCGAGCGCCATGAAGACGAGGATCAGCACACCGGCCACCCGATAGGGCCGCCGGACGTACGACCGGTCCTTGATGCCGGGCGCCCAGTACATCAGCAGGCAGAACCCGGCCATCGAGGTCAACAGCCCGACGGCGAAGACCAGATGGAACACCGAGGCCGTCAGCTGCCCGGAGTCCGCGCCGGAACCGGGTGCCGTCGGGAAGAGGGCGACACCGAGCGCGCAGCACCCGGCGACCGTCCCCATCACGTCGTTCATCCGGTTGAAGCGGTAGATGATCAGGAAGGTCCCGAGGGCGCAGAGGCTGCCGACGAAGACGTCCCGGATACTCGTGTGGTACGCGCCGCTCATCGAACCGGGCCACACGTCGTCCCCGGTGCGGCCGTCGAGCAGCGCGGCGATCCAGTTGCCGAGCGGCAGCGCCAGGGGCAGCAGGACACCGATGATCCCGACCCCCAGGCGCAGCCGCATGACCGTGCGCGCATCCTGATCCCGCTGTGCTGTCGCCACCCTGTCCCGCAGGGGCACGGTGACGGTTCCGTCCGTGCTCACCCGAGCACCTCCTCACCGAAACGCGCCAGGCGAAGGTGTGCCCGCGACGCCCGCCACCGGACGATGACCGCAAGTCGTCGAACATAAACCCGAACACGGCCGGTGGGTGAGGCTCCGTCACGTGAGGTTCCCTCAGGGAGCCAACTGCCCCTCGGCGGCGGCCAGTACCTCCGTCACCCGTAGACCGAACGCCGCGTCGCACGGATGCGGCCGGCCGCCGCGGGCCGCGGCCAGCAGGGCGTCACCGGCCCGCACCAGAGCCGGCACCACACCCCCCTCGTCCGACGAGGGCAGGACGGTCGCCCCGGCCCGGCCCCGGAACTCGGCGGTCGCCCCCGAGGCCGCGGGCGGCGCGGACAGGCTGAGCGTCACCGTGCTCGACGCCCCACCGGTGTGGGCGAGGACCAGATGGACCGTGTCCTTCGCCCCGCGCACGGCGGTGACCTCCTCCACGTCCCCGAGCACGGGCAGCAGCACCGACAGGGCGTGCGGGCCCACGTCCCACAGGGCGCCCTTCTCCCGCCGCCACGGTGACGCCGCGAACGGGCTGTCGCTGTCGCCGTCGAACAGCGATCCCAGCCACTCCGCGCGGCCCGTGAACCAGCCGCCGGCGTCGGCCTGTTCGGTGATCCACGCCTCGATCGCGGTCTGGAAGCGGGCGGTGAAGAAGACCACCGAGGCCACCCCGGCCCGCTCGACGGCCTCGACGACGGCCCGCCCCTCGGCGACGTCCGTGGCGAGCGGCTTGTCGAGCAGCAGATGACAGCCCGCCCGCGCGGCCCGCACCGCCAGCGGCGCCTGGACCGACGGCGGCAGGGCGACGGCGACCGCGTCCACATCGGCGAACAGCGCGTCCACGTCCTCGTACACCGGCAGCCCGCCGTGCCGGTCGGCGAGTTCCTTGGCCGCCTCCGGGCGCCGGCCCCACACACCGGCGAAGTCAAGCTCCGAGTGCGCGCTCAGCGCGGGGGCGTACGCCATCTCCGCCCACGGCCCTGTTCCGAGCAGTCCGATACGCATGCCGTTGTCTCTCCTCGACGCGATGTGATCCGTGCCCCCGACCGCCCGGTGACCCGGTGCCTCAGGGCAGTGCCTGCTCGGTCCAGATGGTCTTGCCGGTGGGGGAGTAGCGGGTGCCCCAGCGCTGGGTGAGCTGGGCGATCAGATAGAGGCCGCGTCCGCCCTCGTCGGTCGTCGCCGCGTACCGCAGGTGCGGGGAGGTGTGACTGCTGTCCGTGACCTCGCAGATCAGGTTGCGGTCGTGGATCATCCGGACGCGGATGGGGCCGCTGCCGTACCGGATGGCGTTGGTGACCAGTTCGCTGAGGATCAGCTCCGTGGTGAACACCAGGTCGTCCAGCCCCCATGCGGCGAGCGTCCGCGTGGCGTCCGCGCGGCACCGGCCGACGGCCGCCGGGTCGGCGGGCACCTCCCAGTCGACGACCCGGCCGGTGTCCAGCGCCCGCGTACGGGCGACGATCAGGGCGATGTCGTCGCTCGCCCGGCTCGGCGGCAGCGCGTCGAGGACGGCCCGGCACGTGCCCTGCGGGGAGGTGTCGGGGCCGGTCAGCGCGGTGCGCAGCAGCTCCAGACCGTCGTCGATGTCCCGGCCCCGGTCCTCGACCAGCCCATCGGTGTACAGCACCAGCCGGCTGCCCTCCGCGAGGTCCAGGTCGGCCGTCTCGAACGGCAGACCGCCGAGCCCGAGCGGGGGACCGGCCGGTACGTCCGGGAAGTCGACGCGGCCGTCGGGCCGGGCCACCGCGAGCGGCGGATGACCGGCCCGGGCGACCGTGCAGCACCGCGACACCGGGTCGTAGATCGCGTACAGACAGGTGGCGCCGGTGATCGGGGCCGTACCGTCCTCCGCCTCGTCCTGGTCGATGCGGCTGACCATCTCGTCGAGCAGCCCGAGGATTTCGTCGGGCGGCAGGTCCAGCGCGGAGAAGTTGTGCACGGCGGTCCGCAGCCGCCCCATCGTGGCCGCCGCGTGCAGCCCGTGCCCGACGACGTCACCGACGACGACCGCGACCCGGCTGCCCGACAGGGGCAGCACGTCGAACCAGTCGCCGCCCACCCCGGCCTGCGCGGGCAGATACCGGTAGGCGACCTCCAGCGCGCTCTGCTCGGGCAGGCTGCGCGGCAGCAGGCTCCGCTGCAACGTCACGGCCATGGTGTGCTCGCGGGTGTAGCGCCGCGCGTTGTCGATGGAGACCGCCGCCCGGGCGACGAGCTCCTCGGCGAGGGCCAGCTCCTCCTGGTCGAACGGCTCCGGCTTCTGAGAGCGCCAGAAGGTGGCCACGCCCATCACCAGGGGGCCCACGCGCAGCGGCACGGCGATCAGCGAGTGGATGCCGTACTCGACGACCTGCGCCGACCGCTCCAGGTCCTGCGCCTGCCACCCGGGCGACCTGCTGAGGTCGGCCTCCAGGACCGAGTGGCCGCTCTCGATGCTGAGGGCCTGCGGGGAGGACGCGACCAGGTCGATCTTCTCGCCCACCTTGTACAGGGGCGCGTCCTTGCGGATCCCGCTGAGCGCCGTGCGCCGCAGGGTGGTGACCGTCTCCGGTTCCTCACCGCTGAGGGCCGCCGGGGCCAGGTCCACCGTCACGAAGTCCGCGAACCTGGGGACGGCCACCTCGGCCAGCTCCTCGGCGGTACGGGTCACGTCCAGGCTGGTGCCGACGCCCACCCCGGCGTCGTACAGCAGCTTCAGACGGCCCCGCGCGGACTCCGCCCGGCCCGACAGGGCGCGCAGCTCGGTGGAGTCCCGGAGCGTGGCGACACTGCCCGAAGGCTCGCCCTGGAGATCGGTGGGCCGCTGATTGACCGCGAGCAGCCGGTCGCCCACCAGATGCACCTCGTCGTTGGCGACCCGGCCCGAGGCCAGCAGTTCCGCCATGGGCGCCTCCAGGCCCAGAGCCGAGACGTCCTGCCCCTGGGCGTCCTCGGGCAGGTCCAGCAGGCGGTGCGCCTCGTCGTTGGCGAGGAGGAGCCGGCTCCCGCCGCCGACGATCATCACGCCCTCCCGTACGGCGTGCAGCACGGCGTCGTGGTGCTCGTACATGCGGGTCATCTCGGAGGGGCCGAGGCCATGGGTCTGCCGCAGCAGCCGCTTGCTGACCAGCGCCGTGCCCGCCGTGGCGAGGACGAGCGCGGCGGCCGCGGCGGCCAGCACGAGCGGCAGCTGCTGCTCGGCGACCCCGCCCACCTTCTCCGTGGTGATCCCGGCCGAGACCAGGCCCACGACCTTCCCGTCCGGGTCCTTGACCGGCACGACGGCCTGGACGAGCGGTCCGAGGGTCCCCGTGATCTCCTCCGTGAAGGACTCGCCCTTCAGCGCCGGTTCGAGGCTGCCGACGAACTGCTTGCCGATACGGTCGGGCTTCGGGTGGGTGTAGCGGATCCCGTCGGTGTTCATCACGACGATGAAGTCCACCCCGGACTGGGTCCGCGCGGCCTCCGCCCTCGGCTGGAGCACCGCCGTCGGATCGTTGGAACTCAGCGCCTCGCGGGTGCCCGGGGCGTTGGCGAACGTCTCGGCGACGGCGAGGGAACGGTTCTTCGCCTCCTTGGTGCTGTCGTGCCGTACCTGGAGGACCAGCGCCACCACGGCCGACACGACCAGCACCAGCACGATCACGACCTGCAGCAGGAACACCTGCCCGGCGACACTGCGCCCGCTCAGCGCCGACCGCAGCCCCGCGAGAGGCCGCCAGCGGGGTCCCTGCCCCTCGGCGGCGGATCCGTGCGGTGCGCGCCGGGCGCCGTCGTCCCGGCCCTGCTCGCGCTGACCATGGGGGCGGCGGGTCGACTGAGCACGGGATCGACCCAGGAGACGGACCATGTGCCCATGTCTACACTGCCCCGCGCCAGGAGGCGAGAGGGGGTCACGCCCTGTGACAGGCGGTGCCGCCGCCCGTACGGCCGGGAAGGCGTCCCACCAGGCCCCGAACGCCTCCGACATGCCGATTCCCATGAGTTTCCTGTGAATCCGTGAGTCGCTTGAACACCCCGGCCTCCGGCTCCGTATAAGGCCGGGGTTTTATATGCCCGGACCGACCACGACGTTGTAGGAGTCACCGTGGGACGCACCACCAGGCGCAGACGCCCGACAGGAGCACGGCGCGCGACCTCCGCCGCGATCGCGCTGATCTTGGGCGGAGGCGGGCTCGTGGCCGCGAACGTCTACGCGTCGGCCACCGAGGACGGCGGCGGCGAGGAGTCCGGCCAGTGGGCCAACTCCGCTGCCGCGACGATCGACTGCCCGGATGTCGGCAGTGAGCTGACCGACGTGCCCGAGGGCGCGCGGGGGGACGTGGACAACGAACTCGCCGCGCTCGACCGGCAGACAGCCGAGGCGTACCAGCGGCTGCAGAACTCCGCGCAGGCCCAGCAGCAGGACGGCGGGTTCGCGGAGAACGCCATCATGAACCCGCTGAAGGAGAAGCGGGCCGCGACGATCGAGCGCATCGCGATCGCCATCGACCGCGTCGGGGACCGCCCCGAGGGGCTCGACTCGCTCGCGTCCTGCACGTTGCGCGAGACAGGCAACGACGACGGGGGCGACCAGGGCGACGGCGACCAGAACGGCGACGGTGCCGGCCAGGACCAGGGCGACCAGCAGGGCCAGGACGGTCAGCAGAGTCAGAACGGTCAGCAGGGTCAGCAGGGTCAGCAGGGCAATGGCGGTCAGGCCGGCAACGGTCCGGTGGCCGCGGACTTCGCCGACATCACCTCCGTCCAGCCGGGCGGGCAGGGCGGCGCCCAGGGGCAGAACGCCTCCCGCGGCTCCTTCACCACCGCCTGCGGGGTGAACGCGAACGGCGTGTTCAACTCGGACAACGTCATCGTCGCCCCCGGCGTCAGCAACGGTGCCCACCACTTCCACGACTACGTCGGCAACCAGGCCAACAACGCCTTCGCCAGCGACGAGGACCTCGCGGCCGCCGAGACCAGCTGCGCGAACCAGGACGACAAGTCGTCCTACTTCTGGCCGGTGCTGCGTCTGCAGAACGGCACCGTCGAGCAGGACGCCAACTCGCCCGGCGGCGGCATCGAGGGCAACGCCGGTGAGATCGTGACCCCCAAGCAGGTCACCATGACCTTCGTGGGCAGCCCGAAGGGCGAGGTCGCCGAGATGCCGCGGCTGCTGCGCATCATCACCGGTGACGCCAAGGCGTTCGTGAACGGCCCCGCCAACGCCAACGCCTCGTGGAGCTGTACCGGGTTCGAGGACCGGCAGCTGAAGGACAAGTACCCGCTCTGCCCCGACGGCAGTGACGTCGTGCGCACCTTCAAGTTCCAGAGCTGCTGGGACGGCCGCAACATCGACAGCGCCAACCACCGCACGCACGTGGCCTTCGCCGCCGCCGACGGCAGCTGCCCCGGCGGTTTCCGGGCCATTCCGCAGCTCGTCCAGCGCATCGTCTACGACGTCGACGCGCCGAGCCTCCAGGACGGCGGCCGTACGACCCCGCTGTTCGCGGTGGACTCCTTCCCCGAGCAGGTCCACAAGCCGATCACCGACCACGGCGACTTCATCAACGTCTTCGACGAGGGCCTGATGCGCGAGATGGTCGACTGCATCAACGAGGGCCGCGAATGCGACGCGGCGGACCTCGGCGGCGACCAGGGTGGCGGCGGCGACCAGGGTCAGGACCAGGAGCAGCCCGGCGGTGACCAGGGCGACGGCGGTGACCAGAACCAGGGCGATGGCCAGGACCAAGGTCAGGACCAGGGCCAGGACCAGGACCAGGGCCAGGACCAGGGCCAGGACCAGGAGCCGCCGGGCGACCAGGAGGGCCAGAACCAGGACCAGGACAAGGGACAGGGCCAGAACCAGGGCGAGGACGGCGACGTCGGCGAGCCCACGGACAAGGCCGACACGCCCAAGACCCTCGCCTCGCCCAAGGCGACCCAGCGCGAGCGCGACAAGGACGCCGGGCAGAGCGGGGGCGACGGCAAGGACGACGAGGCCGCCGACCAGACCCCGGCCGGGAACATCCCCTCGGCGGCGGGCGCGGGCCAGGCCGGCTCCCAGGATTCCGAGGGATCCACGGGCTCCCAGTCGGCCGCGGGTGACCTCGCCGACACCGGTGCCGAGATGTGGCCGGCCGCACTCGGCGGTGTCCTCGCCCTCTGCGGTGTCGTCCTGCTCCGCCGTGTACGGCGCGGAGCGATCCGCTGAGGCCGCGGAGCCGTTGACGCACCGTCACCCCTCCGCCAGCGGGCGGAGGGGTGACGCCCGCGCGGCGGCGACCGTGGCCGTCGTCCGAGCGGCCCCCGCCCGCCGGGTGGCCGAACCCGTGGCGACACCGCTCGGCGGTCCGCTCCCGATGCGCTCCGGCAGGCCACAGGGCTGACTCGGCCCGGGACGGGCGATCAGCCCGGAGCGTTGCCCCGCCGATGGTCACGAAAGGTCATCGATCTTCGTCGAGCGACCGGAATCGGCTGTCGCGGCATCTGGTTTCAGCCGTACACTGACAATTCGTAGGCATGCGGGTGTAGTTGACGGGGGGATCCGACATGTCCGGAGACCAGTACGGTCCATACGGAACGAGAGACCAGGACGGCTGGAGCCACAGCTATGTGGTGCCGCCGATGCCGTCCGCGCCGCCGCCCGGCCCGGCCGACCCCTGGCGCGCCATCGGCGTGGGGCTGCTCAACCTCAGCGGTCTCGGCCTCGGTTACGCCCTCGTGCGCCGGCCCCTGCTGACGCTGCTGTGCTGGGTGGCCACCGGCGTCCTGCTCTTCACGGTGCTGCCGGCCGACCCCGACGGCGTGTCCGGCACGACCCTCGTCGTCTACGGCCTGTTCCTCGTTCTCACGGCCGTCCACGGCGCCATGGTCGGCCTGCGCAACCGGCTGGTGTGGCCCGCGCAGTCCCCGCTCGCGATCGCGCTCGGCGTCCTGCTCCTCGGCGTCCCCGTCGCCGGCTCCCTGCTCTACGAGAGCGCGCGGGACGAGGCCACCGAGCAGATGCTCCTGGACCGTCTGGACACCGCCGACGACCTTGTGCGCAAGGCCTCCGGCGAGTCCTTCAGCACCACCCAGTCCGAGTACCGCAGGGCGCTGAGCGCCTACGACGACCTCAGCACCGACCACCCCGACTCGCGGGCGGCGGAGAAGGTCCCGGACCGGCTGAAGACCTTCTACACGACGGTCGGCGCGCCCTACGAGGACCAGGAGTACTGCGACGCGATCGCCCCGCTCGAGTACCTGCGCACGGTCCCGCAGACCCTGAGCAAGAAGAACGTCGGCTCCCTGGCCACCTGGCCCGACGACCGGCTGGCGACGTCCCTGTACGAGTGCGCCTCCGGCACCCTCGCGAGCGGCACCGGCGACTGGACCGACCACTTCCGTGACCTGCTGAACGAGTTCCCCGACTCCGAGCAGGCGGCGAAGGTCGAGCCCGACGTCAGGACGGCCGTCGACAAGGCGATCAAGGCCGTCGGTGGTGACGACCCGTGCAACGCCGTGGAGCAGCTGGAGTCCCTCAGCCTCCAGGTCAAGGGCCTGCCCGGCGAGAAGGCGGGCGTCGACAAGGCCCTCGCCGACGACGCCGCCCGCGCCGACCGGTCCGCCTCCACCGGCGTCTACACCTGCGGCGTGTCCCAGTACGAGGACGGCGAGTTCGCCGACGCGGTCACCTCGATGAACGACTTCGTCAAGGCCAACAAGAAGCACAAGAACGCGCCCCGCGCCAAGAAGATCGCGATCGCCGCGGAGATCGCGCAGGAGGTGCCGGCGGCGGGCAAGAAGCTGCCCACGACCCGTACGGGCGGCAGCATCACCGTCACGGTGAAGAACGACAGCCCCGACGAGATCCAGGTCATGTACACCGGCCCGGTCACCGGCACCTTCACCCTGAAGGGCTGCGGCGGCTGCACCAGCTACGACTGGAGCCGCACCATCGACCCCAACTTCAAGCCGTGCAGCGGCGGCAAGAAGTACCCGCAGCGCACGATCACCCTCCCGGTCGGCACCACGTACTTCCTGCACAAGCCGAAGGGCGGCACCTCCTCCAGCCCCGCCTCGGACACCGCCAAGCTGCAGTCGGGCTACATCTACACCGAGTGCGCCTACGTGACCAAGGGTCTCGGCATCAACTCGTGAGACGACGAGCGCGGTCGGGAGGCAGACCGGACGGCCGGCAGGGGCGGACTCAGCCCCTGCGGCCCTCCAGCCACCCGGCCACGTCGTCGAGGTCCTTCGCGACGGCCCTGCGCACCGCACGGGCACCGACGCCGCCCAGCACCTTGGCCAGGAGACCGGAGACGGCACCGGTCGGCACTGCCGTGAACATCATCCGGATGGTCGTCGACGCGGGGCCGTCGGGCCGCAGCTCCCACGTGGAGACGTAGAGGGAACCATGGGACTCCGCCTCCACCACATAGCGCTCGGGCGGTTCGCTCACGGTCACGCCCATCTCCTCGGTGGCGTCCTTGCCGAACATGCGGCGGGTCTCCCGCCACCGCGTGCCGACCCCGAACACCCCGCCGGTGAGGACCTCCACCCGGACGACGCCGCTGAGCATCCGCTCCATGCCGGCGAGGTCCGTCAGGGCCTCCCACACCCGCCCCTGGGAGGCGGCGACCCGCCGCTCCACGACGACACTCGCGCTGGTCATGACTTCCATGAAAGCACCGGGCCCCGACAACCGCCCCAGGGACGACGGCCGGCGCCCCCGTCCGGAGCACCCCCTACCCCCGAAATGAGGAGAAGCCGATGACCGAACGTCCCGAGGGTGCCCCGGCCCAGCCCTAGCCGCAGGACCCGCCGTCCGCGACCCCGCCCGGTCCTCCCGGACAGCCCGGTCCGGCTCACCCGGCGCAGCCGCCGCCGGCCGCTCAGCCGCAGACGCCGACCCAGGCCC
>NZ_LIQX01000799.1 GCF_001418475.1 Streptomyces ossamyceticus | reverse complement strand
GTGCCTCGGTACGCACCCGTTCGCGGAAGTCCTCGATACGGCGCCGGATCTCGTCCGCGTCCAGCCGGTCGGTGAACCCGCCGGACCCTGAGCCGCCCGAGCCCGGCCCGGCTCCGGCGCCGCCCGCACCACCCGCACCCGCACCGGCGCCCGCACCCGCACCGAACCCGCCCCCGGCGCCGTTCCCCGGTCCGAAGCCGGAACCACCGCCGCCTCCACCCCCTCCGCCGGCCCGCTGCGCCGCGAGGATGCCCGCGAGCAGCGTCTGGGGCCGCAGACGGTCCAGCGTCTGGTGGGCCGACCAGCCGTCCGACTCGGACGACGTGCCGTACCGGCCGAGCAGTTCGACCGCCTCCCCGGCGAGCCGGTTGAGGGCGGCGACGTCACCGGCGGCGAGCGCGGCGGCGATCCGTGCGCGCAACTCGTCCCGGTCCGCGGCCGGCGCCTCCCACGCGCCCGTCAACTCGCCCACGCCGAGCGGGAAGTAGAGCTCGAAGGCCGCGTCGAACACGGCCCGCTGACGGTCGGCGCGCAGCAGTGCCGCCGCCAGGCCCTCACGGATCCGCTCCCGGTCGGCGAGGCCCAGCACCTCCAGGACGGCCGCCGCGTCCACGGTCTCGCCGGGCCCGATCCGGATGCCGTGACCGCGCAACGCCCGCACGAACCCCGTGAGCCGCTCGGCGAGCGGCGCGCCGGAGGAGGCCGTAGCGGAGGGAGCCGTACCCGAGGGGGCCGTACCCGAAAAGGCCGCACCGGAGGCGGCCCCGGCGCCGTCCTCGGCGGTCATACCAGGGTCAGCTTCCGCGTGGCCTTCTCGATGTCGTCCCGGTGCTTGAGGATCACGCCCAGGCTGTCCCGGACGACGGTCTCGTCCAGGGTGTCGGCGCCGAGCGCCAGCAGGGTGCGGGCCCAGTCGATGGTCTCGGCCACCGAGGGCGCCTTGCGCAGGTCCATCTCCCGCAGCGCGCCGACGACACGGACCAGGGAGTCGGTGAGCACGGCGTCCAGGCCGGGCACCTTGAGCCGGATGATCCGCTGCTCCAACTCGGCGTCGGGGAAGTCGAGGTGGAGGAAGAGACAGCGGCGCCGGAGGGCCTCGGAGAGTTCGCGGGTGGCGTTGGAGGTGAGAACCGTGAACGGGCGCCGGGTGGCGGCGATGGTGCCCAGTTCGGGGACGGTGACCTGGAAGTCGCTGAGCACTTCGAGGAGCAGCCCCTCGACCTCGACGTCGGCCTTGTCGGTCTCGTCGATGAGGAGCACGGTCGGCTCGTCACCCCGGATGGCGGTCAGCAGAGGCCTGGTGAGCAGGAACTCGTCGCTGAAGATGTCGTTGCGGGTGTCGTCCCAGCCCTCGTCGCGTCCGGCGCTGATCCGCAGCAGTTGCTTGGCGTGGTTCCACTCGTACAGGGCGCGGGACTCGTCGATGCCCTCGTAGCACTGGAGCCGGACCAGGCGGGCGGCGCCGACCCGGGCGACGGCCTTGGCCAGTTCGGTCTTGCCGACGCCCGCGGGGCCCTCCACGAGGAGCGGCTTGCCCAGCCGGTCGGCCAGGAAGACCGTGGTGGCGACGGCCGTGGAGGCCAGGTAGCCCGCCTCGGCGAGCTGTGCGAGGACGTCGTCCACGGAGGAGAAGAACCCCGTCCCCGTGCCCTCGGGCCGGGACCCGTTCGAGTCGGCCATCTGCCACTCCCCCTCGCACGTACGCGATGCCGACGACCGACACCGCCCTCAAGCTACCAAGCGGTCGCTTTGCCTGCACAGGGGTACCGGATCACGACGACGAAGGGTGCGCGAGGTCACGACGGCGACCGGCCACCGGGGCACCACCCGCCTCACCCGCCTCACCCGCCCCAGACACCCCAAACGCGCACGCCACCGCACGCCCCCCACTGCGCCGCCCGCCACGGCGCCGTGGGGGGCGTGCGGTGGCGTGCGCGTTTGGGGTGTCTGGGGC
>NZ_LIQX01000798.1 GCF_001418475.1 Streptomyces ossamyceticus | reverse complement strand
CGGCTGCGGGTGCGTTGTGGCTGGTCGCGCAGTTCCCCGCGCCCCTGGCGGCGGCGGGGTGCACCACCGCTGTCAGCGCGGCCAGGGCTTGGGTGATCGCCTCCCCCGGGGCGTGTCCGAAGGCCGCCAGTTCCGTGCCCTCCGGGCCGTACAGGGCCGCGCGGCCCTCGACGCGGCGGGCCAGTTGGCGCAGGACCGCTCGGACCGGGTCCGGGCGGGACGCGGCCGCGGCGAGGCTCTGCTGGGCCTCCGTGACGCGGCGGAGTTCGGCGAGTCTCGCCCGGGCCATCAGCTGCCAGACCGCGCGGGCGACCCCGGAGAACGTCGTGCGCGGCGGGACCTCGACCAGGGGCAGCCCGTGGCTGTCGCAGGCGGCCACCAGAGCCGTCGGGACCGTGTCGTGGACCGGGGCGAGGCCGAAGCCGAGGGCAGCGCCGCCCGCCGCGACGATCCGGGAGACGTACGCGTCGAAGTACGCGCCGGACCCGGCGGCCTCCGGGGTGGGCGTCCCTGCCGTGGGCTCCGAGGCGTCCGCCCCCGCCGTGGCCTCCGGGATGTGCACGCCCGCTGTCAGCAGCAGCTCGCCACCGAGGAGGTACGGGTGGGGGTCGGACAGCTCCGAGGTGTGCGCCCCGTGGATCACCGTGCCGCCGTCGGTCGGGCCCGCGATCTGCCGCAGCCCCAGGTCCTCGCGGGCGAGGAGGGCAGCGAGGGGCACGGGAGGGGTGGGCGGCACGGCCGGGACCGCCGCGTCCGACATGATGTGCGTTCCCTCCATCCGGAACGGCTCCAGTGGATGAAACGTACACTTCGCAGCCGCTCCCCGGCCACCTACTGTCGAGACACGCGCCCCGCGTC
Source organism: Streptomyces ossamyceticus (assembly GCF_001418475.1). Lineage (GTDB taxonomy): Bacteria > Actinomycetota > Actinomycetes > Streptomycetales > Streptomycetaceae > Streptomyces > Streptomyces ossamyceticus. The sequence goes on along the minus strand of NZ_LIQX01000798.1, from coordinate 4,435 downwards.
CCCGCACCCACCCGCATGTGTCAGCACCCGGCACCCCTCCGCACGTACCGGCATCCCCCTCCTGGAGAGCACGCACCATGAGCAGCAACGAGAACCCGGCAGCCGGCGGCCAGCCCCGCGGTCCCGTCGACTCCTCCCGCATCCCCCGGTACGCCGGCCCCGCGACCTTCGCCCGGCTGCCGCGCCTGGACGAGGTCGGCGGACGGACCGACGTCGCGGTCGTGGGCGTGCCGTTCGACTCGGGTGTCTCCTACCGGCCGGGCGCCCGCTTCGGCGGCAACGCCATCCGCGAGGCGTCCCGCCTGCTGCGCCCCTACAACCCGGCCCAGGACGCCTCCCCGTTCGCCCTCGCCCAGGTCGCGGACGCCGGTGACATCGCCCCCAACCCGTTCAACATCAACGAGGCCGTGGAGACCGTCGAGGCGGCCGCCGACGAACTGCTCGACAGCGGGGCCCGGCTGATGACCCTCGGTGGCGACCACACCATCGCGCTGCCGCTGCTCCGCTCCGTCGCCAAGAAGCACGGCCCGGTCGCGCTGCTCCACTTCGACGCGCATCTCGACACCTGGGACACCTACTTCGGCGCCGAGTACACCCACGGCACCCCGTTCCGGCGGGCCGTGGAGGAGGGCATCCTCGACACCTCGGCCCTCTCCCACGTGGGCACCCGCGGCCCGCTGTACGGCAAGCAGGACCTCACCGACGACGAGAAGATGGGCTTCGGGATCGTCACGTCCGCCGACATCTACCGGCGCGGCGCCGACGAGGTCGCCGACCAGCTGCGCCAGCGCATCGGCGACCGCCCGCTGTACATCTCCATCGACATCGACTGCCTCGACCCGGCGCACGCCCCCGGCACGGGCACCCCGGAGGCGGGCGGCATGACCTCGCGGGAGCTCCTGGAGATCCTGCGCGGCCTGGCCTCCTGCAACCTGGTCTCCGCCGACGTCGTCGAGGTGGCGCCCGCGTACGATCACGCCGAGATCACCGCGGTGGCCGCCTCGCACACGGCGTACGAACTCACCACGATCATGTCCCGCCAGATCGCCGATGCCCGCGGGGGGAACCCGGCCGGGTGATCCGCGGCAGGGACCACGAGGAGAAGGCAGCGCAGTGACCCACGACCACGACCTGGTACTCCGCCCGACGGCCGCCCAGCGGGAGGCCGCGCTGAACCCTCCGCCCGGCCGCACCGGCGGGGACCTGGTCGTGGAGACGCTGGCCGGGCTCGGCGCGACGACGGTGTTCGGGCTGCCCGGCCAGCACGCCCTCGGCCTGTTCGAAGCGCTGCGCCGCTCCGACCTGCGGTACGTCGGCCTGCGCGTGGAGAACAACGCGGGGTTCGCGGCGGACGCGTACGGCCGGATCACCGGCGAGGCCGCGCCGCTGCTGCTGTCGACGGGCCCCGGCGCACTGACCTCGCTGGCCGCGCTCCAGGAGGCCGCCGCGGCCTCCGCGCCCGTCCTCGCCGTCAGCAGCCAGATCCCGACGGCGGGCCTGGGTGGCGGCCGCCACGGCTATCTGCACGAACTCCCCGACCAGTCGGCCTCGTTCCGGGGTGTCGTCAAGTCCGTCCACACCGTCCGTACGCAGTCGCAGATCCCGTCGGCGATCGCCGCCGCCTGGGAGTCGGCGCTGACCGCCCCGCACGGACCCGTGTGGGTGGAGATCCCGCAGGACGTGCTGCTCGCGGAGACGACGATCCCGGTGGTGACGGGAGGCGACGCCTTCCCCGAGGAGCTTCCGCCGCGCCCCGAACTGACGGCCGTGGCGGCCCAGCTGCTGGCGACCGCCGCCCGCCCGGCGATCATCGCGGGCGGGGGAGTCGTACGGGCGGACGCGGCGGGCAAGCTGCGGCAGCTGGCGGAGCGGCTGTCGGCGCCGGTCGTGACCACGTTCGGCGGCAAGGGCGCCTTCCCGTGGACGCATCCGCTGTCGCTCCAGTCGTGGCTGGAGGACCGCCACACCACGGACTTCCTTCAGGACGCGGACGTCCTGCTGGTCGTCGGCTCCGGCCTCGGCGAACTCTCCTCGAACTACCACACGTTCAAACCGCGCGGCCGGGTCGTCCAGATCGAGGCGGACCTCGGCAAGCTGGAGTCGAACCATCCCGCGCTGGGCATCCACGCGGACGCGCGGCTCGCCTTGCAGGCGCTGCTGGAGACGATCGAGGAGCCCCGCGAGGACGCGTCGGCGCCCGAGCGGGTGCGGGAGGTGCTGGCGAAGGTCCGCGCACGCATCGACGGCCAGGAACTCACCCTGGAACAGGACCTGTTGGCGTCCATCCGCCGGGCCCTGCCGTCCCGGGCGCCCTCCTTCTGGGACATGACGATCCTCGCGTACTGGGCGTGGTCGGCGTTCGATCCGCGGGGCGCCAACACGATGCACTCGGCGCAGGGTTCCGGCGGCCTCGGCTACGCCTTCCCGGCGGCCCTCGGCGCGGCCGTCGCCGACCCCACGTCCCCCGTCCTCGCCGTCTCCGGCGACGGCGGCGCGCTGTACTCCGTCGCGGAACTGGCCACGGCCCGGCAGTACGACCTGAATGTCACCTGGCTGATCGTCGACGACGGCGGCTACGGGATCCTCCGGGAGTACATGACGGACGCGTTCGGCGCGACGACGGGCACGGAGCTGACCCGCCCGGACTTCGTGGCCCTGGCGGAGTCGTTCGGGGTGCCGGGCGTACGGACGAGCCCCGAGACCCTCACGGAGGACCTGGCCAAGGCCCTTGCCGCGCCGGGCCCTTCGGTGGTGGTGCTCCCGGCGGTGCTGAGGATGTTCGCGCCCACCCACGTCACCGGGTAGAGCGACGGGCCGCCCGGAGTTCTCGCTCCGGGCGGCCCGTCCCCGTCGTTGTCAGCGGGTCAGCGCAGGTAGCTGCCGAACAGGGCGTTCGTGTACGGGGCCGCGAGGTCCTTCGGGCCGAAGGCCAGGGCCGACTTGGTGGTCAGGCCCGACGCGGTGCCGTGCAGGAGCCAGACGGCGCCGTTGGAGGCGTTCTCGGCGATGGACGCGGCCGCCAGGTCCCGGTGGCCGTCGCCGTCGACGTCGAGCAGCGCGGTCGTCGCGCCGAACTGGTCGTTCGCCTCGGCCACTCCGGGGACACCCGCCGTGTTCTGGTGGAAGACCTGGGCGCCGGTGCCGGTCAGGCCCGCGGCGCTGCCGTGGAGCAGGGCGACCGAGCCGGCGTCGGCGACGGTGCCGATGTCCTCGCCCTCGATGCCGAGCGCGACGTCCGCGAAACCGTCGCCCGTGACGTCGGCGACCGACACGGAGGAGCCGAGGCGGTCGTCCTCCTCCTGGGCGCCCGGGAAGCCCGGCAGGTCCTGGTCGAAGGCGTGGGTGTTCGCGTCGGTGAGGCCCGCGGCGGAGCCGTAGGCGATACGGCCCTTCTGGGACCAGTCGTCGGCGCCGACCACCAGGTCGTCGTAGCCGTCGCCGTTCACGTCGCCGACGCCCGTGCCCGCGTCGCCGCCCGTGGTGTCGCCGGGCGCCTGACCGCGGGTGAAGCCGGTGGCGCCGCCGCCCATGAGCAGACGGTTCCCCCAGGTGCCGTCGCCGGTGTAGACCCACTGGACGAGGTCGTCGCGGCCGTCGCCGTTGAAGTCGCCGACCTCGCCGGACACCACCGGGCCGGTGATGGAGGAGGGGCCGTCCTCGCAGCCGCCGCCGGTCGCGCAGGAGGCGTCCTCCTCGGAGTAGCCCCACCACAGGGACTTGTCGAGGAGCGGCAGGACGGCCGTCGGCTTGCCGTCGCGCTTGATCGGGCCCTTCCACAGCGCGGCCGGGGCGCCCGACGGGTCGTCACCGCTCACCCGCTGCGCGGAGAACAGCGCCAGGTCCGTCTTGCCGTCGCCGTCGAAGTCACCCGCCTGCGGCGCGGCCCCGTACGCGATGCCCGTGCCGCCGGTCAGGCCGGACGCGGAACCCCAAAGGATCACCGAGCCCTCCTTGCCGCCCGCGATCACCAGGTCGCCGTAACCGTCGCGGTCCAGGTCGGCCTTGGCGAACGAGGCGCCGAACAGCTGGTTCTGGGTGGCCGCCCCGGGAATCCCGGTGGTCGAGCGGCTGACGATCTTCTTATTGGCCGTGGACAGCCCCTTTGCCGAGCCGTACGTCACGGCCACGTACCCGGCCTTCGTCTTGCCGGACACCGTCGCGCCCGGCGCGCCGACGACCAGGTCGGCGTAGCCGTCCCCGTTGAAGTCGTCGGCGGCCGGGACGGAGGCCGGGGCGGCCGACGCGGAGCCGGAGCCGGTCAACACCACCGACGCGGCCAGGGGTACGGCCAGGAGGGCGCTGCTGATCCTGCGTCGGGTGGCTCGGGGGGCTCGGGACATGGGCGGTGCCTTTCGAGTCGATCGTGACTGTTGCTGCTCAGGAAGTGCGACTCGAACAAGGGGGCGGGGGTTGTACGGGCGGTGGGGGTTGTAGG
>NZ_LIQX01000797.1 GCF_001418475.1 Streptomyces ossamyceticus | reverse complement strand
CGGGTCGGTGGGCGGCTGCGGGCGGGCGTGGTCGGTCGCGCGGTTTTCCCCGTCCGTCGCTGTGCCGGTGGCCCCGGTGTCCATCCGTTGTTGTCCCGGCGTGCACTGTTCCTTGGCTCCGCGTGCACCGTTCCCCGAATTCCTCGCGCCGCCAGCGGCGTTGGGATAGACCGGCTGTCACGGCCTGTGGGCGCCGTCGGCTGCCGTCGGCGTTGTCGGTGGTGGCGTGTAAGTTCTTCGAGTCGGCGGTTCGACGGACGGAGGATTTCCGGTCGGACAGCCGTGTGATTTCCGGGTTGATTCAGGCCTCCCGGTGATCGAGGATTTTGCTCCCCGTCCGCCGCAACCGCGCGGCGGACGGGGAGCGTCTTTAACGAGCGCCCTTCGGCGGGGCTGGGCGCGCACGGACTCGGGGCATAGGGGAAGAGCTGGTATGCATGAGGGCGTTCGACGCGCTGTCCGCTGTTCGGTCGGCCGTGCAAGGCGAGGCGCGGGGCGCGCGGCCATGCATATGCGCCGTACGAACAGGCGCTCGGTCTGACGCAAAAGTGATGCCTGTCGCGTACAACCCCCACGGGGGGATACGGGTCCAACAGGCGTGGCAGAGGTACTCGACTTCACCGCGGTACAGACGAGGGGCACCGCCCTTCGTCCACCCCGCCGTCCCCGCATGCCCGGTCCGCCCGGCGGCATGCCGGTGATCGCGCCCATGCCCGCGGCGCGGCCCACCCGCATCCCCAGCCAGCGCGACGGCGCGGAGGACACGACGACCCTGCCGGCCTCCGGCACGACCGTCGACCATCTCACCGAGACCTACCGCGCCCACTACCGCTCGCTCCTCGGCCTCGCGGCCCTCCTCCTCGACGACACCGCCTCCTGCGAGGACGTCGTGCAGGAGGCATTCATCCGCGTGCACTCCGCGCGCAAGCGCGTCCGCGAGCCGGAGAAGACGCTCGCCTATCTGCGCCAGACGGTCGTGAACCTCTCGCGTTCCGCGCTGCGCCGCCGCATCCTCGGTCTGAAGCTGCTGTCGAAGCCGATGCCGGACATGGCGAGCGCGGAGGAGGGCGCCTACGACCAGCTGGAGCGCGACTCCCTCATCAAGGCGATGAAGGGCCTCCAGCGCCGTCAGCGCGAGGTCCTCGTGCTGCGGTACTTCGCCGACATGACCGAGGCGCAGGTCGCCGAGACCCTCGGCATATCGCTGGGCTCGGTCAAGGCGTACGGCTCCCGTGGCATCGCGGCACTGCGCGTCGCCATGGAGGCGTCGGCATGAGCGGCGACGCCAGGGGCGACGGGCACGACACGCACGACAGGCGCGAGGGGCACGACGAGCTCGGCGCCCGCAGGCGGGCCTCCTGGGGCCGCCGGGACGACGAGCGCACCGAAGGGCAGGAGCGGGACCGGCGCGTCGGGGGGCGCGGGCTCGCCGAGCACGAAGACACGCAATCGCACGCTGGGAACGGAACTGTGAATCACGGCCCCGAAGAACAAGGCCCCACCAAGGGTCAGGGTCTCGAAGGCCGCGGTCCGGACGAGCCGGCTCCGGACGACATGCGCGCGGACGACCCGACCCCGGGGGAGACGCACACCAACGACGACGGCACGGATCCGGACGAGACCCGCTCGGACGACATCGCTACGGGCGATGTGGCTTCCGGCGACGTCACCACGGGCGAGGCGGGCTCGGGCGACGTGGGCTCGCGTGACGTGCGCTCGGCCGACGCCGGTTCGGGCGACGCCCGCTTCGACGACCCGGCTCCGAGCGGGACGGGCGCGACGGGTCCGGGCGGCCCGAAGGGCCTGCGCGGCTTGAAGGACGCGCAGGACCTGAAGGACGCGCACGATCTGAACGACCTGGGTAAACTGCGCGGCCTCAACGGCACGAAGCCGTCCGGGGCGGCGGATCTCCTGTCCTTCGGCCTGCCGGAGTCGGCACCGGGGTCTGGCTCCGGGTCTGTGTCTGGGGCCGGTTCGGCCGGTTCGGGGCCCAAGGGGCTGGACGGTGCCGGTCCCGAAGGACTCGGCGGATTCGACTCCGACGAGCTGGTGCTGCGGAACCTGCTGCACCACGCCGTCTCGGAGATCGAGCCGCGTGACGGCACCCTGGCCCACCTGCGGCGGGCCGTACCGGCGCGGCGGGCGCGCAAGCGTCAGGCCGTCGTCGGGATGGCGGCCGCCGCGCTGTTCATCGGCACGGCGATCCCCGCCCTCGTGCACGTCTCCAACTCCACCGGCTCCGACGCCAACCCGTCGGTCGTCGGCCATGGCTCGGCGACCCACGGCAGCGAGGGCCAGTCCAAGGGGCAGACCGGCGGCAGCGGTTCGTCGGGCGGCACCTCCGGCGGCTCCAAGGACACCGGCAAGGGCAGCGACAAGGGCAAGGGCGACAAGGGCAAGGGATCGTCCGCCGGCGTGCCCGGCGGCACCGAGGCGACGCCCACCGCCGCGAGCGCGACCCTGTGCACGTCCGCGCAGCTCAGCGGCGCCGCCAGCGTCGGCTCCCCGGACTCCGGCGGCGCCGTCTACGGCAGCTTCCGGGTGTCCAACGTCTCCGGCTCCAGCTGTACGGTCGCCGGCGCGGGCGGGGTGAGCGTGTCACCGCAGGGTGCCGCGGACGCCGCCCGGATCACCGTGGCGAACCATGTCTCGGGCGACGCGGCCACCGGGCTGCCCG
>NZ_LIQX01000796.1 GCF_001418475.1 Streptomyces ossamyceticus | reverse complement strand
CACTTGATCCCCTCCCCTCACTTGATGCGGCGGGCGACAAGCGTGGCGTGGTGGAGGAGATGTTCCAGCGGGCCGCGGTAAAAGCGCCGGGTCCACAGGGTCGCGAGCAGCAGGGCCGCCACCGTGAACGCGAACAGCGCGAGCAGCGCCGGGACGGTTTCCTCCTCCGTGCCGACGACGCGGATCGCGAGGATGTGCAGGACGTACGCGGTCAGCGCGATCGTGCCGACCGCGGTCACCGGGGCGGCCCAGCGGGTGAGGCGCGGCATCCGGTCGGTGACGGCGAGGCACGCGGCCAGCACGGCGAGCGCGACACCCGTGTTGCCGAGGATCGAGAAGGTCGTCTGGCTGTGGGGCGCGCCCACCAGCAGCCAGGCCGGCGGGGTGTGGTCGAGGAGTTCGCCGACGGTGTCGGACCACCAGGCCGAGGCGCCCGTGTCGCCGTCCGTCGCGGCGGCGACGGTGGCCCGCGCGTGGGGTACGAAGGTCAGGGCCAGCCAGGAGCCGCCGTGGCCGAGCACGGCCAGGGCGCCGCCGGTGAGGGCGAGGCGGGCGTGGACCGTGGTCCGGGCGAGGTCGAGCCGGGCCACCGCCATGCCCGCGACCACGAACGGCATCCATGTGAGCACCGGGTACTCCCCGGTGAACAGCAGCTCGACCACGCCGTCCGTGTCGCCGATCCGGGCCAGCGGATCCACGGCGACGACGGTGTCGGCCCAGGTGCCCTCGTCGATGGACCGGCGTACCGCGTACAGCGCCTGAGGCATGACCAGCGCGCCCGTCGCCGCGACGACGGCGAGCGGCACGGCCCCCAGCCGGTACAGCGGCAGGACCGCGAGGAAGATCAGGGCGTAGAAGGCGAGGATCACGTCGACATCGGTGTGCAGGGCCGTGAGGGCGATACCGAGGGCGAGCAGGACGGCCGAGCGGATGACGATCCTGCCCACGGCCTGTCGGCCCGGCCGCCCGGTCCTCGGGCGCGGGCGGCCGATGATGAGGACGAGCGAGAAGCCCGCGAGCAGGGCGAAGAGCGCGGAGGAACGGCCGCGGGCCAGTTCCAGGACGAAGCCGAGGGGGCCGCCCACGGAGGGGTCGGGTCCGACATGGGCGGCGTACATGCCGAGGACCGCGAGGCCCCGGGCCAGGTCCACGCCGATGAGCCGCCCCGTCGGTGACGGGGCGCCGGTTACGACGGTCGGGCGGTCCGTCCGCACGGGCGGGGACGGTGGTGGCGGGTTGGGTGTCATGGACCTCAGCGTCGGAGTGGGGCGGGCCGCGGCCCATCCGGCGGGCGGCCGGAGTCGTCCCCGCCGACCGACCGGAGCCGCCCCCGCCGTGCGCCGCGCTCCCGCACGACCCCGGCCGGACGGAACCCGCGGGCGGCAGCCGCCGTCACAAGGTTCCGACGGCGGCCCCGGGGTGAGGGGAGCTCAGGTGATCCGCGTCATGGTGGTCGACGACGAGGCCCTCCTCCGTACGGGGTTCGAGCACATCCTCGGCGCCGCGGACGACATGGAGGTCGTGGCGGCGGTCGGCGGTGGCCGGGCGGTCGCCGTGGTGCGGGAGCTGCGCCCCGATGTGGTGCTGCTCGACATCCGGATGCCGGACGTGGACGGTCTCACCGTCCTGGCGGAGCTGCGCCGGCTGCCGGACCCGCCGGTCGTCGCCATGCTGACGACGTTCGACATGGACGAGTACGTGGCGGCCGCGCTGCGCTCGGGGGCGGCCGGGTTCCTGCTGAAGGACACCGACCCCGAGCAACTCCCTTACCTCATACGCATGTTGGTGGACGGCGGGGTCGTCCTGGCGTCCCGCGTCACCCGTACGGTCGTGGCCGGCTATCTCGACGGCGGCCCTCGGCAGGAGGCCGTCCACCGCGTCGCGGGGCTGACCGGGCGGGAGCGTGAGGTGCTCGTCCTCCTCGCCGAGGGTCTGTCCAACACCGGCATCGGCACGCGGATGAACCTGAGCACGGGCACGGTCAAGGACCACGTCAGCGCCGTCCTCGGCAAGCTGGGGGTGGGCAACCGCGTCCAGGCGGCCCTGCTCGCCGAGCGCGCCGGTCTGCTGCGGGCGCG
>NZ_LIQX01000795.1 GCF_001418475.1 Streptomyces ossamyceticus | reverse complement strand
ATGACGATGACGATGACGACGTCGGGGCCGGGGTGGGGGAGGTGCCGCCGGCCTCCGTGTTCGAGGCCGAGGTGCCGCCGCCCTCGCTGGATCCGTTCGCCGAGGACGACTTCGTGGCCGGGGGTGAGCCGCCGGCTGAGGCCGCGCACGCCCGGCGCACGATGATCGGCCGCAGCGCGGAGGAGGTCGACCACGCGCCACCGCGCGGCCGCTACGCCCCCGTCCCGGCCCCCGAGAGCGGCTCCGTCGGCACGGTCGCCCTCCGCTGGGCGGCCCCGGCGGCGGCCCTCGCCGTGGCCTCCGCCGTCATCGTGGCCCGGGCCCTGCGCCGACGCCGCTGAGGCGCTCCGCCTACGCGCCCAGGCCGAGCAGGGCTATCTCCAACGGGAGCACCGGGCGCTCGGGCAGGGCGGGCGGCTCCTCGCCGCGCCCCGTGTGCGTGGGCGGAACGGGACGCAGCCCCTTGATGCCTCCGGCTGCCCATCCCGCGTCCGTCGGCGGCAGCGACAACGTCAGACGCCGCCCGTCCACCAGTGTGGTCTCGAGCTTGGTCGTGTCGTCCGCCTGCATGGCAAACCGCCTCTCGTCGCGTACCACGAACATCGAGCCTCACCGGGTAAGACGCCCACGTGAGACCAGGAGTTCCTGGGCCCGAGCCGTCGTGGCTCCGGACCGCCGAGCCCTCGTACTGCTGGAGTCCCGTGCCTCCGCACTGCTGGAGTCCCGTGCCTCCGCACTGCTGGAGTCCCGTGCCTCCGTACTGCCGGAGTCCCGGACCGCCGAGGCCCCGTAACGCTGGAGTCCCGGACCGCCCAGGTGCCGTATGGCCGGAGCCTCGTACCGTCGAACCCCGTCGTCGGAACTCGTGCCTCTGCGGCCCCCGCCGCCCGGATCCCTCGCTTGCGAAGTCCCGTGTCTCCGGGACCCTCGCTCCCTCAACCCCGCGCGTGCCCAGCCTCTTCCCTCCGCTGCCCCCGTTCTTCCACGCCGCACGTCTCGCTTCACGGCGTACCGTCAAATCCCCCTCCTTGCGCACCCCTTGGCCCGCCGCGGTGATGTCGGCGGGAGCCCGGGCGGCAGCCCTTAGTAGGGTCGACGACGTGAGTAGCGAAGAGATCACGTTGGCCGCGGCCGACGCGCAGGCGGTGCTGGCCCCGGCCAACGGCGGACGGGTGGCGGGGCTACGGATCGACGGGCTCGAACTCCTGCGCCAGGGCGACCGGTTCGGCTGCTTCCCGATGGTCCCCTGGTGCGGCCGGGTCCGCGACGGCCGCTTCCTCAGCGGCGGCGCCGTCCAGCAGATGCCCCTCAACGCCCCGCCCCACGCCATCCACGGCACCACGCGCGAGAGCCCCTGGCGGGTCGCGAGCCGCACCGACACCGAGGCCGTCCTCACCTACGACCTCGTCGACCCGTGGCCGTACCCCGGCCGTGTCACCCAGGTGTTCACGCTCACCCCGGACGCCCTCACCCTCACCATGTCCGTGGAGACGTACGAGTCGTCCTTCCCGGCCCAGATCGGCTGGCACCCCTGGTTCAACCGCACCCTGGGCGACGGCGGCGAGGACGTACGGCTCGACTTCGCCCCCGCCTGGCAGGAGGAGCGCGGCGCCGACCACCTCCCCACCGGCAACAGGATCGACCCGAGGCCCGGCCCCTGGGACGACTGCTTCGGCATGCCCGACGGCGTCGACGTCACCCTCACCTGGCCCGGCCGACTGGAGTTGAAGGTGGCCTCGCGGGAGGAGTGGGTCGTGGTCTACGACGAGCAGGCGGAGGCCGTGTGCGTCGAACCCCAGACCGGCCCGCCCAACGGGCTCAACACCCACCCCCGGCTGGTCACACCCATCGACCCGCTGGAGGCGACCACGACCTGGAGCTGGCGCAGGCTGTGAGGGCGGGCGGAACGGCCCCCTTAAGCTGGCTGCCATGACTGACGTGGACGTTCGCGGCTCGCTGCTGCAGCAGATCAAGGACAAGGCCGTGGTGCACGGCAAGGTGACCCTGTCGTCGGGCCTGGAGGCGGACTACTACGTCGACCTGCGCCGCGTCACCCTCGACGGCGAGGCCGCCCCGCTGGTCGGACAGGTGCTGCTCGACCTGACCGCCGACCTCGACTTCGACGCGGTCGGCGGTCTCACCATGGGCGCCGACCCGGTGGCCGCCGCGATGCTGCACGCCGCCGCCGCGCGCGGCCGCCGCCTCGACGCGTTCGTGGTCCGCAAGGCCGCCAAGGCGCACGGACTGCAGCGCCGGGTCGAGGGGCCGGACATCGCGGGCCGCCGGGTCCTGGTCGTCGAGGACACCTCCACCACCGGCGGCTCCCCGCTGACCGCCGTCGAGGCCGTCCGGGAGGCCGGGGCCGAGGTCGTCGCCGTCGCCACCATCGTGGACCGCGCGACCGGCGCCGCCGAGAAGATCGAGCAGGGCGCCGGGGTCCCCTACCGGTTCGCGTTCTCGAAGGACGAGCTGGGTCTCGACTGAGACCGGTCCGTCGTGGCCGACGTGGCCGTCGTATAAACACCAAGGTCAGGGGTTACCGCACAGTTTCGTACACCCTGGCCGGAGCATCCGGTCACGTCTGGAAAGATGGGGCCGACGATGATGTCGCAACCCTAGGTCAGGGCTCGTAAGCACAACGCCACCCGCACATACAAGGAGCGGACCATGCCCATCGCAACCCCCGAGGTCTACAACGAGATGCTCGACCGGGCGAAGGCAGGAAAGTTCGCCTACCCGGCCATCAACGTGACCTCGTCCCAGACCTTGCACGCCGCGCTGCGCGGCTTCGCGGAGGCGGAGAGCGACGGCATCATCCAGATCTCGACCGGCGGTGCCGAGTTCCTGGGCGGCCAGCACAACAAGGACATGGTCACCGGCGCCGTCGCCCTGGCCGAGTTCGCCCATATCGTCGCCAAGAAGTACGACATCACGGTCGCGCTGCACACGGACCACTGCCCGAAGGACAAGCTCGACGGGTACGTACGTCCCCTGCTGGCGGTCTCTGAGGAGCGCGTCGCCCGCGGCGAGAACCCCCTCTTCCAGTCCCACATGTGGGACGGCTCCGCGGAGACGCTCGCCGACAACCTGGAGATCGCGCAGGAGCTCCTCGCCCGCGCCGCCGCCGCGAAGATCATCCTCGAGGTCGAGATCACCCCGACCGGCGGTGAGGAGGACGGCGTCACCCACGAGATCAACGACTCCCTCTACACGACGGTCGACGACGCGATCCGCACCGCCGAGGCCCTCGGCCTGGGCGAGAAGGGCCGCTACCTGCTGGCCGCGTCCTTCGGCAACGTGCACGGCGTGTACAAGCCGGGCAACGTCGTGCTGCGCCCGGACCTCCTGAAGGAGCTGAACGAGGGCGTCGCCGCCCGCTTCGGCAAGGAGTCCCCGTTCGACTTCGTCTTCCACGGCGGCTCCGGCTCCACGGAGGACGAGATCCGCACGGCCCTGGAGAACGGCGTCGTCAAGATGAACATCGACACCGACACCCAGTACGCCTTCACGCGTCCGGTCGCCGCGCACATGTTCCAGAACTACGACGGCGTCCTGAAGGTCGACGGCGAGGTCGGCAACAAGAAGACCTACGACCCGCGCACCTGGGGCAAGCTCGCGGAGGCCGGCATGGCCGCCCGCATCGTCGAGGCCTGCAACAACCTCCGCTCCGCGGGCACGAAGATCAAGTAACCCGTCGCCCGAGGTCGTCCGAGGTCGTCCGAGGTCGTCCGACGGTCGCACCGCGACTGCCCGCAGCCCGCAAGGCTGCGGGCAGTCGCCGTTTCCGCCCGCGTGTCCGGCCTGCGGGTCCAGCCGGGTGTCCGGCCCGCGGGTCCAGCTCGTTGTCCGGCCCGCCTCGGCCGCGAGGGCGCTTTTCCCGCCCGTACCTCGGGCCCCCGCGCGTGCCGCGTGCCCGCCGCCCCCTGGCCCGAACGGTTCCCACGCGGGATGATCCCTGCATGGCCGACGTACGGCTCGCCTCCGCTCAGGGCAAGTGGATCCTCCTCACCACAGTCCTCGGGTCGAGCATGGCCATGGTGGACTCGACGGTCGTCAACGTCGCCCTTCCCCGGATGGGGCGCGACCTGGACGCGGACCTCGCCGCCCTCCAGTGGACCGTCAACGCGTACATGCTCACCCTCGCCGGTCTGATCCTCCTCGGCGGTGCCCTCGGCGACCGTTTCGGCCGCCGCAGGATCTTCGTGCTGGGCGTGGTGTGGTTCGCCGCCGCGTCCCTCCTGTGCGGCATCGCCCCCGACGCGGCCGTACTGATCGCCGCCCGAGCCCTCCAGGGCGTCGGCGGCGCCCTCCTCACCCCCGGCTCCCTCGCCCTCATCCAGGCCTCCTTCCACCCGGACGACCGGGCGCGGGCGGTGGGCCTGTGGTCCGGGTTCGGCGGCATCGGTGCGGCCGTCGGCCCCTTCCTCGGCGGCTGGCTCGTGGACGGCCCCGGCTGGCGCTGGGTCTTCCTCCTGAACGTCCCCCTCGCCCTGCTCTGCGTCCCGATCGCCCTGCGCCACGTACCGGAGTCCGGCGACGGCCGCACCCACGGCCGGGGCTTCGACGTCCTCGGCGCGGCCCTCGGCGCCCTGTCCCTGGCCTTCGTCACCTACGCGCTGATCGAGGCGACGACGGGCTCGGTCCCGGTCGCCGTCGCGGCCGTGGCCGGTGTCGCGACGGGCGTGGCCTTCGTCCGGGTCGAACGCCGCCGCGCCGACCCGATGATGCCGCCGGAGATCTTCGCGTCCCGCCAGTTCACGGCGGTCAACATCGTCACCCTGTTCGTGTACGCGGCGTTCAGCGGCTTCTTCTTCCTCGCCGCGCTCCAGCTCCAGGTGGTCTCCGGGTACTCGGCGCTCGCCGCCGGCACGGCCCTGCTCCCCATCACCGTCCTGATGCTGCTGCTGTCCTCCCGGGCGGGCGCCCTCGGCGAACGCATCGGCCCGCGCATCCCCCTCACGGTCGGGCCCGTGCTGTGCGCGGGGGGCGTCCTGCTGATGCTGCGGGTGGGCCCCGACGCCTCGTACCCGACGGACGTGCTGCCCGCGCTCCTCGTCATGGGCCTGGGCATGGTCACTCTCGTGGCGCCGCTGACGGCCACGGTGCTCGCGTCCGTCTCCACCGAGCACGCGGGCCTCGCCAGCGGCATCAACAACGCCGCCGCCCGCGCCGCCGGCCTCATCGCGGTGGCCGCGCTCCCGTTGATCGCCGGGATGGGCCCGGAGGCGTACCGGGACCCGGCCCAGTTCGACGACGCGTTCACCACGGCCATGCCGGTCTGCGCGGCTCTGCTCCTGGCCGCGGCGGCCCTGGCCTTCACCACGGTCCGCCGCCCGGCCGCCGACTGCACCCACCCCGAATGCCGTACCCACGCCTCGGTGACGGCGCCGCCGCTGGAGGGGGAACAGAGCGGGGCGGACCCCTCCGGGACGGGCGAGCCGGGCGGTCCGGGCGGTCCGGGCCTCGCCGGGCAGGGCGAACCGGGCAGGCCGCACCCCTCCGGGGAGTAAGAGCCGTACACCGGTTCACGAGAGCCCGAACGGTTCCCTGGGAGAAGGGTGCCCCCTGTGATCGTGCGCTTCGTGCCGCCGTCGCCTCGCCGTCGCCTCCCAGGTGACGGCGGCACGGTCGTGCTCGTCCTCGCCGTGGTGACTACCGCTTCAGTTCGTCGTACGCCTCGGTGCTGCTGTCCTTGAGGAACTGCCAGCAGCGCTCCGTCTCGTCCTTCTCCTCGATCTCACCGGCGGCACGGGCGAGGGCGGCGAGGCAGCGCAGGAAGCCGCGATTGGCGCGGTGGTCCCAAGGGATGGGCCCGTGGCCCTTCCAGCCGGCCCGACGCAGTGCGTCCAGACCGCGGTGATAGCCGGTGCGCGCGTACGCGTACGACTCGACCACTCGCCCGGCCTCGAACGCGTCGTCGGCGAGCATGGCCCATGCGAGCGAGAACGTGGGGTACTTCGCCACGACCTCGGCCGGAGGCTGTGACTCCTCGCCCAGGAGGCGGTACGCCTCTTCGTTCTCCGGGAGGTATGTCGGCTCCGGGCCGCCGAGCAGGTTCTTGTGAGTCGTCATGGTTGCAGTCTGCCACTCACGCCGTGGAGTTCGGGAAGCCGACGACGTGGGACGGGTACGGAGGGCGGGGGGCTCGGAACAGCGGGAGAGACGTCCTCGCGGCCGACGCGGGTGACGGGGCCGAGGCGCCCGGTAAGGGCGCTCAGCAACGGGGGCAGCTCGGGCGGCTCCGGCAGGTCGGGCATCTCGGGCAGCCCGGCAGTCGGGCAGGCGGGCAGGTTGGGCAGCTCGGCGGCGATGTCGCGCGACTCCGTCGTCTCCAGTGGCAGGAGCGCGGCCTCCATGACACTTGCGTTGCCTTGCCTTGCGTTGCCTCGCCTGGCCCCGGCAGCCGGTCGCCGCGCTCTCCGCGATGGATGTGACCTTTATTTCCTGCGGCAGCGCCGGCCGCTGTCGCGGTGGTGCCATTCGCCGACGACGTCGGCAGCGGCACATCTCCCTGTCGAGGGAGGTCACAGGGCTGCGAGTGGACACGCACGACAGGAAATCCGCGCCCGCGGAGAGCAATATCTGTTCCCGCGAAATGAGAAATAGGTGCGGGATACGGCGAGCATCCCTCGACCGCCCGGCGGAGCGGAATTATCCACCACCCAAGGCCGATCGCGCCGTGCTACTGTCGATCTCAGTTGCAGGTGTGGTTGCCAGAAGGTTTTTCCTACGGCTGATCATCACGGCGACACGGAATGCGCGCAGGGTGTATTCCTGACACCGTCTCCGAAGGAGAAACAAAATGGCTACTGGCACCGTGAAGTGGTTCAACGCGGAAAAGGGCTTCGGCTTCATCGAGCAGGACGGCGGCGGCGCCGACGTCTTCGCCCACTACTCCAACATCGCCACCCAGGGCTTCCGTGAGCTGCTGGAAGGCCAGAAGGTGTCCTTCGACATCGCGCAGGGGCAGAAGGGCCCGACGGCCGAGAACATCGTTCCCGCGTGACGAAGCGGCACTGACGCATACTTCGCAGCTGGGGCCCGCACCTTGGGGTGCGGGCCCCAGCTCGTTTCATTTCCAGGGTGGGCGATAAGGCCCTGCTTTCCGGCCCGCGTTCTCGCGATTCTCTGCGCCGCTCATTCTGCTGCGTAAATCCCTTGATACGTGCCCGCATCGAGGAATGTTCCTCGCGGCGAATGAACCGCGCACGCACCCGTCACGCATACGACCGCCCCGGAGGAAGCGCCACTACGCGCCGCTCCGGCGGACAGGGAAAACGCGGCGGATACGGGAAACGCCAGCCGGCCCGGGGCGAGTTCGCCCTGCCGAAGACGGTCACACCCGCCCTGCCCGCCGTGGAATCGTTCGCCGATCTCCCCATACCGGCGCCGCCGCTGGCCACGCTCGGCCACGAAGGCGTGACCGTACCGTTCCCGATCCAGGCGGCGACCCTTGATCACCCTGGTCCGGCTCGCCGTTCTCCGTGACAGCTCCGCGTGCACGGACCGGATCCGGCTGCGGGACATCCTCGACGGACCTCTGCCCTCGCCCGGTGCCCGCGTCGGCGGTGTTGACGGCGTCGTCGGCGTCGGTGAGTGCGGCCGGATTCAGGGCGTACCCGCCCTGCAGTGCTGATCCGTCTCACCCCGGGGCCCACCCTGGGGCGGCCCGTCCTCGGCCTCCCGCGACTTCACCGCGGGTGAGGTCGCGCGGGCCATGACCCGCCTTGGCTTCTCCTGCCACGAATGGCCCGAGGCTGCGCCCGTGGGTGGGGGCAGGCGTGGGTACGCCTGGGGGTGGAGGCGGACGCGGGTGCGCCTCTGGGTGTGGGCGGGCCCGCTGTCGTGCGAACCGCGTCCGGCGGCACCGGACCTGTGGCTGTGTGACCACGGGCGGGAGACCGCCCCCAGGATCCCGGTGGGGCCCTGCCGACGCGCGTCGGCAG
>NZ_LIQX01000794.1 GCF_001418475.1 Streptomyces ossamyceticus | reverse complement strand
ACCACGTGGGGGCAGAAGCCGTGGTCGCGGGCCAGGTGGCGGACCGTTCCGAGCGCGGGGGCGTCACCGGTGGCCTTCGCCGGGGCGTGCAGGCCCGCGAAGAACTGGCGGTTCTCATCGATGAAGTTGACCATCGCGTACGGCACGGAGGCGACCTCGGCGAGCCGGTCCGCGAAGGCGTCGAAGGCGGGCTCCGGATGCTCGCCGAGCCCCAGCAGCCGCAGCCGCCGTACACGCTCGGGGGCGTCCCGGTCCTCGGGGGTGAGCAGCAGCCGGCCGACGGGACGGGGCGGGTCGTACGTCACGTGTGGGCCCCACGGCTCGGGAGTTCGGCCGGGGTGTGCGCGAGGAGGTGCCGCACCAGGGTGAGCAGGGTCTGCACGCCCGAGCTGGAGATCCGGGCGTCGCAGCAGACGACCGGGATCTCCGGGTCGAGGTCGAGCGCCGCGCGCACTTCCTCGGGGGCGTAGCGGTAGGACCCGTCGAACTCGTTGACGGCGATGATGAATCCGAGGCCGCGTTGTTCGAAGAAGTCCACGGCGGCGAAACAGTCCTCCAGGCGCCGGGTGTCGGCGAGGATGACCGCGCCGAGGGCGCCTTCGGAGAGTTCGTCCCACATGAACCAGAAGCGCTGCTGTCCGGGTGTGCCGAACAGATAGAGCACATGCCGCGGATCGAGGGTGATGCGGCCGAAGTCCATGGCCACGGTCGTCTCGACCTTGTTCTCGATGCCTTCGAGGCTGTCGGTCGCCGCGCTCACTGTGGTGAGCAGTTCCTCCGTGCTCAGCGGCGCGATCTCGCTCACCGCGCCGACGAAGGTCGTCTTGCCTACCCCGAACCCTCCCGCCACCAGGATCTTGAGTGCGGCGGGGAAGGGATCAGAGCTGTCGTCGTAGTCCATCGAGCACTGCCTCCAGAAGAGACCGGTCTGTCGGGTTGTGGTGGAAGGCCGGGGGCTTCGTGGTGAGAGCCCCGCAGTCGACCAGGTCGGACAGCAGCACCTTGGTGA
>NZ_LIQX01000793.1 GCF_001418475.1 Streptomyces ossamyceticus | reverse complement strand
TGGGCTACCGGGCCCGCGCCGGGCGGATCCGCACCGGACCGGTGACCCTCGGCCGGGACGTGTTCGTCGGCGAACACACCGTGCTCGACATCGACACCGCCATGGGCGACGGCTCCCAGCTCGGCCACTCCTCCGCGCTGCGCGCCGGCGAGACCGTCCCCGCGGGGCAGAGTTTCCACGGCTCCCCGGCCCGCCGGACGGACGTCGACCACATCCGGGTCGGCCCCGCCCCCTGTGGCACCGCGCGACGTGCCGGATACGGGCTCGCCACGCTGCTCCAGGTGTTCCTGCTGTACGTGCCGCTGACCGTCGGCGGCGCCCATCTGCTGCTCGCCGCGATGCCCTCGCTGAAGGTCCTGCTCGACCCGGCGGCGCTGCACCTCACCTCGGCCCGTTTCTACGCCGAGGCGGTGGCGCTGTCCCTCGCGCTCTTCCTCGGCAGCGTCGTCACCGGCGCCTTCGCGGTGCTCGTGGTGCCGCGGCTGCTGCGCCCGCTGGTCCGGCCGGGCCGGACGTACCCGCTGTACGGCTTCCACTACTCGGTGCACCGCGCGATCGCCGGCCTCACCAACATCACATTCTTCGCATGGCTGTGCGGCGACAGCTCGTACATCGTCCCCTACCTCAAGGCGCTCGGGTACGACCTGTCGCGGGTCGAGCAGACCGGGTCGAACTTCGGCACCGAGATCCGGCACGAGACGCCGTTCCTCACCCGGGTCGGCAGCGGCACCATGGTCGCGGACGGGCTGTCGGTGATGAACGCCGAGTACTCCGCCACGTCGTTCCGGGTCTCCCCGACGTCGATCGGCGGACACAACTTCCTCGGCAACGCCATCGCCTACCCGGTCGGCGGCCGGACCGGTGAGAACTGTCTGCTGGCGACCAAGGTGCTGGTCCCGCTCGACGGCGAGATCCGCGAAGGGGTCGGGCTGCTCGGCTCGCCGCCCTTCGAGATCCCCCGCTCCGTGGAGCGCGACAGCCGCTTCGACCATCTGCGGGAGGGCGACGAGCTGCGCCGCAGGCTCGCCGCGAAGAACCGCTGCAACCTGCGCTCGATGGCGCTGTTCGTCGTCCTGCGCTGGCTGCACCTGTGCGCGCTCACCGTCCTCGGCTTCGCGGCCTACGACCTGTACGGGCACCAGGGCTCCGCGGGGCTGCTCGCGCTCGCCGCAGCCCCGCTCGCCGGCCTGGTGTTCACGGTCGCCTACTACGTGCTGGTGGAGCGGTGCCTGACCGGGTTCCGGCCGCTGCGGCCACGGCTGTGCTCCATCTACGACCCGGTCTTCTGGCGGCAGGAGCGGCTGTGGAAGCTCCCGGACAAGCACCTCCAGGTCCTCAACGGCACCCCGTACAAGAACGTCGTCTGGCGGCTGATGGGGGTACGGATCGGCCGGCGGGTCTTCGACGACGGGGCGTACATCACGGAGCGGACCCTGACCGCCGTCGGGGACGACTGCACGCTCGCCGCGAGCACCAAGATCCAGGCCCACTCCCAGGAGGACGGCACGTTCAAGTCGGACCACGTCACGATCGGCGCGCGCTGCACGCTCGAGGTCGGGGCGTTCGTGCACTACGGCGTGGCGCTCGGCGAGGGGGCCGTGCTCGCCCCCGACTCCTTCCTGATGAAGGGCGAGGAGGTGCCGCCGTACGCGCGCTGGGGCGGGAATCCGGCGACGGAGACGGTGCGGTACGCGGCACCGGACACCACGGGGCGCTCCCGGACGGACGCCTCGCGCGAACAGTGAAGTGAATCGGGGGGAGACACATGGACCGGTCGAAGACGGCGGGCGACACCGCCCGGACGTTCTGGCAGGGGATGCTGACCGCCGGAGGGCGGACCGCGATCCCGAGGTGGAGCGGCGATCCCGTGAAGGGCACCGCCACGTACGAAGTGCCGTTGCCCGAGGGCATGCTGGCGGGCCCGGACGGGACGGCGGCGCTGCTCGCCGCCCACGCGAAGGTGCTCGCCGCGCTCTGCGGCGAGCGGGAGGTCACCACCGGCTGGGTGGTGGACGGCCGGGTGCTGCCCTGCCGGATCGGCACCGCGCCCGGCGACACCTGGCGGTCCCTGCTGGGGCACACCCGGCGCGTCCTCGCACAGCTGTCGGCCCACGCCGGCTTCCCCGTGGACGCCCTGCGCGCCGAACTCGGCCTGGAGGAACCGCTGTTCGAGACCGTGCTCGACACCACCAGGGCGGACGGCGACCTCGACGGGGACGTGGTCCTGCGGGTGGCGCCGGTGCGGGGCGCGGACGGGCCCGTGCTGCGGCTGCGGTACCGCACCGACGTCCTGGACGAGGGCGCCGCCGCCCGGATCGCCGGCTACCACGTCACCGCGCTCGCCGGGCTCGCGGTGGAACCGGGCGCCGACCACGCGCGGCAGAGCCTGCTGTCGGACGACGAGGTCCGCCTCCAGCTCGACGGCCTCGCCGGGCCGCACCGCGAACTGCCCGACCGTCGGGCGCACGAGCTGTTCGAGCAGCGGGTCGTGGCGCACCCCGACGCCGTCGCGGCCGTCCACGGCGACCGCCGCTGGACCTACCGGGAGCTCAACTCCCGCGCGAACCAGCTCAGTCGGGCCCTGCTGGTGCGCGGACTCGGCCATGAGGGGGTGGTCGCGGTGGTCACCGAGCGGAACCTCGACTGGATGGCCGCCGTCCTCGCCGTCCTCAAGGCCGGGGGCGTCTACCTCCCCGTCGAGCCGCACTTCCCCGCCGAGCGCGTCGCCCGGACGCTCACCCGGGCCCGCTGCGAGCTGGTGCTCACCGAGCGGGGCAGCACCGCGACCCTCGACGCGGCCCTGACCGCGCTGCCCGACACGCAGAAACTGCTCGTGGAGGACGCGTACGACGAGGCGCACCCCGACTCCGACCTCGGCATGGAGATCACCCCGGACCGGCTCGCGTACATCTACTTCACCTCCGGTTCCACGGGCGAGCCCAAGGGCGCGATGTGCGAGCACGCCGGGCTGGTGAACCACCTCCACGCCAAGCTCGACGACCTGGGGATCGGCGAGGGCGACGTCGTCGCGCAGACCGCGCCCCAGTGCTTCGACATCTCCCTGTGGCAGCTGCTGGCCGCGCCCCTGGCCGGCGGGCGGACCCTGCTGGTGGAGCAGGAGGAGATCCTCGACGTCGCACGGTTCGTCGACCGGATCGCGGCCGGCCAGGTGAACGTGCTCCAGGTCGTGCCGTCGTACCTCGAAGCCGTCCTCGCCCATCTGGAGCAGCGCCCGCGCCCGCTGCCCGAACTGCGCCGGGTGTCCGTCACCGGGGAGGCGCTGAAGAAGGAGCTGGCCGAACGCTGGTTCGCGACCGGGCCCGGCATTCCGCTGGTCAACGCCTACGGGCTCACCGAGACCTCGGACGACACCAACCACGAGGTGATGCACCGGGCACCGGAGGGCGACCGGGTGCCGCTCGGCCGCCCCGTCGGCAACGTCCGCGTGTACGTCGTGGACGAGCACCTCTCCCTCGTGCCGCTGGGCGCCCCGGGGGAGATCGTCTTCTCCGGGATCTGCGTCGGGCGGGGGTACGTCAACGATCCCGAACGGACCCGGCGGGCCTTCACCACCGACCCGTACCGGCCGGGTGAGCGGCTCTACCGCAGCGGCGACCACGGGCGGTGGCGGCCCGACGGCAAGCTGGAGTTCCTCGGCCGCCGGGACACCCAGGTCAAGGTGCGGGGCTTCCGCGTCGAGATCGGCGAGGTGGAGAACGCGCTGCTGCGGGTCGACGGCGTACGCGACGGCGCGGTCGTGGTCGTCGGGGGCACCCGGCTGGTGGCCTTCCACTCCGGCCGGCCGCTGGCGGGCGAGGTGCTGCGGGAGCGGCTGGCGGCCTCGCTGCCGGCGTACATGGTGCCGTCGGTGTTCCACTGGCGCGCGAGCCTGCCGCTGACCGCCAACGGCAAGACCGACCGGCGGGCGCTCACCGAACTGGCCGAGGGCGTCGACACCACGGACGGCGGGCCCGCGGCGATGACGGTCACGGCGACCGAGGAGCGGCTGGCCCTCGCGTGGGCCGACGTGCTGGGCGTGCCGAGGGCCCTGATCGGCCGCGACGACCACTTCTTCGACCGGGGCGGCACCTCCCTGTCGGCGGTGAAGCTCGCCGTCGCCCTGGACCGGGCGGTGTCCCTCAAGGACGTGGTCCGCCATCCCGTCCTCGCGGACCTCGCCGCCCTGATCGACACACGGACGGCCGCACGGGCCGCCGCCGACCTCGACGGGAGGGCGTCGTCATGAGCTTCCTGAGCCGCCGCGGCGCACCGGGCCGCCGCCGCACCGCCCCGGAGACACCGCCGGTTCCGCAGCCGCTCCCGGCGGTGGACCTCTCCCCCGGCAGGCCCGCGCTGCTGCCGGTCTCCCCCGCCGTCCCCGCGCCCCGCTGGGCCGCCGGGCACCGGGACGCCCTGCGGGCCGTCGTCGCCGAGCACGGCGCGGTCCTGGTGCGGGGCCTCGGGCTGCGGGACGCGGCCGAGACCGAGGCCGTGTTCCGGCAGCTGGGCGGCGGCACCCTGCTGGGCGAGCGGGAGACCTTCGCACCCCGGCGCAGGCACGCGGACGGGGTGTACTCCTCGACCCCCTGGCCGCCCGACCAGCCCATGTGCATGCACCACGAGTCGAGCTACACACGCGAGTTCCCGGGGCTGCTCCTCCTCGCCTGCCTCCGGCCCGCCGACCGGGGCGGGGCCACGGGCCTCGCCGACGCGGAGGCCGTGCTCGCCGCGCTGCCGACCGGGCTCGCCGAACGGTTCGAGCGGGACGGCTGGCTGCTGACCCGCTCGTACAACGACGAGATCGGCGCGTCCGTCGAGGAGGCCTTCGGCACCGCCGACCGGGATGCCGTCGAGCACTACTGCCGCGCGGGCGGCGTCGACGTCGCCTGGCAGCCCGACGGCTCCCTGCGCACCCGGCAGCGGCGCCCCGCCGTGGTGCGGCATCCGGTCACCGGCCGGCGCTGCTGGTTCAACCAGGTCGCCTTCCTCAACGCATGGACGATGGACCCCGAGGTGCGCGCGTACCTGGTCGACCTCTACGGCCACGACGGGCTGCCCTTCGACACCCGCCACGGCGACGGCGAACCGATCGGCGCGGACGTCGTCGAGACGCTCAACGCGGTCTACGAGGCCCATACCGTCCGCACGCCGTGGCTCCCCGGTGACCTGCTGCTCGTCGACAACATCCGCTGCGCCCACAGCCGCGAGCCCTACGAGGGGCCGCGCGAGGTGCTCGTGGGGTTCACGGACCCCGTACGGCTTTCCGACCACGACACGAAGGACGAGGTGAGCTACGTATGACCGGGACTCCGGGCTTCGCCGTGATCTCCGGCGCCCAGGTGCGGGAGGCGCTCCGGGGGCGGGAGCGGGAGATCGTCGACCTGGTCGAGACCGTGTACCGGCTGCACGGTGCCGGGGACACGGGCGACACGGTCAACCCGCCGTCGTACTTCCTGCGTTTCCCGGACCGCCCGTCCTCGCGGATCATCGCGCTACCCGCCTCGCTGGGGGGAACGTTCCAGGTCGACGGGTTGAAGTGGATCTCCAGCTTCCCGGAGAACACGGCGGTCGGCCTGCCCCGTGCCTCCGCGGTGCTCATCCTCAACGACCACACCACCGGCTATCCGTTCGCCTGTCTGGAGGCCTCGGTCATCAGCGCGACCCGGACGGCCGCGTCGGCGGCGCTCGCGGCCGACCGTCTGAGCGCGGCCCGCGAGGCGCCCCGCCCGGTCCGGGTCGGCTTCGTCGGCACCGGCCTGATCGCCCGCTACGTCCACACCTTCCTCGCCGCGACCGGCTGGTCCTTCGAGGAGGTCGGGGTGCACGACCTGTCCGCGGCCGGCGCGGCCGGGTTCCGGGGCTACTTGGAACGGTCCGGCGCGAGCGGGCGGGTGGTCACGTACGGCAGCGCCGAGGACGTGATCCGGGCCGGTGATCTGCTCGTGTTCGCGACGATCGCGGGCGAGCCGCATGTGCACGAGCCCAAGTGGTTCGCCCACCACCCGCTGGTGCTGCATGTGTCGCTGCGCGACCTGGCGCCCGAGGTGCTGCTCGCCTCGGCGAACTTCGTCGACGACGTCGAGCACTGTCTGAAGGCGAACACCTCACCGCATCTCACCGAACAGCTCACCGGCGGCCGGGACTTCCTCGATGGAACGCTCCACGACGTGCTCACCGGCCGCGCGTCCGTGCCGGCGGACCGTCCGGTGATCTTCTCGCCCTTCGGCCTCGGGGTCCTCGACCTCGCGGTCGGCGGTCGTGTCCACGCCGAGGTCGCCCGGACGGGCGGCCTGCGGATCGTGGACGACTTCTTCCACGAGCTGCGCCGGCACGGCTGACGGCCGACGCAGCGGTACGACAAGCACCACCAGGGGGGCCGCAGTGCCAGTCATATCCGTTCCCACGGACTTCAACGAGGAGGAGCTGTACGTCGACCTGCGCACGGTCGTCGGCCACAGGCTCTTCCTCAAGTGCGAGGGCTTCAACTTCGCCGGTTCGATCAAGCTCAAGGCCGCGACCGAGATGGTGCGGGCAGCCGAACGGGACGGACGGCTCGGGCCGGGCTCGACCCTCGTCGAGTCCTCGTCCGGGAACCTGGGCGTCGCGCTCAGCATGATCGCGGCGAGCCGGGGCTACCGGTTCCTGTGCGTGACCGACGCCCGCTGCAACCCGGCGGCGAAAGGGCTGATGGAGGCGCTCGGCAGCCGGGTCGACGTCATCACCGAGCCGGACCCGATCGGCGGCTTCCTCGGCGCGCGGATCGCCTACGTCCGCGCGCTGTGCGCCGCCGACGAGCGGTACGTGTGGCTCGACCAGTACACCAACCAGGCGAACTGGCGGGCGCATTACCGCACCACCGCGCCCGCCAGTTCGCCTGGT
>NZ_LIQX01000792.1 GCF_001418475.1 Streptomyces ossamyceticus | reverse complement strand
CGTGCCGGGTGTGCTCGCCGCGCACGGGCAGCGGGGGAGCCGACGTGGTGATCACGCTCATGCCAGCACCAGCCGCCCCGCCATCTCGCCCAGCCGGATCCGGGCCAGCGCGAGATTGCCGTCCGACCTGGCCAGCCACAGATGCAGGAAGACACTGCTGTCGAACGTCGTCCGCACGAACCGCAGCACGTGGTACGTGTCCCGGTTGCTGACGATCAGGTCCTCGACCGGGAGATCGGCCCCGGACCAGTCCGAACCCTCCTCCGGGGCGAACGCCCGGTGCTCCGCCGCGAGTCGGGCCAGTTCCGCCGCCTCCGCCGCGGTCGTCTCGTGGTCACCGCCGGGTGCCTCCCCGACCGTGCCCAGTGCCAGTCCGCTGGTCCAGTCGACCACCGCGGCGCCCAGGGCACCGGGCAGCCTCATGGCCTCCACCAGACACTCGTCGATTCCGGGCACCGTGGCTCCCCTCCTGCCTGCGGTTCGGCTGAGTGACGCAGACGCTACGCAACGTGTGCGCGAGGGGTGAGCGATCTGGCATTTTCCAGCGGAACATGCGGAGAGGCGACTAAGGTGGGTCGACTTGCCTCATTTTCACCGCTGTTGAGGTCCGCGAGGGCGGCCGGTGCGCTGAGGTGGGGGTATGCGGTCGACTCGCATACGGACCCCGGGCGGACCGCCGGGCGCTCACCATTGTGGGGGGAGTGCGGGGCGTGCGAAGTGAAGCGCCCGGCATCCCGCGCGCCCCCGCGTTGGCGAACGCGCGGGAACCGCGCGACGGGCCGGACACGACTTCCGCCCGCCGCACGGCACTTCCCGGGTGGTGGACGGCATGTCCCGGGCGACGGACGGGCCTCAGAGCTCCAGGAGTCCCGACCGTTCCCGGCCGCCCGCCTCCGCGACGATCTCCTCCGTCGTCTGCGCTTGCCGGACCACCGCGAAACGCACCTCGCCCTCGCCCTCACCGGGCGCGTAGCCGTGGATCGCGGGCCTCGGCAGCGAGTTGTACCCGTAGTGGTGCGCGAAGTAGTACGCCCCGGTGTCCAACGCCGCCGCGTAGTCCCCCGGTTCGAGGCGCGGCAGGGAGCGACCCCGGGCGAGCAGGTCCCCGGCGAAGCAGGCCGGTCCCGCCACGTCCTGCACGACCGCGGGCCCTTCCTTCACCCGGCCCTTGCTGTCGTACGCCGCGATGCGCAGCGGCCACGCCGCCGGCGCGTACACCGTCCGGGCCGCCACCTGCACCCCCGCGTGGGTGACCGCAACGGCGCGGCCGCCCGCGCTCTTGGTGTACTCCACCCGCGCCACCACCGTCCCGTGCTTGGCGAGCAGCGACCGTCCGAACTCGGTGACCAGCCCGTACCGCCCGTCGAACAGTCCCGGCACCGCCTCCGCCAGCAGCCGCGCGTACTGCGTGTGCGTCGGTGTCGCCGCCTCCGACGCGAAGTTCACCGGCAGCCCGCCGCCGATGTCGATCGTGTCGATCTGCTGCCGCCCGATCCGCCGGTTGATCTCCTCGGCCAGTTCGTACGTCTCCGCGATCCCGCGGGTCATCAGCGACAGCGGCATGCCCTGCGACCCGGAGTGCGCGTGCAGCCGGCTCAGCCAGGGCCGCTCCAGACACGCCCGTACGACCCACTCCCGGGCGCCCTCGTCCCGTAGCGGCACTCCGAACTTCGACGTGGCCGTGGCGGTGGACAGCGCGTCGATGGCGCCCCCGCCCACCTGCGGGTTCACCCGGATGCCGAGAGGGGAGCGGGTGGTGGCCGAGCGGACGAGCGCGTCGAGGCGGGCCAGCTCCTGCGGATTGTCGGCGTTGACGGCGATGCCCAGCGCCAGCGCCTCCCGCAGTTCCGCCGGGGTCTTGGCGGGCGAGTCCAGCACGGTCTGCCGGGGCGACACCCCGGCGGCCCGCGCCAGGGCCAGCTCACCGGCGCTCGCGACCTCCGCGCCGATCCCCGCCTCGCGCAGCAGCCGCACCACCGGCACCAGCGGTGTCGCCTTCACCGCGAACGCGTGCAGCACCGGGGTGCCGGGCGCCGTCACCTCGTCGAACGCCCGCCGCAGCGCCGCCGCCGACGCCCGGATCCCGGCGACGTCCAACAGCCCGATCAGCGGGGTGCCCGGCCCGAGCAGCCCCTGCTCCACGGCCGCCCGCACGGCGTCGTCCCGCCGGGCCGTGCGCTCGTCGTCCGTCTCGACCAGCCGCAGCGTGCGCTCGGTGTCCGCCTCGACGTCCCCGCCGGGCCGGGGCGCGCGGTCCCCGGGTGCGCCCTCCCGTCGCGCGGCGCGACCCTCCGCCGCCCTGTCACGCCGGTCGGCGGGCCCCGTCCCGTCGGCCCCGCGCGTCGCATCTCCCATCTCGTCCCCCCGTGGTGGTGTCGTTCCCGGGCCCATGCACCCAGTGTGTCCAGCCAAACATCCACGGCGCACTGTCGCTGGCGTACGGGCGTATTGACTAGCTCTATTCATCGAGTCAGGATGTGAATAGTTGCTGTAAATCGAGGAGGCAGACCCGTGTCAGGACCCCGCCCTGTTCGAGCCCCGCGCGGTACGGAACTGAGCACGCTGGGCTGGCAGCAGGAAGCCGCCCTCCGCATGCTGCAGAACAACCTCGACCCCGAGGTCGCCGAGCACCCCGACAAGCTCGTCGTCTACGGCGGCACGGGCAAGGCCGCCCGCGACTGGCGCTCCTTCGACGCCATGGTCCGCACGCTGAGGACCCTCAAGCAGGACGAGACGATGCTCGTCCAGTCCGGCCGCCCCGTCGGCGTCATGCAGACCCACGAGTGGGCCCCGCGCGTCCTCATCGCCAACTCCAACCTCGTCGGCGACTGGGCGAACTGGGAGGAGTTCCGCCGCCTCGAACAGCTCGGCCTGACCATGTACGGCCAGATGACCGCCGGCTCCTGGATCTACATCGGCACCCAGGGCATCCTCCAGGGCACCTACGAGACCTTCGCCGCCGTCGCCGCCAAGAAGTTCGGCGGCACCCTCGCCGGGACGATCACCCTCACCGCCGGCCTCGGCGGCATGGGCGGCGCCCAGCCGCTCGCCGTCACCATGAACGACGGCGTGGCGCTGTGCATCGACTGCGACCCGCGCGCGATCGAGCGCCGCATCGAACACCGCTACCTCGACGTGAAGGCCGACAACCTCGACCACGCCCTGCGGCTGGCCACCGAGGCCCGTGACGCCCGCCGCCCGCTGTCCATCGGCGTCCTCGGCAACGCCGCCGACCTCGTCCCGCAGCTCCTCGCCATGGGCGCCCCCATCGACATCGTCACGGACCAGACCTCGGCCCACGACCCCCTGGCGTACCTCCCCGTCGGCGTCGACTTCGACGACATGGCCTCCTACGCAGCCAAGGACCCGGCCGGCTTCACCACCCGCGCCCGCGAGTCCATGGCCCGGCACGTCGAGGCCATGGTCGGCTTCCAGGACGCCGGCGCCGAGGTCTTCGACTACGGCAACTCCATCCGCGGCGAGGCCCGGCTCGCCGGGTACGACCGCGCCTTCGCCTTCCCCGGCTTCGTCCCCGCCTACATCCGCCCGCTGTTCTGCGAGGGCAAGGGACCCTTCCGCTGGGCCGCCCTGTCCGGCGACCCCGCCGACATCGCCAAGACCGACAAGGCGATCCTCGACCTCTTCCCCGAGAACGAGTCCCTGCACCGCTGGATCAAGATGGCCGGCGAGCGCGTCCACTTCCAGGGCCTGCCCGCCCGCATCTGCTGGCTCGGCTACGGCGAGCGCGACAAGGCCGGCGAGCGCTTCAACGACATGGTCGCGAGCGGTGAACTGGCCGCCCCGCTGGCCATCGGCCGCGACCACCTCGACTGCGGATCCGTCGCCTCCCCCTACCGCGAGACGGAGGCCATGCTCGACGGCTCGGACGCGATCGCCGACTGGCCTCTGCTCAACGCCATGGTCAACGTCGCCTCCGGCGCCTCCTGGGTCTCCCTCCACCACGGCGGCGGCGTCGGCATGGGCCGCTCCATCCACGCCGGCCAGGTCACGGTCGCCGACGGCACCAAGCTGGGCGGCGAGAAGATCCGCCGCGTCCTCACCAACGACCCCGGCATGGGCGTGATCCGCCATGTCGACGCCGGCTACGACATCGCCGAGTCGGTCGCCGACGAGCGGGGCGTGCGGGTGCCGATGCGCGAGGGCGCCGAAGCCACGAACGGCGAGGGTGAGGACGCGTGACCCCGAGCCACGGCGGCCACGACGGCGGCTCCCCGGCGGGAGCCGCCGCCGCACCGGCGTCCACGGGCCCGGCCGGGCCCGGCGGCGCCTCCTTCCACGAGATGTGGCGTGATCTGCTCCCCATCGGGCGGCACCCCGACTCCGGTGGATACCGGCGGTTCGCCTGGACCGGCGCGGACGCCGAGTGCCGCGCCTGGTTCGAGGAGCAGGCCCGCGACCGGGGGCTGACCCACGAGGTCGACCGCAACGGCAACCAGTGGGCCTGGCTGGGCGACCCTCGGCAGGGCGACGCCGTCGTCACCGGGTCCCACCTCGACTCCGTGCCCGACGGCGGGGCCTTCGACGGCCCCCTCGGCGTCGTCTCCTCCTTCGCCGCGCTCGACGAACTCCGCGCCCGGGGCGCCCGCTTCGACAAGCCGATCGGCATCGTGAACTTCGGCGACGAGGAGGGCGCGCGCTTCGGTCTCGCCTGTGTGGGATCCCGGCTCAGCTCGGGGCAGCTGACCGTCGACCAGGCGCACCGGCTGACCGACGGCGACGGGGTGACCCTGCCGCAGGCGATGGAGGCCGCCGGGTACGACCCGGAGGGCATCGGCGCCGACCCCGAGCGGCTCGCCCGGATCGGCGCGTTCGTCGAACTGCACGTCGAACAGGGACGGGCCCTGGACCTGTCCGGCGACGCCGTCGGGATCGCCAGCGCCATCTGGCCGCACGGACGGTGGCGCTTCGACTTCCGAGGAGAGGCCAACCACGCGGGCACCACCCGGCTCGTCGACCGCCGCGACCCCATGCTGTCGTACGCGGAGACCGTGCTCGCCGCCCGCCGCGAGGCACGGCTCGCCGGCGCCGTCGCCACCTTCGGCAAGATCTCCGTCGAACCCAACGGCGTGAACGCCATCCCCTCCCTCGTCCGCGGCTGGCTCGACTCCCGCGCCGAGGACCAGGGGACGCTGGACACGGTCGTCGGCGCGATCCAGGAGGCGGCCCGCGACCACGCGCAGCTCCACGGGGTCGAACTGGACGTCGTCCGCGAGTCCTTCACCCCGGTCGTCGAGTTCGAGCACGCCCTGCGCGACGAACTCGCC
>NZ_LIQX01000791.1 GCF_001418475.1 Streptomyces ossamyceticus | reverse complement strand
GCCCCTGCCCCCGCCCGCGGGCGTCGACGCGGACGCGTCCCGTACCCGTCGCGGCCCCCGGTCGCGGCGGATCGTCCTCGTGCACCGATCTCGATCGGGGCCGGTGACACGTGCGAGGATCGGAGGCGTACCTCAGGCTCGACAGCACACGTACGCGAATGGGGAGCAGCGATGGCCGGCAAGGCGCCCAAGAGTGATCCGGTTCAGGACGCGCCGCAGGTCGCGCAGCCGAAGCATGCGGCGGCGGGGCTCCCCGCGATCGGACACACCCTGCGGATCGCGCAGCAGCAGATGGGGGTGAAGCGGACCGCGCTGACGCTGCTGCGGGTCAATCAGAAGGACGGCTTCGACTGTCCCGGCTGTGCCTGGCCGGAGCCCGAGCACCGGCACACGGCGGAGTTCTGCGAGAACGGCGCGAAGGCGGTCGCCGAGGAGGCCACGCTGCGCCGGGTCACCCCGGAGTTCTTCGCCGCGCACACCGTGGCGGACCTGGCCACCCGCAGCGGGTACTGGCTGGGCCAGCAGGGCCGGCTCACCCACCCCGTGTACCTGCCCGAGGGGGGCGACCGGTACGAGCCGGTGTCCTGGGAGCGGGCCTTCGACATCGTCGCCGAGGAGCTGAACGCCCTCGACTCCCCCGACGAGGCCCTCTTCTACACCTCCGGGCGCACCAGCAACGAGGCCGCGTTCCTGTACCAACTGTTCGCCCGCGAGTTCGGCACGAACAACCTGCCGGACTGCTCCAACATGTGCCACGAGTCGTCGGGCTCCGCGCTGTCCGAGACGATCGGCATCGGCAAGGGCAGTGTCCTGCTGGAGGACCTCTACAAGGCGGATCTGATCGTCGTC
Source organism: Streptomyces ossamyceticus (assembly GCF_001418475.1). Classification (GTDB taxonomy): domain Bacteria; phylum Actinomycetota; class Actinomycetes; order Streptomycetales; family Streptomycetaceae; genus Streptomyces; species Streptomyces ossamyceticus. The sequence continues at coordinate 2,778 of NZ_LIQX01000791.1, read as the reverse complement.
GCCGGGCAGAACCCGGGCACCAACCACCCGCGCATGCTGTCCGCCCTGGAGAAGGCCAAGGCGGGCGGCGCGAAGATCATCACGGTCAATCCGCTGCCCGAGGCGGGCCTGGAGCGGTTCAAGAACCCGCAGACCCCGCAGGGCATGCTCAAGGGCGCCGCCCTCACCGATCTGTTCCTGCAGATCCGCATCGGCGGCGACCAGGCCCTGTTCCGTCTCCTCAACAAGCTGATCCTTCAGACCGAGGGCGCGGTCGACGAGGAGTTCGTGCGCGAGCACACGCACGGCTTCGAGGAGTTCGCGTCGGCGGCCCGCGCCGCCGACTGGGAGGAGACGCTCACCGCGACCGGACTGACGCGTGAGCAGATCGACGAGGCACTGCGCATGGTCCTCGCCTCGAAGCGGACGATCGTCTGCTGGGCCATGGGCCTGACCCAGCACAAGCACGCGGTGCCCACCATCCGCGAGGTCGTCAACTTCCTGCTGCTGCGCGGCAACATCGGCCGCCCCGGCGCGGGTGTGTGCCCGGTGCGCGGCCACTCCAACGTGCAGGGCGACCGCACGATGGGCATCTTCGAGCGGCCCGCCCCGGCGTTCCTGGACGCCCTGGAGAAGGAGTTCGGCTTCGCGCCGCCCAGGGAGCACGGGTACGACGTCGTGCGGGCCATCAGGGCCATGCGTGACGACCGGGCGAAGGTGTTCTTCGCGATGGGCGGCAACTTCGTGTCGGCGTCCCCCGACACGGAGGTCACGGAGGCGGCGATGCGCCGCGCCCGGCTGACGGTGCACGTGTCGACGAAGCTGAACCGCTCACACGCCGTCACGGGCGCGCGGGCGCTGATCCTGCCCACCCTGGGCCGCACCGAGCGTGATCTGCAGGGCGGCGGCGAGCAGTTCGTGACCGTCGAGGACTCCATGGGCATGGTCCACGCCTCCCGCGGCCGTCTGGAGCCCGCGAGCCGGCATCTGCTGTCCGAGCCGGCCATCGTGTGCCGCCTCGCCCGCCGGGTCCTCGGCGAGGAGAGCCGCACGCCGTGGGAGGAGTTCGAGAAGGACTACGCGACCATCCGTGACCGCATCGCGCGTGTGGTGCCCGGTTTCGAGGACTTCAACGCGCGCGTGGCCGACCCGAACGGCTTCGCGCTGCCGCACGCCCCGCGCGACGAGCGCCGCTTCCCCACGGCCACCGGCAAGGCCAACTTCACCGCCGCGCCGGTGGAGTTCCCGGAGCTGCCCGAGGGCCGCCTGCTGCTGCAGACCCTGCGGTCGCACGACCAGTACAACACCACGATCTACGGCTTGGACGACCGCTACCGGGGCATCACGGGCGGCCGCCGGGTCGTCCTCGTCCATCCTGAGGACGCCGCGGAGCTGAAGGTCGCCGACGGCTCCTACGTGGACCTGGTGAGCGAGTGGAAGGACGGTGTCGAGCGCCGGGCGCCCGGTTTCCGGGTGGTGCACTACCCGACGGCCCGCGGCTGCGCGGCCGCCTACTACCCCGAGACCAACGTGCTGGTGCCGCTGGACGCCACCGCGGACACCAGCAACACCCCGGCCAGCAAGTCCGTCGTGGTCCGTCTGGAACAATCGGCCACCGACTGAGCGTTTGCTCAGGCAGTCAGGCCGGTATACGACCGCCGCGACGTCGCGCGGCGGTCGACGACGAACGGAGCCCCATGGGCGAGCAGCACCACGCCACGTTCCCGCAAGAGGTCATCGACGAGTACGCGGCACTCGGCGTCGACCTGGTCGCGATGTTCTCCGCGGGGCACCTGGGCACCCGCATGGGCGTGCAGATCGTGGAGGCGTCCGCGGACCGTGTCGTCGGCACCATGCCGGTCGAGGGCAACACCCAGCCGTACGGGCTGCTGCACGGCGGCGCGTCCGCCGTGCTCGCGGAGACCCTCGGCTCGGTCGGTTCCATGCTGCACGCGGGCAGCTCCAAGATCGCGGTGGGCGTCGACCTGAACTGCACCCACCACCGCGGCGTGCGGTCCGGGCTGGTCACCGGGGTGGCCATACCGGTGCACCGGGGGCGCTCGACCGCCACGTACGAGATCGTCATCAGCGACGAGGCGGGCAAGCGGGTGTGCACGGCCCGGCTGACCTGTCTGCTGCGGGACGTCCTGCCGGCCGACGCCCAGCGGGCCACGGGCGGCTGACCGTCGCAGAGCCCGCGGGCGCCGGACGCTGGCGGACGGCGACGGGCGGGTCTAGCTTTCGGGGCATGGGAACGGGAGGAGCCTCCGGGTGGGGGGCCGCCCTGGGACCGGCGCTGCTGATCTGCGTCCTGGTCACCGGGTGCGGGGCGCCGGGGACGGACGACGGACCGGCCGGGCCGCGGACCGGGGGCCCGGCGTCGCCGTCGGCCGAGCCGCCCGAGGCGCTGTGCGCGCGGATCGTCTCGTACTGGTCGCTGAGGACACTGGACGAGGACGGCTACGGCGACTACCAGTCCATGGGGCTGTCGAACGGCCAGTACGACATCCTGCGCGAGGTCCTCGACGCCGCCCGGGCGAAGGAGCGGCGCGCCGGCCGGACGGCCGCAGAGCGGCTCGTCGGCGAGGAGGCCCGCGCCCGCTGCGCGAAGCTGTACCGGGACGGCAACTCGACCGAGGGACCGTGGAGTTGAGTGGCGTCGGGCCCGTGGAACCGGGCGAGGGGACGCGCGCCGAGGACGACCTCCCCGGCCTGGGCGCCCCGCCACCGCCGGGGCGCCTCGCCCCGCTGTTCGCCCGGCACCGCCGCGCCGCCCTCGTCACCGGCGCCGCCCTCGCC
>NZ_LIQX01000790.1 GCF_001418475.1 Streptomyces ossamyceticus | reverse complement strand
GGTGGATGCGGTGACGGACGCGGCGGCGTATGCGGTGGAGGGGGCGGACAGGTGCGTGGTGAGGCGGTCGCGCCAGTACCGCTGGTCCCGCTCGAACGCCGGAGAGCACCGTTCGGCGGCGAGGGCGGCCACGTAGTCGCCGAACTCGCCCGAGGCAGAGTGGGGTTCCGTGGGCCGCTGGCTCTCTCGCGTGAGGGCGGTGTACAGCGACCAGAGGTCCTCGCTCAGCACCTTGAGGCTGTAGCCGTCGGCGGCGGCGTGGTGGACGACCAGGAGCAGATGGGTGAGGTGCGCGTCCTCCTGGTCGGGGACCAGGACGGCTCGTACCGGGTCCTCCGTGGTGAGGTCGAAGGGGCGGTTGCAGAGGGCCTGTTCGAGGTCGGCCAGGGCGCGGGGACCGGCCGGTACCTGCCGGATCTCGTACCAGGCGGGCCCGGAACCGTGGGCGGTGGGCACCTCGGCGGGCGCGGTGTACTGGCGCGGTCGGGCGCCGCCGTCCCTGGTCAGCCGCATCCGGAGCAGGGGGTGGCGGAGGGCCAGGTGCGAGAGCGCCCGGCCGAGGAGCGCGGGGTCGAGGGGGCCGCTGACGGTCTGGCGGACATAGCCGTACGCGGTGACGCCCTCGTGCAGCGATGCGCTGGTGTGGAAGGCGAGTTGGAGCGGGGTGAGGGGCAGGAGGCCGTCGTCGCGGCCGGAACCGGTGGCGGGAGACTCGGCGGGCAGGGTGGGCGGCGCCACCGTGGGTGTCCCCGTGGCCAGATGGGCGGCCAGTTCGCCGACGGTGCGGTACTCGAAGAGCAGGGTGGCGGGCAGCGGCCGGCCCATCTCCCGCTCCAGACGCCGGGCGAGGTCCACGGCACTGAGGGAGTCCAGCCCGAGACCGAGGAAGGGGGCGTCCTCCGCGATGTCCTCGGGGGAACGGTGGAGGGCTTCGGCGAGCAGACGGCGGAGGAGCGCGGCGATCCCGGGGGCGGTGCTGCTCACGGAGGCGGCGCTGCCCGTGGACGCGGGTGAGGGCGCGGAGGCAGGCGCGAGAGCGGTGGATGCCGGTGCCGGTGTCGGTGCCGGTGCGGATGCGGGGCCTTGTGCGAGGTCCGGCGTGGGCGCGGGTGTCGGTGTCGGTTCCGTCGTGCCCGTCACCAGTACGTGGGGCGCGTCGAGGGTGAGGGCCGTGCGGAGGGCGGTGAGGGCGGCGCGTACGGGCACGGGGGTGAGGCCCCGGGCGCGGAGTCGGTCCTCGGCGCGGGGGCCGCTCGCCAATCCCGTGTCGGAGACCGGTCCGAGGGCGATCGTCCGCCACGGGCGCCCCGCGGCGTGCTCGGCGGTGGTGAAGGCGTCGAGGAACGCGTTGGCGGCGGCGTAGTCGCCGAGGGCGCCGGACAGGCCGGGCAGGACGGAGGAGACGGAGGAGAAGGCGACGCGGACGGCGGTGTCGTGGCCGTACCGGCGCAGCGCCTCCGAGAGGAGGACCGTGCCGTGGACCTTGGCCGCGAGCGTCTCCTCGATCTCGTCGTCCGACTTGCCGCGCAGACTGCCGGGGCGGGCCGTACCGGCCGCGTGGAAGACACCGTCCAGGGGCGGCAGCCCGGCGACGAGGTCGTCGACGGCGCGGGCGTCGCTCACGTCCGCCGCCTGGTAGCGGGCGCGGGCGCCGAGCGCGCGGAGTTCGGCGAGCAGCGCGCGGGGCGGAGTGGGGGTGCGGCCGGTGAGGACGAGGTCGGGGGTGCCGCGCTCCGCGAGGTCGCGGGCGAGCGCGGAACCGAGGCCGCCGGCACCGCCGGTGACGAGGTACGTGCCGTCCGGGGGGAGTACGTCGGCGGTGGTCCGGGTGGTGCCGGTCGAGGCGACGGGCGTACGGGCGAGGCGGCGGGACGCCCGCCAGGCGACGGTGCCGACGGTACCGACGGCGCTGCCGGGAGGGTCGCCAGGGAGGCCGCCGAGGGTGCCGTCGGGGGCGTCGGCCGCGTACAACTCCCTTTCCAGCGACTGGAGTCGGGTGACGAGCGGGTCGCCCGAGGAGAGGTCGACGCCGCGGGAGGACAGCGCCGGGTGCTCGTCGGGGAGGGCCAGGGCGAAGCCGTGGAGGAGCGCCCCGACGGGCCGGGCGCGCTCGGGGGCGTCTTCGGTGCCGGTGGTGTACGCGTCCTCCGTGACGAGCAGCAGGCGGGCGGGGGCGGCGCCGCACAGGGCGAGGACGCCACGGAGGGAGGCGATGGCGTCGGCGGTCGTGGTCGGGGTCATGCCCATGCCCGTGGTCGTGCCCATGCCCGTGCCCGTGGTCGACTCGGTGGTGTTCTCGGCGAACCACACCAGGGCCTCCGGGGCGTTCGGCCCGCCCGGAGAGTTGTCGTCCCGGCCCAGCACCGTCACGCCGTGCTCGGTGAGGCGGTCGGCGAGGGCCCGGGCGAGGTCCGTGTCGGCGCCGGCCAGGCGTACGACGCGGGGGCCCGGCGCGGCGAGAAGAGGGGCGTCGCGCCAGAGGAAGGGCCGGGGAACGGGGCCGCCGTCGAGCTCGTGGGCGGGAGG
>NZ_LIQX01000079.1 GCF_001418475.1 Streptomyces ossamyceticus | reverse complement strand
GGCCGGGCGCCCGGCCGGTGACCCGGCGTCAGTTCTGGTGGAGCCTGTTGCGCCCCGGCCCGCCGGACAGGGTGTCCTTGCCCGCGCCCCGTACAGCGTGTCGTTGCCGCTGTTGTCCTACGTCGTAGATGTCGGAGTCGTCGGACCCCATCGGGATGGGCACCGCGCACTCCGCGACGGTACTGTCCGCCGTCTTCGGGTACGTGCACGGGCGGGTCCCGGGGGTGATCGCGTACCGGTCGTCGAAGGTCAGCACATGGTCCGCCTCCGACTCCGGCCGCGGCACGATCCTCGCGGACACGCTCAGCCGGTTCGCCTGCCCCGGGGCGGCCCTGAACCGGAGCTCGCCCTCCTCGTGAACGAGGGACGCGGTCGCCCTCGGGGCGGCGTGGGCAGCGGGGACGGTGACACCCGTGACAACCCGGCTCCCGAGCGGCGGGGTGTGCCCCCGGTCCGCATCCGACGGCTCTCCGGAACGGTTTCGTACCGGGGTCTTCCCCGGGCGTCCGGGGGTTCGCCTCCCGGCCACCGCGCGAACGACGAAGCCCGGCGTGCTCCCGGCGCAGTGAACGACAGGGGCACCCATTCCGTACTTCCTGTCGTGTGTGGGACGTGTCGGGTTACTTCCGTCACATCCCTGGAATCAAAACGCAACGCCCACGGCCCCGTACCGCACCGGCGCGCCCCATACGATCAAGCCCGTCGCGAGCAGATGCGGGCGAGGCCCGCACACATGGTCAGGCGCGACGCAGGCTCGGCCGCGGTGCCGAGGTGCGGGAAGTACCGGAATTTCTGGAAGTGCTGGAAGTGGGGGAACCGTGCGCCACAGGGCCCGGATGATCGTGGCGGCCTCGGCCGCGCTGGGACTCACGGCCGGGCTGTCCGGCTGTGGCGGGAACGCGGACGCGGAGGCGGGACAGGTTTCCCTGACCGTCGTCGCGACCAACTACGGCGACGACGTCCACAAGAACTCCGAGGGGTACTGGGACCGGCTGGTGCTGGACTTCACCGCCGAGAACCCGGGCATCGAGGTGGACGTCGAGGTGTACGAGCGGGACGAGGTCGACGAGAAGGTCGCGGAACTGGTCGAGCGGGGCGAGGCACCCGACATCGTGCAGACCGACGGCTACTCCCGGTACGCCGCCGAGGACCTCCTCTACAGCGCCGACGAACTGCTCTCGGTACCGGTGCAGGCGTCCTTCATACCGAGCCTCGCGAACGCCGGGGAACTGAACCGGGTGCAGTACGGGCTGCCGTTCACCGCGAGCACCCGGCTGCTGTACTACAACAAGGACCTGTTCCGGAGGGCCGGCCTGGAGCCCCCGCGGTCGTGGGACGAACTCGTCGCCGGCGCACGGGCGTTGAAGGCGCTGGGCGTGGAGTACCCGATCGCCGTGCCGCTCGGCCCGGAGGAGGCGGAGGCCGAGACCCTGATGTGGCTGCTGGCAGGTGACGGCGGCTACACCGACGACGCCAACAGCTACGACATCGCCTCCCCGGCGAACGTGCGGACGCTGACCTGGCTGAAGGACAAGCTGGTCGGGGAGGGCCTCACCGGCCCGGTCGCGCCCGGCGAGCTGAACCGCGACGACGCCGTGCAGGCCTTCCTGAGCGGTGACGCGGCCATGGTCAACGGCCCGTTGTCGCTGATCCGGCAGATCGACGACTCCTCCGAGTCCGTGAACTACGGCTCCGTCCCGCTGCCGAGCCACGACGGCGCGGCCACGCCCACCATGGGCACCGCGGACTGGGTCATCGCTTTCAGGAACGAGGACCACCGCGACGCGATGGGACGGTTCCTCGACTTCCTCTACGGCGACAAGTACGTGACCGAGCAGGCCGCCGAGTACGAGTTGCTGCCCGTCACCACGTCCGCCGCCGACGGGATGCGCGCCGACAAGGACCACAGGCCCCTGTGGAGCGGCCTGGACACCCTGCAGAACCTGCGGCTCTACCCCGTCGGCGAGACCGACTGGTCCGAGGTGGCCGCCGCGATCCGCAAGCGGATCGGCGGGGCGGTGGCCCCGAACGGCAATCCGCGCAAGGTGCTGGAATCGATAGCCGACGTCGCCGAGTCAGCCGGGTGAGGGGAGGGCTTCGGAGCCTTTGCCGATCGGACGCCGCACCGCACTGATCACCACGGCCCCACCCCCTCAGGGTGGGTGGGGCGTACTGACGCATGCCCTCCCGTGGCGCCGGCCACCCGGACCGCGGGGAGCGGAGCCGGTGTTGCCGTGATCGACGGACGTCGCCGATCAGCCGATGTCGAGCGGAAACGATCACGGCTCGATCGGTTACGTACGGTTTCGACCAGGCGCGATGCCCACTCGATCTCCTGGGTACTCATCGGGCGAGCACGGCTAGCGTGGGCGATGTGTGGCAGTTCGCCTTTGACGCCCAGCGCCCCGTGCCCGGGCCCATCGACACCCATCGAGAGGAGGCGGCCGCGATGCCGGGCGGGGAGACAGGCTGTGGAAGCGGCGCAACGGGCGGTCCGCGCGGAGGCGCCCTCGACCTTCCCGCGCGCGGCCCCGAAACGCTTCTGCTGAAACGGCACTTCACCGGAGAGAACCTGGCCCAGGTACGGGCCCAGGTGGAGGACACGGCGGCCTCGGCGGGCCTCTGCGGGGTACGGCTCGGCGAGTTCACGCTCGCCGTCAGCGAGATCGCCAGCAACGCGGTCGAGCACGCCGGCGGCCGCGGCCATCTGGAGCTGCGCCGCCTCCCGGACGAGCTGGAGTGCCGTATCACCGACGAGGGCCCCGGCTTCGTCCCCGCCATCCCCGAACTGCTCCCCGGTCTCACCGAGGCCTGCCGCGGCCGTGGCCTCTGGCTCGCCCGTCTGGTCACCGACCGGCTGACGGTCACGACGGACACCACCGGGGCGGGGGCCGCGGTGACCCTGGCGATGCGGCTGGGATGAGACCCGGCGGGCACCCCCGGTGAGCCCCCCCTGCGGGCACCCCCAGTGAGCCCCCTGCGGGCATCCCCGGCGGCCCGCCTCGCGTGGGCACCGATGGCGAGACGCACCGATATGACCTGCGAAAGGATCACCACCTGGGCGACGGCGAAGCAGGGACTGTACCGACCGCGCTGCTGGGCCGGGTGTCCAGCGTGGACTGGTTCGTCTCCCTCGCGCGCCTGCCCTCTCCTACGCCCTCGCCGCGCCCGCCGCCGCCGCCGCGATCGGGGTACGCGACCTTCATCGGCGCAGGCCTGATCGGCGCGGTGGTCACCCCGGCCTTTCTCCATCTGCCCGGCGTGTGCGCCGTGGAGCGGGGCGAGAGCAGGGCGGGAGCCGGGGACAGCGTGAACGGGACAGAGAGCCGGACGTCTTCCGCCGGCGGCCAGGCGTCCGGGTGCGGCGGGTGGGCGCCGATCCTAAAATTGACACCGTGACATCAAGTGGTTACGGCGATGTCCCCTCATGGCCGGGCTGATCGAGGACTACGCCATCATCGGTGACCTGGAGACGGCAGCCCTTGTCGGCCGGGACGGGTCGGTGGACTGGCTGTGTCTGCCCCGCTTCGACTCCCCCGCCTGCTTCGCGGCACTGCTGGGGACGCCGGACAACGGGTATTGGCGGGTCTCACCGGCAGGAGCCGAGACCTGCAACCGCAGGGCGTACCGCGGCAACAGCCTGGTGCTGGACTCCTTCTGGGAGACCGTCTCGGGTGCCGTGAAGGTCACGGACTTCATGCCGCCGCGCACCGGTACGCCATGCCTGCTGCGCCGGATCGAGGGCCTCGCGGGAAGCGTCGACATGCGGGGAGAGCTGAGACTGCGCTTCCACCACGGGCGCGTGGTCCCCTGGACTCGCTCCGCCGAGACGTACACCCTCGCGGTGGCGGGCCCCGACTCCGTCTGGCTGGGCGCCGATCAGCGGGTCCGGGTCCAGTCCTGCGACAACCGCACCCGCTTCGACTTCCGGGTCTCGGCGGGCGAACACCTGACCCTGATGCTCATCTGGTCGCCCTCCCATCTGCCCGGCCCCGGCTGGGGCGATCCGCACGCCGCGCTCGCCCGCACCCTCGACTTCTGGGAGGACTGGGCGTCCCAGTGCCGCTACCGGGGGCCCTGGCGCGAGGCGGTGGTGCGCTCGCTGATCACGCTCAAGGCACTCACCTACGCGCCCACGGGCGGCATCGTCGCGGCGCCGACGACCTCCCTGCCGGAATGCATCGGCGGTGAGCGCAACTGGGACTACCGGTTCTGCTGGCTCCGCGACGCCACGCTCACCCTGTCCTGTCTGCTGCGCAGCGGGTTCCAGGACGAGGCGGAGGCCTGGCTGAACTGGCTGCTGCGGGCCATCGCGGGCGATCCGGCGGATCTGCAGGCGCTCTACGGCCTGGCGGGACAGCGACGGCTCCAGGAGTCGGAGGCGATGTGGCTGCCCGGATACCAGGGCTCGCAGCCCGTCCGCTTCGGTAACGCGGCGGTGAACCAGCTCCAGTTGGACGTCTACGGAGAGGTGCTGGACACGCTCCATCTCGCGCTGCGCGCAGGTATCCCCATCCAGCACCACATGTGGAGCCTGGTGAACTCGCTGATGAGCTATCTCGGTGAGCACTGGCGGGAGCCCGACGAGGGCCTGTGGGAGGTGCGTGGGCCCCGGCGCCATTTCGTCCACTCGAAGGTGATGACCTGGGTCGCCGCCGACCGCGCGCTGCGCATGGCGCACATGCTGGGAATCAACGGTTCGGCGCAGCGCTGGCGGGCCATGCGCGACGAGGTGCACCAGGAGGTGTGCCGGGAGGGCTGGGACGAGCGGCAGCGGTCCTTCGTGCAGTCCTACGGTTCCCGGGCGCTGGACGCCTCGACGCTGCTGATCCCGAAGCTCGGTTTCCTCCCCGCGCATGACGAGAGGGTGCTCGGCACCGTCGAGGCGAGCAGGTCGCTGGCGGAGGACGGGTTCCTCCGCCGTTACGCGGACATCCGGCACGGGGTGCACGGCGTGGACGGGCTGCACGGGCCCGAGGGGACGTTCGTCGCGTGTTCGCTGTGGTTCGCCGACGCGCTCGCCGCGACCGGGCGGCCCGAGGAGGCGTGCGAGACGTTCGAGAGGGTCCTGGACATCCGCAACGACGTGGGGCTGCTGTCCGAGCAGTGGGATCCGCAACGGCACCGGCAGCTCGGGAACACCCCCCAGGCGTTCAGTCACATCGCCCTGGTCGACACGGCCTTCCAGCTGGGGAAGTCGCTCAACTCCCCGGGCGGCGCGTCGGTCAGGGCGCGGTACCTAGCCCCGTGGGAGGTGACTGCCGAGTACTGACGGCTCTCATCAGCACCATGCCGGTGTCTCCGCAGTCGGGCAGGGTGGGGGCGGCTCGATGCGGGTGCCCCCGAGCCGCTCGGTGTACGGGGGCGAAGACCCGGCGCACGATCGCGCGGTCCACCGAGCAGCCCGGCCAACGCGACGCGACGCCTATGCGGTAGGTCGGCATGTTCCCCATGAAGGAGGCGACGAGAGGGCCACCCGGGGCACGGACATGGCGAAGGCCGGCAGAAGTCGGCGAACTCGTCCGGGTCCTCGGTGACGCTCCCGGCCACGAAGTTCATGGACGCGAGGTCGTAGGTGCCCGCCGGGACCGAGCGGGCGTCGCTGTGCCGCGAGGACACCGCCGCCGAGCAGGGCGTTCGCGGAGCCGACCCGATACGCGAGCGGACGTACGGTGGGCCCGCCCTCGGGCCCACCATGTGACCCTGCGTGACGATGTCGGCCCCGCTACGCTTCGCCGCCCACCAGCCGGTCGAGCAGGGCGTCCAGACCGGTGGCCAGCCCCTCCGGCCCGCCCTGCTCGGCGAGCGCCGCGGCGGTCTCCCTCAGCGTGGGCAGTTCCTGGGGCGAAAGGCGGTGCAGTCCCATGCGGAAGGCGGGATCCGTCTCGTCCGGGTTGTCCACCATGGGGCGCAGTTCCACGGAGAGGTAACCGAGGAGCCAGGCGGTGTACGCCCGGAAGACGGCGGAGGTCCGGGTCTCGTCGAGCCCTGCCCCCCGCAGCAGGGCGAGCACCCGTTCGTGGTCGCGCAGAACGGCGAGCGGACGCCGGGCCAGCGGGACCGCGAGCATGCGCGTGGCGAGAAGCGGCACGGCCTGCGGATGGGCGAGGCAGACCTCGTACGTCGCCCGGGCGATGCGGTGGAGCCCGGAGCGCCATCCGCCCTCGACGGCGTCGGTCGCGGGTTCCGCGGCCAGGCGTCCCTCCAGTTCCAGGTAGAGGGCCTCGACGAGGCCGTCGAGGAGGGCGTCCTTGCTCGCCGCGTATCGGTAGAGCGCCATCGCCTCCACGCCGAGCTCGGCGCCCAGACGGCGCATGCTCAGGGCGGAAAGCCCTTCGCGGTCGACCAGTTCCAGGGCGGCGGCCAGGACACGTTCCCGGCTGAGCCTGCCGTACCGCCCGCGGTCGCTGGCACGCCTGCTCGGGTCGGTTCCCGAGGGCTTCTCCATCGTCCTGCCTCCTCACACCCGGTCGGCAACCACCCCGGCATATACGGTGTAAACATACGCTACCTCCCGCCGTCGGGGACCTGGCGAAGGGCCGGACGGACCCGCTGGATGAGCCTCGCGCTCGCAGGATTCACGGCATTCCCCTCAGCCATCGGTCCACACGTCCAGGGCTTCCGCGTCGGCGCTGTGCCCCAGCGGCTCCAGGTCATACGCGTCCAGCAGGGTGCGCAGCAGTCCGTACAGGTTGTTCGGCTGGGAATGCTCGCCCGGCTTCACGCCCTCGCCGACGAGAAGGGTGGGAATCCGGTTGGACAGCTCGCCCTGTGACTCGTCCTCGTCCCAGGTGACCACCAGCAGGCTGTTGCGGGTCATCGCCCAGTCCGCGTAGTCGCCCAGGTTGTCCCGGAGCCAGGTGTCCGCCTTCCGCACACTGCCGTCGTGCATGTCGTGCTCCAGGTCCGGGATGACGAAGGAGACGGTCGGCAGATCCTCGAAGGAGCGCGGGAAGTCGGTCCACGGGCGGTTGACGGAGGCGGGAAGGTTGCTGAAGTTCACCCAGGGGTTGTGGCGACGCGCGTAGGCACCACTTCTGCAGCCGGTGTAGCCGACACGGGGCATGCTCTGCGCGTAACCGGCGAAGGTGAGGTCGGCCTGGAGGAGTTGAGAGCCGAGGTTCCGGGCCGTGAGGGTGTGCGGGCAGCTGTCGTTGCGCACCCCCAGCGTGGACCCCGCGAACATCGCCAGGTAATTGGGCTGACTCGGATGGGTGATGGCGTAGAACTCGGTGAGGGAGGCGCCCCGCAGGGCCCGTTCGTTGAGGTACGGGGCGTCGGCACTTCCGATGATCTGGTCGTACCCGCGGTTCTCCTCGACCACCACGACGACATGGTCCGGACGGGACCCCGGACCGGGACGCCGCGCTGTCGCAGCCGTCCGCCATCAGGACCATCGCCATGACGGCCGCCCAGGCGACGAGCCCCCTCGCCGCCGGGCCCCCCGGCCCCGGTACCGTCCTCGTCCCTCGCGATCTCATCGCCGTCCCTCCATCACCGCTCCGTCGCGCTGTTCTGCGTGCCCGCCGGAAACCGCCGCTTGCAGTGATCGACAGAACGTTCACAATGAGTACTAATACCCCATATCGGTAGCCGTGGATCGCTGACGTGCGCCACCCGACCGGATTCCCGTCAGCCGGTTTCGCCCATCGGCCCTCCGCTGGGGTGACCCGCAGGCAGTTCCGTATCCGGGGAGTGGCACATGAGTCGCGTCGATGCCCCTGTCCGCCTCTCCGAGGGGGCGGCAGGTCCGCCCCGGGAGCCGGGGCCGGGCATCACGGCCCCGCGCCCGCCCGGCCGGCCCCGTCACGGCGCGGGCCTGCGACGGCCACCTCGTCCCGACGCAAGCCCTCGACCGGGGACCGACGTCGGAGCACCGGCTCCCCGGGAGAGTCCCTCATGGGCAAGCTCCAGACGTTGACGCTCTGGCGCATGGCCTCGATCACCAGTACCGTCGCGCGGCGCCCCGGCCCGGCCGACCGACGCCGGCCACACGGAACCACACCCCGTCAGTGGACCGTACGAGTCGCCCTCCCCCTCGCCCTCGCGCTCTGGCTCGCGTCGCTGCGCCATGTGGAACTCGACGGAATGCGCGACTACGGCCTGCTCCAGGTGCTGCCGGCGCTCTTCTGGGTCGCCCCCGCGCTGCTCGTCTTCGGCTTCTGCCTGGCGCTGACGGACCGACGGACCCGGAGCGGCTGGCTCGCGGGGTACGTCCTGGGGCTCATCGCGGTGATCCACGCGACGCCCACCCTGCTCTACCCGACACTGCGTTACAGCTGGGCCTGGAAGCACGTGGCGGTCGTCGACGCCGTGATCCGCCACGACGGCGAGGTACCGGGCGCGGGCAAGCTCGACATCTACAACCAATGGCCGGGATTCTTCGACCTCAACGCGCTCTTCCTCCAGGCCACCGGCCTGGATTCGGCGCTGGGCTACGCGGCCTGGGCCCCGCCCGTCTTCAACGTGGTACTGCTCGCCCCCCTGTTGCTGCTCTTCCGCACGGTGACGCGTGACCGTCGGCTGATCTGGGGCGGGGCGTGGATCTACTACTCGTGCTCATGGGTGGGGCAGGACTACTTCGCTCCCCAGGCCTTCACCTTCCTGCTGTTCGTGACGGTGATCGCCCTCACGATGGGTCAGTTGCCCAACTCGACGCTGTACGACACGGACTCCGGCGGCCCCGTCGGCCGATGGCGTGCCGGGCGTTTCGCGCTGATCGTGCCGCTCGAGGCCGTCATCGTCTCGTCGCACCCGTTGACTCCGCTGATGCTGATCAGCGCACTGGTCGCGCTGTCCCTTCCGCGCCGCAACCGACGGGTCGTCCTGCCGGTCCTGGCCGGCGCGGTTGTTCTGGCCGCGGCCTGGGGTGCCACCGTGGCCCGGCCGTATCTCTCGGAGAACCTCAACGACTTCCTGGGCGCCCTGCTGCGGCCCGACACCAATGTCACCTCCGGGCTGGCCGCGTTGGGCTCCGCCGCCCCGGGCCAGGTCGTGGTGTCCTGGGTCGACCGGGGGCTGTCGGCCGGCGTGTTCCTTCTGGCGGCCGTCGCCTTCCTCGTCCGCCCCTGGGTCCGCCGCACCGGCCTTCTCCTGCTGGTCCTGGCCCCTCTGCCGACGCTCGTGGCGAATTCCTACGGCGGGGAGATGATCTTCCGCGCCTATCTGTTCGCGCTGCCCGCGGCCGCCCTGCTGATCTCGGCGCTCCTCTTCCAGTGGGGCCGGCGTCCGCGCCTGCGCATGCTCGTGGTCTATCCGCTGCTGCTGGCCCTGCTCACGGGGCTGTTCTTCGGCTACTACGGCAAGGAAGCGGCGAACCACTTCACCGAGGGCGAGGCCGCCGCCGGGCAGTTCGTGGCCGCCACCGCCCCTCCCGGGTCCACGGTCGTCTCCCTGACCTCGGCCGTCCCCGGTCTGTATCTGCGCTACGACACGAACCCGAGGGTTCAGTTGGACGAGCAGGAGATCGACGACCGGCGACGGCTGGTGGAGGACCCCGTGAAGGGCCTGGAGCCGTTCCTCCGGCGGACCACCGCGGAACGGCCCGCCTACATCATCCTGAGCCGGGCCCAGGCCGCCGAGCTCTACCTCAGAGGGGTCCTGCCGGCCGACACCGTGCGGCGCACGGACACCGCCCTGTCCAAGACGTGGGGTTACGTCCCCGTCTACCGCGACAAGGACGCGGTGGTCTACCGGTACCAGCACGACCGGAGCGGAGGGCGCCGTTGAACACACTCCGGTGGTGCCTCGCACTGTCCGGCTGGGCGGCCCTGGCCGCGGTCACCCTCCTACCGGAGGGAAACATCCCGCGCGCCGTGGTGACGACAGCCTTCCTGCTCGTCTGCCCCGGCCTGGCCGCCGCACGCTGGGCCCGGTCGGCCCCGGTGCGAGCGACGGACCGGACGGCCGCCGGGGAGAGAGCCCTTCTGGCCCTGGTGCTCAGCCTGTCGCTGGCGGTGCTCGCCGTGGAGCCGATGTTCCTGGGCGGCACGTTCACGACCGTGCGAGCGATGCTGGCGCTCGCCGCCGTCACCTCCCTCCTGGCCCTGCTACCCGGCCCCGGCGGCGGTCGTCGCCGGTCCACGCCGGCCCCGCCAAACGAGGACACACCCGAGCCCGCCACCGAGCGGCCCGAGCGGCCCGACGCCGGGTGAGTCCCGCCGGCGCCCTTCACGAGGTCTGACCGCCGGCCCGCCCCGGACGCACCGGCGGTTCCGCACACCCGCGGGCCCCCGTTCCCGTCCTGCGAAGCAGCCTCACTCACCCCTGACGCGCTCCTGATCCCCACTCTCCGCTTGACGCTGCGGATAAATCGGGCGAAAGTGTACGTATACTTCGTAAACATATGGCGTAGAGCCCGGGAGACCGATCATGTACAGCGATCCGATCAACAGCCGCGAGGGGACCGCCACGACGCCCGCCACGGTGAGCCTGGTCGTGCCCGCCCGCAACGAGGCCCGGAACATCCCCTGGGTCTTCGAGCAGATCCCGACGTGCGTGGACGAGGTCATCCTCGTCGACGGCGACTCCAGCGACGCCACCGTCCCCATGGCGCAGCACTGCCTCCCGACGGTGCGCCACGTACGGCAGAGCGGCCCCGGAAAGGGCAACGCCCTGCGTACCGGCTTCCTGGCAGCTACGGGAGACTTCGTGGTGATGATGGACGCCGACGGCAGCATGTCTCCGTCGGAGATCCCCCACTTCCTGCACTTCCTGGAGAACGGCTACGACTTCGTCAAGGGGTCGAGGTTCGTCGCCGGGGGCGGTTCCCTCGACATCACCCCCCTGCGCCGGATGGGCAACCATGTGCTGCTCGCCACCGCCAACCGGCTCTACCACGCCTCCCTGACGGATCTGTGCTACGGCTTCTGCGCCTTCCGGCGCAGCTTCCTGGACCTGCTCGACCTGCACGCCTCCGGCTTCGAGATCGAGGCCGAGATGACCGTGCACGCCCTGCGCTCGGGTCTGCGCATCGCCGAGGTCCCGAGCCTGGAGCTGCCCCGGCGCAGCGGTCGCTCCAACCTGCACGCCATCTCCGACGGGCGCCGGGTCCTGCGCACCCTGCTCTCGGAACACGCGAGCCCCCGGCCCGCCGACCGTCGGCCCGCGCCGAACGCGTCATGACCTCCGCCCCGGTGCGCCCCGACCCCGTTCACCCTCCGGTGACCGTCGTCGACGTGGACCTCGCTCGTCCGGGCGAGTTCCGGCTCCCCGGGCCCCACGGAGGGATCAGGCCGCAGGGAGAGGTCCGGGCCCTCGTACGGCTGCACGGTCTGCCGCTGGGCATGGTCAGCGCCGCGGACCCCTCCGGCCCCGAGGGGCTGTGGCGGGCGGTCGCCGACACCGCCCACCGGGAACTGGCCGACCAGATCGCCCGGCACCGCACGGCGGACCGGACGGCACCCCGGGACCGCGGCACCGACGCATGGTCCTGCCAGGCCGTCCCACGCCGTCCGCTCCAGCGGCAACCGGTCATCAGCGTGGTGGTGGCCACTCGCAACCGGGCGGAGCAGCTGCGTTCGTGTCTGCGCTCACTCCTGCGGTGCGAGTACCCCGAGTTCGAGATCATCGTGGTCGACAACGCCCCGGCCGACGGCACGACCGAAGCACTGGTCCGCCAAGTCTTCAGGGGCCGGGTCCGCTATGTCCGCGAACCGGTCGCCGGGCTGGCCCGCGCCCACAACGTGGGCCTCGCCCAGGCACGCGGCCCTGTCGTCGCCTTCACGGACGACGACACGCTCGCCGACCCCGCCTGGCTGTCCGCCCTGGCGGAGGCGTTCGTACGCGACCCGCGCGTCGGGTGCGTCACCGGACTGATCGTGCCCGCCGAGCTGGAGACCCCGGCCCAGAGAGCGCTGGAGCGGCAGGGCGGCTTCGCGAAGGGATACCTGCCGCGCGTCTGGTCCCTGTCCGATCCCCCCGAGGACCCGCTGTTCCCGTTCACCGCCGGGCGCTTCGGCTCCGGCGCCAACATGGCCTTCCGCACCGACGTCCTGCGCGCCCTGGGCGGTTTCGACCCCGCGACCGGTGCCGGGGCCCCGGGCCGGGGCGGCGACGACCTCCTCTCCTTCTTCGAGGTCCTGGCCGCCGGTCACGCCCTCGCCTACCAGCCGAACGCCATCATCTGGCACCGTCACCGCCGCACGCCGGACGCCGTCGCGCAACAGGCGTTCGCCTACGGCGCCGGACTCGGCGCCTATCTGACCGGCGCGCTGGTCAGGAACCCCTGCCGGCTGCCCGCGCTGCTGCGCCGCCTGCCCCGTGGGGTCCGTTACACCATGGCCAGGTCACGCGACCGCAAGGCCGATCCCGAAGCCGACTGGTCCGGTCGCCTGGCCCTCCTCGAGGTGCGCGGCATGGTCTACGGCCCCTGCGGTTATCTCCGTGGGCGTCTCGTCGGCGCCCACCGCGGAAGCTGACCCGATCGAGGTGAACGGCATGGACACAGCCTCGCCCACGAGGTCCACGGCCATGCGAAGGCGCTCCGTTCCCGCCGTGCTGCGCGCCGGTGTCGCCGCCGCGCTTCCCCGGGAACCCGTCCTGCGCACCGGGCACCTCCTCGCGATCAGTTCCCTCGTCAACGCGGGCTTCGGCTTCATCTTCTGGATCTTCGCGACGCACTTGTACGACGAGCGGATCGTGGGCCTGAGCTATTCGGCGCTCTCGGCGTCCCTGCTGCTCACGGGAATCGGGCAGCTGAACCTGAACGACTTCCTGGTGCGGTTCGTGCCGTCCGCCGGCCGCCGCACCCGCCGGCTCGTCCTCACCTGCTATGCGGCGAGCACCTCCTTCAGCCTGCTGGCCGCCACGGTGTTCCTGGCGTTGGTACCGGTGGTCGCGCCCGAACTCGACTTCCTGTTGACCCCGATGGCCGCGGTCTGTTTCGTGGTGGTGACCGCCGGTTACGCCGTCTTCGTCCTCCAGGACGGTGCCCTCACCGCCGTCCGCCGCCCCGGCTGGGTGGTGGCCGAGAACGCCATCTTCTCCGTGGCGAAGATCCTGCTGCTCGCCGCCGGCGCGGCCCTGGCCCTGCTCTCCGGGATCCTGCTCGCCTGGGCGGGGGCCCTGGTGATCTCGCTGCTGGTGGCCAACGCCGTCCTGCTGCGCCGGGCCGTCCCCCGGCACGAGCGGGAGACCGAGACCAAGCCGCCGCCTCCCCGCCTGCTCGGATACGCCGCGGCCGACTGGCTCGGCTCCCTGTTCCAACTGGCCGCGTACGCCCTGGTCCCGCTGCTCGTGCTGAACGATCTGGGTGCGGAGCAGAGCGCCTTCTTCTCGGTGGCCTGGAGCGTCGCCTACGTGCCCTACCTGCTCGCCCGCAACATGGGGACGTCCCTGCTGGCGGAGTCGGTCCGGCGTCCCGAGCGTCTCGTGGAACACGGTCTGCGCGTCCTGCGCCATTCGGGTCTGCTGCTGATCGGCATCACGGTCGTGCTGGTGGCGGCGGCTCCGCAGATCCTGTCCCTCTTCGGCGCCGCGTACGCGGCCGAGGGCAGCACGCTGTTGCGGCTGCTGGCGCTGTCCGCGCTGCCGAACCTCCTGCTGAGCGTGGCCATCGATGTGGCGCGGGCACGGCGGAGGCTGCGCTGGGCGGTCACCCTCCAGGTGGCCCTGTGCGTCCTGGTGCTCGGGCTCTCCGGTCTCCTGATGCCCGTGCTCGGCGTCACGGGCGCGGGCGTCGCCTGGCTGGTCGCCCAGTGTGTCATCGCCGTCTTCCTGATCGTCTTCCGGTCCCGCTGGCTCGTCCCCGTAACTGAGAGGTCGTCATGAACAGCCCGCTCTCCCCAGAACGCCACCTTCCCAGCATGTCGGTCGTCGTCTGCGCCTATACCCTCGACCGCTGGGAGGACCTGCGGGCCGCGATAGCGTCGCTGCTCGGTCAGTCCCGTGCCGTCGACGAGATCGTGCTGGTCGTCGACCACTGCCCCGGCCTCTATCAGCGGGCTTCGAAGGAACTGCACGGTGTCCGGGTCGTACCCAACGAAGGCCGTCGCGGCCTGTCCGGGGCCCGTAACACGGGCGTGGCGGTCTCCCGCGGCGAGGTGGTGGCGTTCCTCGACGACGACGCCGCCGCGGAACCCGACTGGGCGGAACGTCTGCTGGCGCCCTACGGCGACCCTCGGGTGGCGGGCGTCGGAGGCTTCGTACGGCCGCGCTGGTCCACCGGCCGGCCGGTGTGGTTCCCGCCGGAGTTCGACTGGGTCGTGGGTTGCTCCTACCGCGGACTGCCCGAACGGGCCGCGCCGGTGCGCAATTTCATCGGCGCCAACATGTCGTTCCGCAGGACGGCACTGCTGGAGGTCGGTGGATTTCTGAACAGTCTGGGGCGCGTGGGCGTACGACCGGCGGGCGACGAGGAGACGGAGCTGTGCCTTCGCATCGCAGCCCGCCACCCCGATGCTGTCCTGCTGTACGAACCCGCCGCGGAGGTGCACCACAGGGTTCCCGAGGCACGTACCCGCTGGTCCTACTTCCGCTCCCGTTGTTATGCGGAGGGCGGCAGCAAGGCACTGGTGTCGAGCGAACGCGGCAGCGGGCCGGCCCTGGCCAGCGAGCGCACCTACCTGCGGTCGACCGTTCCGCGGGCCCTCGTGCGCAGCCTGCGTCCTCGTCCCGGTGCGCTGCGCACGGCCGGCGCGCTGTCCGCGGGGGTGTCCGTCACCGTCGCCGGATACTTCGTCGGACGGGGACGGCAGTGGGCCTCCCGGCTCGCGTGGCGACCGCGCGCCGCGGCGGAGCCGTTGGTGGGGGGATCGTCATGAGCGTCGTACCCGTCTTCCTGTACCACGCGGTGTCGGACGATCCCCCGCCCTGGCTCGCGCCGTTCACGGTGAGCCCGCGCACCTTCACGGAGCACCTGGACGTGATCGCCGACAGCGGCCTCACGGTGATCCCGCTGCGGCAGCTGGTCACGGCACTGCTCGGCGGCCCTCCCCCGCCGCCCCGGTCCGCCGTGCTGACCTTCGACGACGGATACGCGGACTTCGCCTCCACGGTGGCTCCGCTCCTCCTGGACCGGGGACTTGCCG
The DNA here is from genome assembly GCF_001418475.1 of Streptomyces ossamyceticus. Lineage (GTDB taxonomy): Bacteria > Actinomycetota > Actinomycetes > Streptomycetales > Streptomycetaceae > Streptomyces > Streptomyces ossamyceticus. The sequence continues at coordinate 17,245 of NZ_LIQX01000079.1, read as the reverse complement.
CCACCCTGTACGTCACCACGGGCGCCCCGGGCGGCTTCGGACGGCCGTCGGGGGGCGGACCGTTCCCGTACGTGGCCACTCTCAGCTGGCGTCAGGTCCGGGAACTGGACGCGGCGGGCTTCGAGATCGGCGGACACAGCAGGACCCATCCGCAACTGGACACCCTGCCCCAGGAGTCGGTGCGGGAGGAGGTGACCGGGTGCAAGCGGGAGATCGAGGACGTGCTCGGGCATCGGGTGGTCTCGTTCGCCTACCCGCACGGGTATTCCAGCCGGGCCGTCCGCGCACGAGTGAGGGAGGCCGGCTGGACCTCGGCCGCTGCCATCCGGGCCGCTTCGGCCTTCAGCACGCAGCGGGACGACCCGCTGATGTTCGCCCGGCTCATGGTGCGGGCCGACACCGGCCGGGAGCGCTTCATGCGCTGGACCCGGGGTGAGGGCGCTCCCGTGGCGCCGTTCGCCGAAGGGGCGGCGACCAGGGGCTGGCGCGCGTACCGCCGGACGAGAGCGGCGGTCGGACTGCCGTACCGGGCGCTCCGCGCCTGACCGGCGCACCGGGGCAGCGTTGACGCTTCCTGGGCTTTTCGCCGAGGAAGCGTCAACGCTGCCAGACGCGGACCCAGTCCACGAGCATCCGGGCCGAGTCGGTGCTCGGCGGCGGGGGCTTGAGCAGGCCGACGGCCAGGTTGAGGATGACTTCCATCGGCACGTGCGGAATCCGTTCCGGAGCGGTCACCCTGAACCGTTCGACACCGTCCACGTACCAGACGAGTCTGTCCTTCTCCCACAGCAGGGCGAAGACGTGGTAGTCGTCGGGGAAGCCGGGCGCCGCGAAGGCTCCCCGCTGTTTGCGCTCGTCGCCCTCGGCGTTCCGCCAGTGCACGTACATGGTCAGTTCGTCGGGGGCGCCGAGGAACTCCATGATGTCGATCTCGGGCGGGGTGAAGCGGCTCGCGGGAATCAACCAGAAGGCGGGCGCCATCCCGCTCTGTGCCGGGATGCGGATCGCCGCCTCGAAGTAGCCGTAGGTGAAGGTCTCCCTCGGCTCGGCGTACCAGTCGTCCCGGCCGGTGGAGATCATGCCGGACACCCAGGGGTGCAGCTGGCCGTCGCTGCCACGGACCGTACGGCGTTCGGCGGCGAGGGTCAGCTTCCCCCCGTCCACGGAGACCTGACCGGGCCGGTACCACTCCAGTTCCCCGCTGGTGCCGATGGTGCAGCCGTCATCGTTCCAGTCGTAGCAGGTGGTCCAGCGCTTCCTGTCGAGTCGCGAGCCGTCGAAGTCGTCATGGAACTCGAGGTGCCAGTCGCCGGGGACGGGGGGCTTGGGCTCCGGGACCGCCCGGGTGGTGCTGCCGCAGCCGCAGGTGACCAACAGCAGCAGCAGCACACCCAGCATCGCGCCCCGTGCTGTCACGGACGTGACCGGGTCCCGGCCGCGAGGGAGCCGGCCACTCTGCGCGCGGCGAATCCCGTGCCCGCGACGAACCGCAGGACGGGCCCGAAGGTGGGAGCTGCCGCCAGCCCGGTGAAGAAGAGTCCGGGCACGGAGGACTCGAAGCCGCGGGAGAGTCGGGGGGCGCCGCGGAACGTCCTTACCTCCCGGCGCAGTTCGGGCGCCATCAGGCCGAGCCGGTCCACGTCCACCCGATACCCCGTGGCCAGGAGCAGATGGTCGACGTCGAGCACCTCGGTACGGCCGGCGGGGTCGGCGACCAGGAGGCGCACCTGGCCGTCCACGACCTCCACGGAACGCGGCGTACGGGCGCGCAGGACGGGGAAGTGGTCCTCCACCCGGTGCCGCAGCCACCATGCGCCGGACGGGCCGAGGACGGTGTGCAGCAGCCGCATCCGCACCCCTTCCGGCAGATGGCGAAAGGCGACGCCGCCGTAGCTGCACGCCAGCAGTGACCAGCCGGGGCCGAGCGGCGAACCCGGTTTGGCGATCCTCACCGTGCGGGGCCGCTCGGCGGGACGGTCGGTGTCCGGGGGGCCGCCGAACGCGAGACCCTCGGCACGGGCGATCACGATCGGACGGGCACCCGACTCGTGCAGGAGCGCGGCGCTTTCCAGTGCCGACTGCCCGGCGCCGAGCACCGCGACCCGCTGCCCCGAGAACCGGGTCAGATCATGGTGGCGACTGGCGTGGGACACCCGGTCGGCGGGGAAGGGACCGCCCAGTTCCGGGGGCTCGTGGGAGAAGGGAACCTGACCGGTGGCCATCACCACGTTCTCGGCGAGGAACTGCTCCCCGGAGTCGAGAGTGATGGCGAACAGTCCGTCCGCCGCCCGGACGCTTCGTACCTTCTGCTGTTCCAGTTCCGGCACACGCCGTTCCTGGAACCACTTCCCGTACTCGATCATCTCCTCGACGGGGATGGGGTACAGGTCGCCCACGGGTCCGAGACCTCGTGCCGCCCGGAAGTCCTCGATGCGGTATCCGGGTTCGGGGGCGGAGAGGGAGGAAGCGGCGGGTACCGACTTCAGGTACATGCCTGCGGGCATGTTGGCCCGCCAGCTCTCCATGGGGTCGCCGAACACCCGCTGCGGGATCCCTTTCGTGCTCAGCCAGGCGGCTGTGGAGAGCCCGTACGGGCCGGCGCCGATGACGACGGCGGGTACCCGTTGCCGGGAGTCACGGGTGGTCATGTTCCTGGCAGCTCGGTGCCGTGCCACGAATCCGGTGTCCACTGGCATGGTGATTCCCTCCTCAGGACCCACGTGGGGACTTTTCTGGCAGACGTGCCCGGGTGTCGCCCACAGCCGTGGGCCGCGTGTTTCCGTCGTCCAGGGGCGGCGCCGTCATCGTCGGGCACCCGCCCGACGGGCTGACTCCCGCAGGACTGGCGTGCCGGTGTGTCGGTGAGCCACCAGTGGCTGTGGGCGAACCCCGGTGACTTGCGGAGGCTGCTCGCCACAAGCCACAACCAGGTCAGCAGGGGCAGCGCCAGCGGATCGCCGGCTTCTTGATCCGTGCTCACCCCGGCGAGTTCCAGCAGGGCGCGGTCCTCGTCCGGCACCCGGCCGCCGCGCACCGCCTCGGCGACCAGGCCACCGAGAGATCGGCCCGCGAGGATCTGGCGCAGGCCAAGCACGAAGGTGGAGGCGTCGATCTCGCACGGCCCGCCCGGATGGCCGTCGCTCCAGTCGAAGACACCCGTGACGCGTACGGGTTGCCCTCCAAGGGGGACATTGCCGGGGTGGTGGTCGCCGTGGGGCCAGCCCTAGGTCAGTGTGGCGTCGGCCAGGGCCGTGTCGAGCAGCCGGCGCAGCGCCTCGAACTCCGCGGCTCTGCGGCCGGATCGGTAGCGGAGGATCGCCTCGGCGAGTTCCGTCAGCCGCGACTGCCACCACGGCAGGGCTCGTTCGGCTGCCGGACAGCGACGCCCGGTCGCTGCCCGTGGTTCCGCCGGCAGACGCAGGGCGGGGGCGGCCGCCGAGCGCGGGTCGTGGGAGGGAGTCCCGGATCGCTCGCTCGGCCGGGACTCCGGTGAGTATCTGCTGGGCGAACGCGCCCGAGGGCCCGGCCGAGCCGACCACGCGGGGCAGCACATCGCGCCAGGGGTCCAGGCGCCGGTCCGCGTCCAGTCGTCGCAGGACGTCGTGTTCACGCACCGTGACGGCGGCCGCGAACTCGTCCCTGGGGTGCTTCACCACCACGTCCTGCGCGCCGCGGTGGAGCTCGAAGACCAGGAGTCCGGCCTGCAGACGCGAGCGGCGCGGGAACACGGCGATGTCGCAGGGACCGAATCCGCGCACCAGCCGGCGGGGCCTGAGGCGGTCGTCGAGGCCGCCGAGGGCACGGGGAAAGTGGAGGGGGAGCAATCCGGAGAGCGAGGACATCGTGGCGGGTGTCTTCATACCAGTCCTTGCCGGGCTGCCCGCGAGCAGGACCCGCGTCAGTCGCCATAATGGGCATAACGGCTATATCGCACTTATCAAGTGTAGAGCGTCGCCCGCGTTCGTTCCTTCCGAGAGATCCGCACCGCGAGAACCGCTCCGGGCGGGCCTCTCCCCACAGAGGGGTCGGTGGTGTCCTTGCTGGACAATGAGGTGCCGGTGCTCCTGACCAGGATCGGCAACTACCCGCTGCACCACGGCAGTCTGGGCGTGGTCCGCACCGTGGGACGCCTGGGCGTGCCGGTTCACGCCATCGTCGAGGACCGCTTCACCCCGGTGGCACTCTCCCGCCATGTGACCCGCAGGTTCGTGTGGCCGACGACGGGCACGGAGGACCCGGAGCGACTCACGGACGGCCTGATCTCCATCGGCCGGGCGACGGGCGGACGTTGTGTGGCGGTGCCGACGGACGACGAGGCGGCGATCCTGCTGGCAGAGCACGCCGACCGGCTGAAGGAGCACTTCCTTCTCCCGCCCGTGCCGGCCCATCTGCCCCGCCTGCTGGCGGGCAAGGCGAGCCTGCACCGCATCTGCGCCGAGGCCGGTGTGCCGTCACCGCGGTCGCGCGCGCCGCGCGACCGTCGGCAACTCGTCGAGGCCGGACGCGAGCTCGGCTATCCGCTGGTGCTGAAGAACCTGGAACCCTTCAGCCGACTGCGCTCCCCGGCCGTCGGCAGTACGACGACGGTGCGGGACGAACAGGAACTGCTCGACCGCTTCCCGGACAGCGCGCCACCGCCGGTCCTCGTGCAGGAGTACATCCCAAGACGGCAGGCGGAGGACTGGATCGCCCACCTCCACTGCGGTCCCGGCGGTGTGCCCCGCGTGCTGTTCACGGGCCTGAAACTGCGCTCCTGGCCGCCGTTCGCAGGGGTCACCACCCGGGCGGTGGCACTGCGCAACCCGGAACTGGCCCGGCTGACGGAGCGGCTGTGCCGCCGGATCGGCTACAGCGGTGTGGCCGACCTCGACTGGCGGTACGACCGCCGGGACGGGCAGTACAAGCTCGTGGACTTCAACCCGCGCACGGGCGCCCAGTTCCGCCTCTTCGAGAACACCCACGGAGTCGACGTCGTCCGCGCCCTGCACCTGGACCTGACCGGTCGTGAGGTACCCGACGGCCCCCAGGTCGAGGGGCGGGTGTTCGTCGTCGGCCAGTTCGACTTCCCGTCGGTGGCGGCGTGGCTGGCCAAGGAGGGCAGCCTGCCGTCGGACCTGCTGCACGTACGTCCCACGGAACGGGCGTGGCTCAGCGGGGACGATCCCCTGCCGGCCGTGGCCGAGGCCGTCCGGTTCACGGGGCTGGTGACGCGCCGCCTGGTGCGGGCGACGCGTACCGGGCGGCTCCTCAGGCCCTGACCGCACGTCCCGCGGAGTGCGGGGCCACGATGCCGAACAGGCCTTCCCCGTCCTCGGACGGGCAGATCAGCGTGCGCGCCCGCGCGGTCCCGCGCACCCAGTCCGCGAAGCCCTGGTGGGTAAAGATGTCGTCGATGAACATCAGGCCCCCGGGGGCGAGCACCCGGCCCACCCGTTCCATCTCGAACCGGGCGTTCCCGGGCGGTGTGCAGGCTGTCGTGCACGAACAGGTCGACCCGGCCGAGCTCGCGCAGCAGGCCCGGCAGCCGTCGTCTGCTGGATCCCTCGCGTACGACCATCCGGACCGCCGGTGGGCGGGTATCGCGATGCCCGTCTGGGCTCTGAGATCTGGGCTCTGAGATCCGGCTCGAAGAGGTGCGGGAGGTCCACACCCCACAGGTGCCCCTCGCCGTTGTGCTCCAGCGCCTCCAGCACGATCCGGCTGGTGACGCCGCGCGGCACGCCCGTCTCGACCACCACGGCCGGGCGCGTGTGACGCACCGTGCACCACAGCGCCCGGCCGAGGGCGGCGTCGCCGTCGCTGTACTGCACGTAGGTGTGGCGTCCGAAGGCCGGTCCACGGTCGTGGACCTCCCGGACCACCGCGTTCCAGACCTCCTGGCCGGCCTGCCGCTCGGAGCAGGGCCACGGGACATCGAGCCACTGGTGGAACCGGAGCTCCCACAGATCGTCCACGTCGTGGTCCACGGGGTGCTCGAAGCAGCTGGCGAGCCCCTCCGGGACGAGACGTACCGCCTCGCGGCGATTCGTCGCAACGGCCTGCACCAGATGGCGCAGACGACTCGCCGTCTCACGGCGGAACTCCTTGTCCATGGTGCATCAGCCTTCCATCGCGTGGTCATCGGAACGTCGGGGCGTCGTCGTGCCGGAGCAGGGCGGTCTCGCTCTCCCCCAGGTCCATCGGCGGGGCGAAGAGGAAGCCCTGCCCGAACCCGCACCCCATGGAGGTGAGCAGTTCACGCTGCGCCTGCCCCTCGATCCCCTCGGCGATCACCTGAAGGCCGAGGGTGTCGGCCAGGCGGATGATCCCCTCGACGAGGGCGACCTGCCGGGGCTCCTCCGGGATGTCGTCGATGAACGTCTTGTCGATCTTGAGGACGTCGATGGGGAAGTCCCGTAGATAGCGCAGCGAGGAGAACCCCGTGCCGAAGTCGTCGACGGCGATCCTGATCCCCATGTTCTTGAGCGTGCGCAGAAGTCTGTCGATGTGGTCGTCCCGCCGCACGAGCACCGACTCGGTCAGCTCCAGTTGCAGCGATTCGGGCCTCAGGCCGGAGTTGTCCAGGGACCTGCGCACCTCGCCCAGGAAGCCCGTGTCGCGCCATTGACGGGCGGAGACGTTGACGCTGACGTACGGCGGGACCGGCCGTGCCGTGCGGCTTTGCAGCCGGGCGATGTCGGCCGCGGCGTTGCGCAGCACCCAGGCGCCCAACGGCGTGATCTGACCGGTCTCCTCGGCCAGCGCGATGAACTGCAGCGGTGAGACCAGACCGCGTCGGGTGTGCGGCCAGCGGGCCAGCGCCTCGAAGCCCACGACCTCGCCCGCGGCGAGGTCCACCACCGGCTGGTAGAGCAGACTGAACTCCTCCTCCTCGATCGCCCGGCCCAGGCGTACCCGCAGGTCGTGGCGCTTGGCCATGTTCTCGCGCAGTTCGGGCCGGAAGCGGCGCCACTGGCGCTTGCCCGAGGTCTTCGCCGCGTACAGGGCCAGGTCTGCCAGGGCCAGCAGCTCCTCGGGGTCGGTACTGTCCATGGCCGTCGCCACCCCCACGCTGGCGGAGACGTTCACGGAGCCGGCGGACAGCTGGAAGGGCCGGTTGAGGCTCTGGATCACCTGGGCGGCCAGCAGTTCGGCGTCCACGGGCTGCCTCGCGCCCTCTATCAGCACCGCGAACTCGTCCCCGCCCAGACGCGCCGCGGTGTCGGTGCGGCGCACGGTCTTGGACAGGCGCTCTCCCACCGCGGTGAGCAGTTGGTCACCCACCGCGTGGCCCAGTGTGTCGTTGACGGTCTTGAAATCGTCCAGGTCGATGAAGAGCAGACAGGTGAGTATCGCTTCCCTCCGGCCGCGCAGCAGCGCGCGCTCGGTCCGCTCAAGCAGCAGCGTCCGGTTGGGCAGGCCGGTGAGCGAGTCGTGGAACGCCCGCTGGGTGAGTTCGTGCTCCAGCTGACGCTGCTCGGTCACGTCCCGGAGGGTGACCACCAGTCCATGTACCGTGCGGTCCTGCCTCAGATCACGGCATCGCACCTCCACCTCGATGCGGCCGCTGTCCCTACGCACCCACCAGTAGTCGTGGGCCTCGTCCTGCTTGCCGCCGTGCAGGACGGCCAGTGTCCGGCGCATCCGGTCGTGGTCCCGGGGATCGACCAGTTCCCGCAAGGCCGTGCCCGTCAGTGCCGCACTGCCGAAGACGGCCGCCGCGGACGCACTGGCGTACCGCACGGTCGCGTCCTCGTTGAGGACGATGACGACCTCCGAGGGGTTGTGCAGAAGTGTGTGGAAGTAGGTCTCGCTCTCCTTGCGGACGATCTCCCGCCGCAGTTCCGCACGCTCCGCCGCGAGACCCGCGTGCGCGGCCAGCATCTCCAGGGGGTCGCTCAGCTCGGTGAGCTGCCGTTCGGGTCCGGCCGCCAGGAGCGCGCCCGCGAGTGCGTCGCCGCTCGGGCGGCCGGGCCGCGCCATGGGGCACAGCAGGGCGGTGGGCAGATCACCCAGACGGGTGGCCAGACCCGGCCCGAGGTCGGCGACGTCGACGATCCGGGCGCCGCCGGTGGCGGCCGCCGGCTCGCCGCGAGGGACTTCCCTCGGGCCCTCGCCGGATCGGTCGGCGGGCGCCCGGGCCGGCAGTGCGCACAGCCGTCGGGCCTGCTGGGCCGGGACCAGCATGGCCGCGTGCGGGACGCGCGGTCCGAACAGTGACGCGACCGCCGTGACACAGGACTGTTCGATCTCCCGGGCTCCCGTGGCCGCGACGAGTGAGGCCGTCGCCGCGCGCAGTGTCCGCTCACGCGCCACGGACTCGCGGTGGAGGGCCATGAGCAGATGCGCGAGACGGATGATCACGAGGAGGAACAGCAGGACCGCGAAGGCCGCCAGGGCCGTCGCGCCGTCGCCCCCGCCCGGTCCTCCCCCGAGGAACAGGACCGTGGGCGCCGGCAGGGTGGCGACGGCGAGCAGCGCGATCCGGCCCCACGGTGGGCGGACGGACCTAGGCGCCATGGCCGGAGCGGTCAGCCTCCTCATCGAGGGGTGCAGCGCGGCCAGCCCCCAGGCCGTGGCGAGGACGAACCATCCGGGGTCCAGCAGGGCGCCGGTCTGCCCTGGGCCCCCGAGCCGTACGACGCCGTGGGCGATGTCGAAGCCGAGCAGGCCCACGGTGCCGAGGCCGAGCAGGTGCAGCGAGCGCTCCCGGCCGAAGGCGGGACCGCTCACCAGGAGCAGGGTCACGATCGCCAGCACCAGCAGGTCGCCCACGAGGTAGGCGACGCTCGTCGCACGCTGCTCCCAGGTGAGGCCGTCCCGCGTGGTGAGCGGCCGGATCAGCCCCGCCCAGAGCGGCACCGCGAGCGCGGCAGTGATGATCACCGTGTCCAGCAGGCCGGGCAGATCACGGCCCGCCCGGCGGTACCGGACGAAGCCGGCCAGCCCGGCCACGGCGAGCGGGTACAGGGCGAGACGGACGGCGTCCGCCGCGGTGAGGGGCGGGTCAGCGGCGTGGGCCTGTGTGTGGGCAGGGAGGGTGCCCGCCGTCAGGGCCAGCAGCCCGGCGGCGAGGGCCGGCCATGGCCACCGGTGCGCCGGCCGGTTGAGGCTGACGCCGGTGAGAACGGCCGCGGCGCCCGCGAGACCCACGAGGGCCCCCATGGGGGTGCGCAGGGCCGGAAAGATCGCGTAGAGGCAGACGGCGGCCACGGCCAGGCAGACGTGGACCGTCATCAGCCGGTGGACCGGCGGCACGCGCCCGGCGCCTCCCCGCGTCCGGCGAGGCCGGGCCGCGGTGTACGGCCGCGCTTGCTGCTCGATGGTGGGCACGGTGGATCTCAGCGCTCCTTCGACCTGGGCCGCCGGGGAGACCCCGCGTAGCCGTTGGGGTTGTGCTGCTGGAAGCGCCAGACGTCCCGGCACATGTCGTCGAGGTCCCGCAGGGGGCGCCACCCCCAGGCACGTGTCACGGCGGTGGCGTCGGCGACGAGTTCGGGCACGTCACCGGCGCGGCGCGGCTCGATCTCGTACGGGATGTCCTTGCCGCAGGCCCGGGAGAACGCGGTGACGACGTCGAGGACCGAACTGCCCTGGCCGCGGCCGAGGTTGTAGACGTGCATGCCCGAGGTGCCGGCGAGGCGGTCCAGTGCGACGCGGTGTGCCTCGACGGCGTCCATGACGTGGACGTAGTCGCGGACCGCGGTCCCGTCGTGCGTGGGGTAGTCGCCCCCGTACACGGGGAGCCGCTCCCGCAGTCCCACGGCGACCTGCGCCACGGCGGGCATCAGGTTGTCGGGTGGACCCTGCGGGTCCTCGCCCAGCAGCCCGCTGGGGTGGCCGCCCACCGGATTGCAGTGCCGCAGGCACAGCACCGTCCACTCGGGACGCCGACGGCAGATGTCCGCGAGGCCCTGCTCGCACGCCCACTTGGAGGCGGCGTAGGGACTGCCGGGCCGGGCGGGGGTGGACTCGTCGAGCGGTCCGGAGCCGGCGTCGCCGTACAGGGAGCAGGTCGAGGAGAACACCAGCTGGTGCACCCCGTGGTCCTGCATGGCGCGCAGCAGGACCGTGGTGCCGCCGACGTTGGTGTCGTAGTACTCGACGGGCATGCTCATCGAGCGGTTCACCGACTTGAGGGCCGCGAAGTGGATCACCGCGTCCACCGTGTGCCGGTCGAAGACGGCCGACAGGGCCTGCCGGTCGCGGATGTCCAGCTCGTAGACGGCACCGACGAAGCGGCCGGCGATCCGTTCCACCCTGGTGAAGACCTGCGGTGTGCTGTTGGAGTAGTCGTCGACCACGATCAGCTCATAGCCGTGGTCGAGCAGGTCGACGCATGCGTGACTGCCGATGAAGCCGGCTCCACCGGTGACCAGGACTGTGGATGGAGCGCTCATGGCCTGAGCCCCTAACGGCGTACGCTTACATCGTACATATACGACAGTTACCTTTTTGTTCCACCAGGTCAAGTGCGCGCCGACGTGACGATGCGGAATCCCGGACGCGAACCGGCCGTCCCCCACCGCGTCGGATCAGCATGCCGCGGGTTCCTCGTCCGCTCGGTCCCGTGAGAGGCGACGCTGCCGGGACGTGAACCATCCGACGGTCTCGCGCAACCCGTCCTCCATCGGCACCCGGGGGTACCAGCCGAGCTGGTGCTGTGCCTGCGTGATCACAGGACGCCTGCGGGCGGGATCGTCGACGGGCAGCGGACGGAACTCCAGCCCGGAGGTCGACCGGGTCGTCTCGCAGACCAGGTCCGCGAGTTCCCGCACCGTCCGTTCGCTGGGGTTGCCCAGGTCCAGAGGGCCCGGGACATCCGAGTCGATCATGGCGAGAAGGCCCCGGACCATGTCGTCCACATAGCAGAAACTCCGGGTCTGGCTGCCGTCCCCGTAGAGGGTCAGCGGTTCGCCGGCCAGCGCCTGCCGGATGAAGGTGGACACCACCCGGCCGTCGTGGGGGCGCATTCTCGGTCCGTACGTGTTGAAGATCCGCACGATGCCGACGTCCGTGGACAGGCTGTGCCGGTAGGCCATGGACAGCGCCTCGGCGAACCGCTTGGCCTCGTCGTAGACGCTGCGCGGCCCCACCGGATTGACATTGCCCCAGTAGTTCTCCCACTGGGGGTGGATCACGGGATCGCCGCACACCTCGCTGGTCGACGCGAGAAGGAAGCGCGCATCGTGGCGGGCGGCCAGCCGCAGGGCGTTCTCCGTTCCCCTGCTGCCCACCGCCAGCGTCTCCAGGGGGCGCCTGTGGTAGTCGGGGGGCGAGGCGGGGCCGGCCAGATGCGCCACGGCATCGATCCGTCCCGGTACGTCGATCCCGGTGGCGACGTCGGCGTAGACGAAGGTGAAGCCGGGGTGTTCTCTCAGATGGGCGGTGTTCCCCGGTTCACAGGACGAAAAGTCGTCCAGGCACACCACGCGGTCTCCCCTGCTCAGCAGGGCTTCGCACAGATGCGATCCGAGAAAGCCACCTCCACCGGTGACGGCCACACGCATGTTTCCTCCAGGAAGTTGTCCGGTTCGGGCGGCCTCATGCGGAGGCGTACGTCCGGTTCGTCGGCGGACGTCCGAGCGCGCTCAGCGTCCAGCCCGCCGACTGCCATGTGGTGGCGTCCAGGGTGTCCCGGGCGTCGAGGATCTTCCGGCTGCGCACCACGGAGGCGAGCCGGTCGGGGGAGACGTCCCGGTATTCGGGCCACGCCGTGAGATGCAGGACGAGGTCCGCGTCCTCGCACGCCTTGGGCACGTCGAAGGCGTACTGCAGCTCGGGGAAGCCGCGCCGGGCGTTGTCGAGGGCCTCCGGGTCGTGCACCCGGACCTCGGCGCCCTCGCGCTGGATCGCCGACGCGACCTCCAGGGCGGGGGAGTCCCGCACGTCGTCGCTCCCGGGCTTGAAGGCCGCTCCCAGCACCCCGACGTGCCGGCCGGTGAAGGAGCCGCCCACCAGGTCCCGTGCCAGGTCGACCGTTCGGGTGCGCTGCCGCAGGTTGATCTCGTCGACCTGGCGCAGGAAGGCGATCGATTCGCCGGCGCCCAGTTCCTCGGCGCGCGCCGCGAAGGCACGGATGTCCTTGGGGAAGCGGCTGCCGCCGAAGCCGAGGCCGGGCTGCAGGAACCGGTGCCCGATGCGCGAGTCCTCGCCGACGGCCTCCGCCAGCGTCACCACGTCGGCGCCCGCCGCGTCGCACACCTCGGCCATGGCGTTGATGAACGAGATCTTGGTGGCGAGGAAGGCGTTCGAGGCCACCTTGACGAGTTCGGCGGTCGCGGGGTCGGTGCTGAAGAAGGGGACACCGCTGATCAGCATGGGCTCGTAGATCTCCCGCAGGACCATCTCGGCGCGCCGCGACTCGGCGCCCACGACGATGCGTTCGGGACGCCTGGTGTCGGACACGGCGAAGCCCTCGCGCAGGAACTCCGGGTTCAAGGCGACCTCGCTGTGCGGGGCGACCGCCCGCAGGCGTGCGCCCAGGCGGGCCGTCGTGCCGACCGGTACCGTGGACTTGCCGATGATCAGGCTGCCGGGCCGCACCAACGGTGCCAGGCCGTCGATGACGGCATCGACCTGGCGGACATCCGCCGCTTCACAGCCGGGCATCTGCGGGGTGCCCACGCACACGAAGTGCACGTCGGCGAACCGCGCCGCGTCGGCCAGGGAGGTGGAGAAGCGCAGCCGTCCGGATGCGAGGGTGCGGGTGAGGAGCTCGTCCAGTCCCGGCTCGTGGATCGGGGAGTGCCCCTCGGTCAGGGCCGCGATCCGCGCTTCGTCGGTGTCCACACCGAGGACCTCGTGGCCGATGTCCGCCATACACACGGCGTGCACCAAGCCCACGTATCCGGTGCCGATCACTGTCATCCGCATGGCGATCTCCTTGCTCAGGGCACAGACGGGTCAGTCCGCGTAGCCGAGGGGGTTGAGCTGCCGGAACCTCCAGGCGTCCCGGCACATCGCGGCGAGGTCACGGGTCGGGCGCCAGCCCCATTCATGGGCGACCTCACGCGGATCGGCGACGAGTTCGCTCACGTCGCCGGGGCGGCGGTCCTCGACCGTGTACGGGATGTCCCTGCCGCAGGTCTCGCCGAAGACGGCCAGCAGTTCCAGCACGGACGTGCCCTCTCCGACACCGAGGTTGAACACCCGCATCCCGGGTGCGTCGTCGAAATGCTCCAGCGCCACCCGATGCGCCTCGGCGACGTCCATCACGTGGATGTAGTCACGGACGCCGGTCCCATCCGGGGTGGCGTAGTCGTCCCCGTAGACCGTGACGCTCTTCCGCTCCCCGTCGGCGACCTGCGCCAGGCGGGGCATCAGGTTGACCTCGCCGCCGCGGGGGGACTCGCCGAGCAGACCACTCGGGTGCGCGCCCACAGGGTTGAAGTAGCGCAGGGACAGCACCCTGAACTCCGGACGGAGCCGGCACACGTCGGCGAGTATCTGCTCGCACGCCCACTTCGACGCGGCGTAGGGGTTCGTGGGCCGGGCCGGGTCCTGTTCGCTGAGCAGCGCCTTGTCGGTCTCGCCGTAGATGGAGCAGGAGGAGGAGAACACCATCTGGTGGACGCCGTGTTCGTCCATCGCGCGCAACAGGGACGTCGTACCGCCGATGTTGGTGTCGTAGTACTCGATCGGCTTGCGCATCGACTCTCCGACGGCCTTCTTCCCGGCGAAGTGCACCACCGCGTCCACGGAGTGGTGGTCCAACACGTCGGACACCGCACGTGTGTTGCGCACGTCCAGTCGGTAGACGGCGCTCAGAAAACGGTCGGCGATCCTCTGCACACGGGAGTAGGCCTGGGGCGAGCTGTTGGAGTAGTCGTCGACCGCCACCAACGAGTAGCCGTGATCGAGCAGTTCGACACAGGTGTGGCTGCCGATGAATCCCGCTCCACCGGTGATGAGGATGGTTGACGGAGCTGGCACGAGCCTCTCCTTCACAACTCACGGGATCGCCGGCCGCCGAAGATACGGGCGGGGTGTGCGCCGTGATCCGGCTGCCAGAGGAAAGCGGCCGGCTCCGTGCTGGGCCCAGGACCGCGTCATCGCCGCGGTCTGCCGCGGGGGGGGGGGAGGTGGACGAACGCGAGGACCGCCTCGACGTCCCACCTGCATCCGTACTAAGTATGTTTATGATGTATACGTACACTTTCCTCCGGTTTCGCCTCAGGGTCAAGTGGACCTGCCGGCGCAGCCGGGACCCGGCCGCCGGCCAGGCCACAAGGGGCGGACCGGGAGCCCGCCCCTGGAGCCCTCAGCCCAGGCGAATCACGTTCCAGGACAGCGGTTCGAGGACGGACTTCAGGACGCCGCCCTCGATCGAGGTGTCCTCGCCCGTGTGCGGAACGACCCGCTCGGGCGCGGCGAGCGTGTTCCGGGCGTCGGGGTCGGCGTCGGCCAGCACGCTGTGCTCCACCACCCGGCTCAGGTCGAGCCCGCCCAGTGCGACCTCCAGCGGAAGCGCCTCCGTACGGCTCCGGTTGACCGCGAACACGGTCACCGACCCGTCCTCGGCCCGCACGGCGGTGGCGTGCAGCAGGTCCGCCTCCCCGTACTTCTCCGTCGCGTACGTCGGCGAGTCCACCCGTACGTCGAGGACCCGGCCGCGGCCGTACCGCGCGGCCTGGGCGAACGGGAAGAACGTCGTCTGGCGCCAGGCGGGACCGCCGGGCTCGGTCATGATCGGGGCGATGACGTTGACGAGCTGGGCGAGGCAGGCGACGGTGACGCGGTCGGCGTGCCGGAGCAGCGCGATGAGGAGGGAGCCGAAGACGACGGCGTCGGTGACGCTGTAGTTGTCCTCCAGGAGGCGGGGGGCCTCCGCCCAGTCCCTGGTCTCGGAGTTCTCGATCTCGTGCCACTTCGAGATGTACCAGACGTTCCACTCGTCGAAGGAGAGGTTGATCTTCTTCTTCGACTTGAGCTTCGCGCCCACGTGGTCGGCGGTGGCGATCACGTTCTCGATGAAGGACTCCATGTCGACGGCGGAGGCCAGGAAGGAGTCGATGTCGCCGTTCTCGGGCTGGTAGTAGGCGTGCAGGGAGATGTGGTCGACGAGGTCGTACGTCTCCTCCAGGACCGTCGCCTCCCAGGCGGCGAAGGTCGGCATGGACTGGCTGGAGGAGCCGCATGCGACGAGTTCGACGCCCGGGTCGATCTGGCGCATCGCGCGGGCGGTCTCGGCGGCGATCCGGCCGTACTCGGTGGCGGTCTTGTGGCCGGTCTGCCAGGGGCCGTCCATCTCGTTGCCGAGGCACCAGAGCTTGATGCCGAACGGGTCCTTGTCGCCGTGCGCGGCACGCAGGTCCGACAGGGCGGTGCCGGCGGGGTGGTTGGCGTACTCCTGGAGTTCGAGGGCCTCGGCGACGCCTCGGGTGCCGAGGTTGAGGGCCATCATGGGCTCGGCCTGCGGGCCGATCTTCTTCAGGAAGGCGATGTACTCGGAGAGGCCGAACCGGTTGGTCTCCGTGGAGCGCCAGGCGAGGTCGAGGCGGCGGGGGCGGTCCTCGACGGGGCCGACGGAGTCCTCCCACTTGTAGCCGGAGACGAAGTTGCCGCCGGGGTAGCGGATCGTGGTGACACCCAGCTCACGGACCAGTTCCAGGACGTCGGTGCGCAGGCCCGCCTCGTCGGCCGCCGGATGGTCCGGCTCGAAGATCCCGGTGTAGACGCAGCGGCCGAGGTGCTCGACGAAGGAGCCGAACAGTCGGGGATTGACCTCACCGACCTGGAAGGCGGGGTCGAGGGTGAAGCGGGCTGTGCGGGCCATGGACATCCTTCGTGTTCGACATTACGAATGCAGATCGTTCAGCCGAACGGGACGCTATGTTCGCCGGTGGGGAGAGTCAATGGGGGGCCCACAGGGCGAGCAGGGCCGACCGGCGAGAGGGCGACCGGGGCCTGTCGAGTGGCCTTTCGAGTGGCCTTTCGAGTGGGCTTGTCGGGCGGCTTGTCGGGTGGCTTGTCGGGGGGGCTGTCACCTGTCAACGATCGTTGGTTCGTTTTCAACGATCGTTGGATTTCCGTGGTGTTCAGGCCATCGGGCACGTAGGGTCTGGCCGTGCCCGACCTCCCCGAACCCCTCTCCCGCACCCTTGCCCGTCTCGACGCCCTCACCGCCCGGACCGGGGCCGATCGGGGTCAACTCCTCGACGTCTGCGCCCTGTCGGAGCGCACCGCGCTCGGTGAGGACGTGGTGCGGACGCTGCTCGACGGGGGTGAACCGCCGGGCGACCGGATCGACGACCGGGTGCGCGGGCGGGTGCGGGCGCTGCACACGGCGTATCTCGCGCGCAGCGGCAAACGCACCGTCGACGTCTGCAAGGAGGTCGCGCAGCGGCTGTCGATCAGCCCGGAGTGGGCCCGGCAGCTGCTGCTCGGCAAGAAGATGCCGAACGTGCCCGACCTCACCGAACTCGCCGCGTTCTTCGGCGTCGAGGAGGGCGTCCGGTTCTTCACCGACCCGGCCGCCGCCGTCCTGGACCGGGAACTGCGCCGGGTGCTGGAGGGCCTGGAGGGGGACGGGGCCGAGGGACCGCTCGTGGAGTTCGCGACCCGGCACGGAGTGGTGACCCTCGCGCTGCGCGGGGGGCGGATGAACCTGACCCGGCGCAAGCAGGAGGCCCTCGCGGTGATGCTCGAAGGGCTGCTCGGCGTCGACGAGGAGGAGCCCGGGACATGAGCCGTCGTGAACCGGGCGGCGTACGTCCGCGCGGGTCGACCGGGGCCGCCGCGGCCACCGGTGTCCTCGGCCGGGTACGGGCCGCGCTGCTGCCCACCCGGTCCGCCGCCGAGCGGCGCAGGCTGACCGCCGGGCTCGCCAAGGCGGTCCGGGCCCGGCTGGACGGCCCCCTGGGGGTGCGGGAGTTGGGGGCGGCCCTGTGCGCGGAGATGAGCGCGCGGCGCGGCGGACGGCCGGTGGAGCTGCGGTTCGAGCGGTTCCCGGACGAGATAGAAGTGACGGGGCTGTGGATGGAGTTCCCCGACTTCGACCTGGTGATCGTCGAGGAGCGGGCCGCTCCCGTGCAGCAACTGGTGATCCTGGGACATGAGTTGTGGCATCTGCACGCCGGACACAGCCACCACCGGGTGCCGGGCGCGGACGCCGCCACGTTCACGCTGTCCGGCGGGCCGGGCTGGCCCGGGTCCGCCCTCGGGGTCGCCGCGCGCAACGGCTCGCACGCCTCGGCCGAGCAGGAGGCCGAGGACTTCGGCCACCGGCTCGCCACCGTCCTGCGCCCCTGGGCGGACACCGGGC
>NZ_LIQX01000789.1:6994-7514 GCF_001418475.1 Streptomyces ossamyceticus | reverse complement strand
CCCCACCACCACCCAGGCCGCCGGCTCCCTCCTGGCCCCCATGCCCGGCACGGTCGTCCGCCTCGCGAAGGACCTGAGCCAGGGCACCACCGTCGAAGCGGGCCAACCCCTCCTCTGGCTGGAGGCGATGAAGATGGAACACAAGATCACCGCCCCGGCACCGGGAACCCTGACGGCCCTGCACGTGGTGGTCGGACAACAGGTGGAGCCCGGCATGTTGCTGGCGGTGGTGCAGCCGACGTAAGGGGCGCGGGGCTGTTTCGATATGCGGCTCCGCCGCGTGAGCGCGCACAACCCCAACGCACCCGCAGTCTCCTGACGTCCGTAGGACCCACCCCCTAAGGAGCCCTCATGTCCCCCGTGATCGAATCCGAAGAGCACCAGGCCCTACGAGCCGCAGTAGCCGCCCTGGGCAAACGCCACGGCCGAGACTTCACCCCGGAGACCCTCTGGGACGAGGCCGCCAAGCTCGGCTACCTCGGCGTCAACCTGCCGGAGGCACACGGCGGGGGCGGCGGCG
>NZ_LIQX01000789.1:0-6955 GCF_001418475.1 Streptomyces ossamyceticus | reverse complement strand
CGGCCCGCCGCGACGGCGCCGACTGGCTGCTCACCGGCCGCAAGGTCTTCATCTCCGGCGTCGACAAGGCCGACGCCACCCTCATCGTCGGCCGCACCGAGGACGCCCGCACCGGCAACCTCAAGCCCTGCCTGTTCATCGTCCCCCGGGACACCCCCGGCTTCGAGTACCGGCCCATCGACATGGAACTCCGCGCCTCCGAGTGGCAGTTCGAGCTGACCTTCGACGACATGCGGCTCCCCGCCGAGGCGCTCGTCGGCGACGAGAACGCCGGCCTGCTCCAGCTGTTCGCGGGCCTCAACCCCGAACGCATCATGACCGCCGCTTTCGCCCTCGGCATGGCCCGCTACGCCCTCGCCCGCGCCGTCGAGTACGCCCGCGAACGCACCGTGTGGCGTCAGCCCATCGGCGCCCACCAGGCCATCGCCCACCCCCTCGCCCAGTCCCACATCGAGGTCGAACTGGCCCGCCTGATGATGCAGAAGGCGGCCCACCTCTACGACAGCGGGGACGACGCGGCCGCGGGCGAGGCCGCCAACATGGCGAAGTACGCCGCCGGCGAGGCCTGTGTGAAGGCCGTCGACCAGTCCGTGCACACCCTCGGCGGCAACGGCCTCACCCGCGAGTTCGGCCTCGCCTCACTGATCACCGCCTCCCGGGTGTCCCGGATCGCCCCCGTCAGCCGGGAGATGATCCTCAACTACGTCTCCCACCAGACCCTCGGCCTGCCCAAGTCCTACTGAGCCGCCGACCCGTCCACCCACGCCCCGAGCCCTCGACGCCCCGGAGGCGGGAACGGCGGCCGCCGGGCCCCCAGCCGCGCACGCCGCAGCCGACCTCAGCCGTACTGCCAGGAGGAACCATGTTCCGCAGCGAGTACGCAGACATCCAGCCCGTCGACCTGCCCATCCACGACGCCGTCCTCGGCCACGCCGCCGACCACGGCGACACCCCCGCGCTGATCGACGGCACCGACGGCACCACCCTCACCTACGCGCAGCTCGACCTCTTCCACCGGCGGCTCGCCGCCGCCCTCACCGAGACCGGCCTCCGCAAGGGCGACGTCCTCGCCCTGCACAGCCCCAACACCATCGCCTACCCGACCGCCTTCTACGCCGCCACCCGCGCCGGGGCCACCGTCACCACCGCGCACCCCCTCGCCACCGCCGACGAACTCGCCAAGCAGCTCACCGACTCGGGCGCCCGCTGGATCATCACGGTCTCACCCCTCCTCGACACCGCCCGCGCCGCCGCCGAACGCGCCGGCGGCATCCGGGAGATCCTCGTCTGCGACAGCGCCCCCGGCCACCGCTCCCTCATCGACCTGCTCGTCACCACCGCCCCCGAACCGGTCGTCGCCATCGACCCGGTGAGCGACCTCGCGGTGCTGCCGTACTCCTCCGGCACGACCGGCGTCCCCAAGGGCGTCATGCTCACCCACCGGTCCATCGCCACCAACCTCGCCCAGCTCGAACCCGTCATGCCCGCCGCCCCCGGCGACCGCGTCCTCGCCGTCCTGCCCTTCTTCCACATCTACGGCCTCACCGCCCTGATGAACGCCCCGCTCCGCCGCGGCGCCACCGTCGTCGTCCTGCCCCGCTTCGACCTGGAGGCGTATCTGGCCGCCATCGAGAAGCACCGCATCACCCACCTCTACGTGGCGCCGCCCATCGTCCTCGCCCTGGCCAAGCACCCCGCCGCCGAGCGGTACGACCTCTCCTCGGTCCGGCACGTGCTGTCCGCCGCCGCGCCCCTCGACGCCCGGCTCGCCGCCGCGTGCTCCGCCCGCCTCGGCCTGCCGCCCGTCGTCCAGGGCTACGGCATGACGGAACTCTCCCCCTGCTCCCACCTGGTCCCCCTCGACCAGGCCGCCGCCGCGCCCCCCGGTACCGTCGGCAAGCTCATCGCCGGCACCGAGATGCGCGTCGTCTCCCTCGACGACCCCGCCCGGGACGTCCCCGTGGGCGAGTCCGGCGAGGTCCTCATCCGCGGCCCGCAGGTCATGAAGGGCTACCTCGGCCGTCCCGACGCCACCGCCGCCATGATCGACGCGGACGGCTGGCTCGCCACCGGCGACATCGCCCACTGCGACGCCGACGGCTGGATGTACGTCGTCGACCGCGTCAAGGAACTCATCAAGTACAAGGGCTTCCAGGTCGCCCCCGCCGAACTCGAAGCCCTCCTCATCACCCACCCCGGCATCGCCGACGCCGCCGTCATCGGCCACTACGACGCCGACGGCAACGAGGTCCCGCACGCCTTCGTCGTCCCCCGCCCCACCCCCACCGGACTCACCGAGGGCGAGGTCATGATGTACGTCGCCGAACGCGTCGCCCCCTACAAACGCGTCCGCCATGTCACCTTCATCGACGGCGTCCCCCGCGCGGCCTCCGGGAAGATCCTCCGCCGAGAACTCAGGGAGCGCCTGTGACGGACACCCCCGCACCCCTCGTACGCACCGCCCACCACCGCGGCATCACCACCCTCACCCTCGACTCCCCGGCCAACCGCAACGCCCTCTCCGCCGGCCTCGTGCGGGACCTGTCCGAGGCCCTCGCCCACTGCGGCAAGGACGACGCCACCCGCGCCGTCCTCCTCACCCACACCGGCACCACCTTCTGCGCGGGCGCCGACCTGCGCCGTCCGCCCCGCCCCGAAGCCGTCGTCGGACTGCTCCGGGACATCCTCGACCTCCCCAAGCCGGTCGTCGCCCGCGTCACCGGCCATGTCCGCGCCGGCGGCCTCGGCCTCCTCGGCGCCTGCGACATCACCGCCGCCGGACCCGACGCCACCTTCGCCTTCACCGAGGTCCGCATCGGCGTCGCCCCCGCCGTCATCTCCCTCACCCTGCGCCCCCGCACCGACCCCCGCGCCCTCGCCCGCCACTACCTCACCGGCGAACGGTTCGGCCCCGACGAAGCCGCCCGCATCGGCCTGCTCACCGCCACCGGACCCGATGTCGACGCCGTCCTCGCACCCGTCCTCGACGGACTGCGCCGAGCCGCACCGAGGGCCCTGACGGAAACGAAACGCCTGCTCACGGCTAAGGTGCTGGAGAACTTCGACCTGGACGCGGGCGAACTGACCCGGCTCTCGTCCCGGCTGTTCGACTCCGACGACGCCCGCGAGGGCATGACGGCCTTCCTCGAAGGACGGGAACCGGGATGGGTGCTGTGAGCACGGCGGATACATCGACGGGCAGATCCAAGGACACGACGGCGGACACCGACACGGCCACGGACGCGGCCACGTCGGCGGATACGGCGGCGGACGCGGCGGGCCGGGACACCGCGTCCGCGGACACCGCCGCCGCCGTCGCCGAACGCGGCCCCAAGCAGGACCGCAGCCGCGTCACCCGCAAACGGCTCCTCGAAGCCGCCGTCTCCTGCCTCGCCGAACACGGCTGGGCCGGCTCCACCGTCTCCGTCGTCGCCGAGCGCGCCGGTGTCTCACGGGGCGCCGCCCAGCACCACTTCCGCACCCGCGAGGACCTGTTCACCGCCGCCGTCGAATACGTCGCCGAGGAACGCTCCCTCGCCCTGCGCGACCTCTTCCCCCACGGCCCCGCCGACCGCCGCGCCGTCGTCGCCGCCCTCGTCGACCTCTACACCGGCCCCCTCTTCCGGGCCGCCCTCCACCTGTGGGTCGCCGCCTCCAACGAGGAGCAGCTCCGCCCCCGCGTCACCGAACTGGAGGCCCGCGTCGGCCGCGAGACCCACCGCATCGCCGTCGAGCTCCTGCACGCCAACGAGACCGTCCCCGGCGTCCGCGAAACCGTCCAGGGCGTGCTCGACATGGCCCGCGGCCTCGGCCTCGCCAACCTCCTCACCGACGACACCGGCCGCCGCGACAAGGTCGTCGCCCAGTGGGCCGCACTCCTCGACGAGGTCCTGGACTGACCCGTCCGCCTACGGGCTGAGCCGCTCCACCCGCCACGACCCGTCCGGCAGAGCCACGTACCGCAGCCGGTCGTGCAGTCGGTTGTACCGGCCCTGCCAGAACTCCACGCTCGTCGGCACCACCCGGAAACCGCCCCAGTGCGGCGGCACCGGCACCTGCTCGCCCTCCGGGTACCGGGCGGTCAACTCCGCGTACGCCGCCTCCAGCTCCGCCCGCGACGGGATCACCGACGACTGCGCGCTCGCCCACGCCCCCAGCTGCGACCCGTGCGGCCGCACCCGGAAGTACGCCGCCGTCTCGTCCCGGCCCGTGCGCCGCGCCGTCCCCGTCACGATCACCTGCCGGGCGATCGCGTGCCACGGGAACACCAGCGACACATGGGGGTTCTCCGCCAGGTCACGCGCCTTGCGGGAGTCGTAGTTCGTGTAGAACACGAAGCCCCGCTCGTCGTACGCCTTCATCAGCACCGTACGAGAACTCGGGTGCCCCTGGCCGTCGGCCGTCGACACCACCATCGCGTTCGGCTCGAACAGCCCGCCCTCCTGCGCGGCCTCCAGGAACCACCGCCCGAACTGCTCCATCGGGCCGGCGGCCAGCTCGCTCTCGTCGAGCCCGTCGGCGCGGTACTGCTTGCGCATCACAGCGGGATCGGGCACGGGCTCCAGACCGGGATCGTTCACATGGTCATCCTGCCGTATCGCCCGCGGCACCCGCCGACCGACGGCCCACCCGCCCCGTTGTGGCACTGAGTGCCGCACACCCTCCCCAAACGTGGCACTCAGGCGTATCGTGCAGGAACATTCCGGATGGATTCCCGAACAGCCGATCCCCCTGTCGCACACATCACGAGGAGCCGCCTGATGTCCGACTTCGTACCCGGTCTCGAAGGAGTCGTCGCGTTCGAGACGGAGATCGCCGAACCGGACAAGGAGGGCGGCGCGCTCCGCTACCGCGGCGTCGACATCGAGGATCTCGTCGGCCACGTCTCCTTCGGCAACGTCTGGGGCCTGCTCGTCGACGGCGCCTTCCGCCCCGGTCTGCCGCCCGCCGAGCCCTTCCCCATCCCCGTCCACTCCGGCGACATCCGCGTCGACGTCCAGTCCGCCCTCGCCATGCTCGCCCCCGTCTGGGGCCTCAAACCCCTCCTCGACATCGACGAGGAGCAGGCCCGCGCGGACCTCGCCCGCGCCGCCGTCATGGCCCTCTCCTACGTCGCCCAGTCCGCCCGCGGCCAGGGCCTGCCCATGGTTCCGCAGCGCGAGATCGACAAGGCGCAGTCCGTCGTCGAACGCTTCATGATCCGCTGGCGCGGTGAGCCCGACCCCAAGCACGTCGCGGCCGTCGACGCCTACTGGACGAGCGCCGCCGAGCACGGCATGAACGCCTCCACCTTCACCGCCCGCGTCATCGCGTCCACCGGCGCGGACGTGGCGGCCGCCCTCTCCGGCGCGGTGGGCGCCATGTCCGGCCCCCTCCACGGCGGCGCCCCCTCCCGTGTCCTCGGCATGATCGAGGAGATCGAGCGCACCGGCGACGCCGACGCCTACGTCAAGCGCGCCCTCGACAAGGGCGAACGCCTCATGGGCTTCGGACACCGTGTCTACCGCGCCGAGGACCCCCGCGCCCGTGTCCTGCGCCGCACCGCCCGTGAGCTGGGCGCCCCCCGTTTCGAGGTCGCCGAGGCCCTGGAGAAGGCCGCCCTCGCCGAACTCCACGAACGCCGGCCCGACCGTGTCCTCGCCACCAACGTCGAGTTCTGGGCCGCCATCGTCCTCGACTTCGCCGAGGTGCCGGCGCACATGTTCACCTCGATGTTCACCTGCGCCCGCACGGCCGGCTGGTCCGCCCACATCCTCGAACAGAAGCGCACCGGCCGCCTCGTCCGCCCCTCCGCCCGCTACACCGGCCCCGGCCCCCGCAGCCCCCACGAGATCGAGGGCTACGGCGACATCGCGCACTGACGCGGCAGTTCCTGGGCGTCACGCGGGGCTGAGCAGCCCCGCGTGATGCCGCTCCGCCACCAGCGGATGCGCCCGCAGCTTCCCCTTCAACTCGTTGAACCCGTACTCCGCGAACAGCGGATTCGCCGGATCGTCGGTCACGCCCGGCGCGGCCGAGGCGTACGGGAAGACCAGCGGCTCTATCCGCGCGTCCAGCCGCGGGTTGTAGAAGAACGGCACCGAGAACCGCTCGGTCGCCCCCGGCGGGCTCACCACCCGGTGGTTGGTCGCCACCAGATACCCCTGGGTGGCCACCTCCAGCAGCTCCCCGAGGTTCACCACGAAGGCCCCCGGGATGGGCGGCACCTCGTGGAACAGCCCGTCCTCCCGCTCCACCTGCAACCCACCCACCTGGTCCTGGAGCAGCAGGGTCAGGAACCCGTAGTCCTTGTGGGCCCCCACCCCCTGGTCGGCCCCGTCCCCGGCACTGCCGGGATACCGCACCAGCTTCAGATGCGGGTGCGCCCAGTCCCCGAAGATCGGGGCGTAGAAGTTCGCCGGGGCGCCGATCGACACCAGCAGCTCCCGCAGCAGCCGGTCGGCGACCCCGCTGAGGCGGTCGATCCACCCCAGCGTGACCTCCCGCAGCTCGGGCAGCGACCGGGGCCACTGGTTGGGCCCCTGGAGCCACCAGTACGGGGGCTCCCCGTCCGCCGGCACCCGGGCCGGCCGCTCGGCGCCCACGTCCAGCTGGTCCCGCCAGTCCTGCCGACCGCCGGTCCGCTCGTCCCCGGTGCGCGTGTAGCCCCGGAAGTGCGGCGACCGCACGTTGTCGATGGCGAGCCGCGCCTCCTCGGGCAGCGCGAAGAACTCCCGCATGACCCGGGTGAGCCGCTCGATCTCCGTCCCCTCCACCCCGTGCCCGACGAGCTGGAAGAACCCCACATCGTGCGCCGCGCTGTGCAACTGCGCGTGCAACAGCCCGCGCGCCTCGGGTCCGCGCTCGGCCGCCGAGAGATCGATGATGGGAAGCTGCTGATACATCATGAGACACGTCCGCAGGGTGTACGGGAGCCCGCGCCGGCGCCGAGGGTGGGGCGGGCTCCCGTACACCC
>NZ_LIQX01000788.1 GCF_001418475.1 Streptomyces ossamyceticus | reverse complement strand
TTCTCTCGGGCTTTCCTCCGGGCGCTTCCCTTCGGTCTTGCGTTTCCGACTCTATCAGATCGTTTTCCGATCCGATTTCCTCGGTGCTTTCCAGGTTCCCGCTTTCGCGTTTCCCTTTCCGGCAGTTCCGACTCTATCAGATCCTTTCGGGCCTGATTCCCAGTCAGCGGGAGTTGTCTTCGCGGCTGTTGGGCCGTTCCGACGAGTGAGACTTTAGCGGATTCCTGGCTCCCGAGCTAATCGGGGGCTGCGTCCATTCGAACGCGGATTCCTCATTCTGCGAATGCGCACACCAATGGCACGACGATGGATCGCCGATTGTCGGTGTTTACCTGCGGAATGGCTGTCCGGGGACCGACCGGAGTCGGCGCTCACGTCGGACAACCCGGAGAACACTACGGACGGGTCCAGGGTGTGTCAACTCCCTGCCGGACCTGGCCCCCGCCGCGTAGCCTGACCCCTATGACTACGCGTACGTGTCACCAGCAGTGGTGGGCCGCCTGACGGCGGCCGCGCTCACGTACGCACTCGACGGCCGCCGCCTCCCGGCGGCCGTTCTCGTATCTCCCTCCAGGGCGGCCGGCCGGTGGTGGTGGTCCTGACCAGGAGGATGAGAGATGACGCGGGTCTTCAGCGGGATCAAGCCGACCGGGCATCTGACGCTCGGGAACTACCTGGGCGCCGTTCGGCAGTGGGCCGAGGTCGCTCAGCACCGGACGGACGCCTTGTTCTGTGTAGTCGACATGCACGCGCTGACCGTGGACCACGATCCGGCGCGGGTACGCAGGCTCAGTCGGCAGGCAGCGACGCTGCTACTGGCGTCCGGGCTGGATCCGGAGCTGTGCACCGTCTTCGTGCAGAGTCAGGTCGACGAGCACGCGCGGCTGTCGTACGTACTGGAGTGTGTGGCCACCGACGGTGAGGCGCGGCGGATGATCCAGTACAAGGAGAAAGCCGCGCGGGAGCGGGAACGGGGTGGGAGCGTCCGGCTGTCGCTGCTGACGTATCCGGTGCTGATGGCGGCGGACATCCTGGCGTACGGGACGGACGAGGTGCCCGTCGGCGACGACCAGACGCAGCACGTGGAGCTGGCGCGGGATCTGGCGGTGCGGTTCAACCAGCGGTACGGGCAGGCGTTCGTGGTGCCGCGGGCGACGCATCCCAAGGTCGGGGCCAGGGTCATGAACCTGCAGGAGCCGACGTCGAAGATGGGGAAGACGGACGACGCGGGGCCGGGCATCGTCTATCTGCTGGACGAGCCGGATGTGGTGCGCAAGAAGATCATGCGGGCGGTGACGGACAGCGGGCGCGAGGTCGTCTACGACCGGGTGGCGCGGCCGGGGCTCGCCAATCTGCTGGACATCCTCGCCGCCTGTGAAGGTGGGAACCCCGAGGACCTGAGCGGTGTATATGAGTCGTACGGAGCTTTGAAGAAGGACACCGCAGAGGCCGTGGTCGAGCTCCTCAGGCCCGTACAGCAGAGGCACAAGGAGTTGTGCGCCGATCCTGCGTACGTGGAAGAGGTGTTGCGGTTGGGTGCGGCGAAGGCCAGAGAGATGGCGCGGCCGAGGGTGGACGCGGCGTACCGGGCGATCGGGTTGCTGGCCGGTTGACCGCCGTGCCGGGGGGTGTGACGGCGGGGTCCCGCCCCCGGCGCTGCGGCTCGGGCGGCCGACGCGGTCAGCTGTTGCCGGAGGCCAGTTCGCGGCTGCGGTCGCGGGCGGCTTCCAGCGCGGCGATCAACGCGGCTCGTACGCCGTGGTTCTCGAGTTCACGGATGGCGCTGATCGTGGTGCCTGCCGGGGAGGTGACGTTCTCGCGGAGTTTGACGGGATGTTCGCCGCTGTCGCGGAGCATCGTGGCGGCGCCGATGGCGGACTGGACGATGAGGTCGTGCGCCTTGTCGCGGGGCAGGCCGAGCAGGATGCCCGCGTCGGTCATGGCCTCGACCAAGTAGAAGAAGTACGCCGGGCCCGAGCCGGAGAGGGCGGTGCAGGCGTCCTGCTGGGACTCGGGGACGCGGAGGGTCTTGCCGACAGCGCCGAAGATCTCTTCGGCGTGCGCGAGATCGGCCTCACTCGCGTGACTGCCGGCGGAGATGACGGACATGGCCTCGTCGACGAGGGCGGGCGTGTTCGTCATGACACGGACGACAGGGGTGCCCGCTGCCAGGCGCTCCTCGAAGAAGGAGGTGGGGATGCCTGCCGCTCCGCTGATGACCAGGCGGTCGGCGGGGGTGTGCGGGGCGAGTTCGTCGAGCAGGGCGGCCATGTCCTGGGGCTTGACCGTCAGGATCAGCGTGTCGGCGGTCTTCGCGGCCTCCGCGTTGGTGACCGGGGTGACGCCGTAACGGGTGCGGAGTTCTTCGGCGCGCTCGGCGCGGCGGGCGGTGACCAGGAGGTCGGCGGGGGCCCAGCCGGCTCGGATCATGCCGCTGAGCAGGGCCTCGCCGATCTTTCCGGTGCCGAGGACTGCGACTTTCTGGGTCATGGTGCGGGTGCCCTCCGAGGGTGCGTCGTCCTGGGGCCATCCTCCCATCGGGGGTGCGGGTTCGGATGACGTGTCCGGTGAGCGGGATACGGCGCACGGAGGCACGGAGGGGTTACCTCGTCCGGCGCCTCAGGGTGGCCGCTCCCAGGGCCAGGACCAGGAGGGCGCAGCCGGCGACGATCGCGACGTCCCGGATGAAGGTGGCCGTCATGTCGGTGTGGAGGAGGACCTCGTTCATGCCGTCGACGGCGTAGGACATGGGGAGGACGTCGGAGATCGCTTCGAGGGCGGGGTGCATGTCGGCGCGGGCGGTGAACAGGCCGCAGAGAAGGAGCTGGGGGAAGATCACGGCCGGCATGAACTGGACGGCCTGGAACTCGGAGGAGGCGAAGGCCGAGACGAAGAGGCCGAGGGCGGTGCCGAGAAGCGCGTCGAGGAGGGCGACGAGGAGCAGCAGCCAGGGTGAGCCGGTGACGTCCAGGTCGAGGAACCATACGGCCAGGCCGGTGGCGAGGGCGGACTGGATGATCGCCAGGGTGCCGAAGGCGAGGGCGTAGCCGGCG
>NZ_LIQX01000787.1 GCF_001418475.1 Streptomyces ossamyceticus | reverse complement strand
CTCGGCGACTACCTCGACTCCCTCGAACGCGTCGCCCGGCTGGGTCCGGCCGAGGTCCTCCCGGCTCATCAGTACACGTTCCCCGACGCCTCGGCCCGTGTGCGGGAGCTGCTCACGCACCACGAGTCCCGCCTCACCGGCCTGCGCTCCCTCCTCACCACCCCGCTCACGCCGTGGCAGCTCGCCGAACGCATGGAGTGGAACCGCCCCTGGGCCCAGATCCCCTACAGCTCGCGGAACATCGCCGTCGCCGAGGCGGAGGCCCACCTGCGGCGCCTGGTGAAACAGGGCCGGGCGGAGGCGGTACCGGGGACCGACCCGGTGACGTACGTGGCGGCGTGAGACCGGGCGTCGCCGTACCCGGCCTCAGGGGGCGCCGACCGAACGGATCAACTCCCGGGTCCGATCGAGGAGTCGCACCTCTCGCACGCTCATCGTCGGGTTCTGCGACCGGCGGTTGATCGCCTCCGTCAGGCCCTCCTCCGTGAGGGCCGAGGGGGCGCCGGGCGGCTGGTGGGTGAGGAGGCCGGTGAGGATCGCGTGGGCCAAGGGGGCGCGGGGGTCGACCGTGTCGGCCGCGACCTGGGCGAGGATGACCGCCGACATGCCCCAGTCGAGGCCGGGCGGGCCCTCCTCGGCGTTGGCCCAGTCGATGACGCGGGGGCCGTCCGGGGTGAGGAGGACGTTCTCGGGGTGCAGGTCGAGGTGGAGGACGCGGGTCGCCGGGTCGGCGGAGCGGCGGGGCGGGAGCGCGTGCAACGCGTGGAGGAGGCGGGCCAGTTCGGCGCCGGCCTCGGCCGGCGGGAGGGCACCCGCGGCGATCGCCTCCAGCATGGTCGGGCCCGAAAGGCGTTCGAGGACCAGATCGGTACGGGTGGCCGTGCGGACGCGTGGGGCCGGGTAGCCGTGAAGGCGTACGTGGTCCATGACCTGGGCCTCGGCCCGTGCGTCGCCCCAGCCGTCCCGGTACCGGCGCAGCACCCAGGTTCCGTGAGCGTCGGCCCCGTGGCCGGCCTCCCCGGGCGAGCCGCCCTCGGCCTCGTCGTCCGCCATCTCGTACACGTCCGCCGTGCGCCCCGCGCCCAGCAGTCTCCCCGTCCGCATGTTCGCGAACCTACCGTCCGGCGCAGGTGGCCCTCAGGCTGTTGCCTACCGGCAGGTAGAGTGGCCGGGTCGTCACGCCCGTACAGGGGGAAGCCGGTGCAAATCCGGCGCTGACCCGCAACCGTGAGCCGAAGCCGTCCGCGCGATCGGCGAGTCGGACTGCCCTGTGCGGAACTGTGACCGGCTCGCGTCACCGGCGTCCGCCGGTGCACGGCACCGTCGAGGAATACGGAGCCGAGCCGCCCGGCGTCGCGCCGTGGCGCCCGGCTCCCGTCAGGGAGAGGCACCGCCGATCATGAATGTCCGCCGCAGCGCCGCGGTCGTCGCCGTACTGGCCGCCACAGCCGGGGTCGGCACCGGACTCGGCACCGGTTTCGCACCGGCCGCCCTCGCCGACGACACCGCCCCCGCAGCCCCGTCCGCGTCGCCGTCGCAGGCGATACCCACCGGTTTGTACGGGTCGACGGACCCCAAGTTCGACGGCGTCTGGCGGCAGTCGCTCACGCTGGTCGCCCTCGACGCCACGGGGGAGAAGCCCGGCACCGGGGCCGTCGACTGGCTGCTCGGCCAGCAGTGCGCGAACGGGGCGTTCGCGGCGTACCGGCCCGACCCCACCGCCAAGTGCGACGCCAAGACGGCCGTCGACACCAACAGCACGGCCGCCGCGGTGCAGGCGCTCGCCGCCGTAGGCGGGCACGACGCGCAGGCCGAGCGGGCCGCCGGGTGGCTGAAGGACAACCAGAACGACGACGGCGGCTGGGGCTTCACCGCCGGCGGGCCCAGCGACGCGAACTCCACGTCCGTCGTCATCGGCGCGCTGGCCGCCGTGGGCGAGACGCCCGGCGGGCAGAAGAAGGCCGGCCACTCCCCCTACGATGCCCTGCGCGCCCTCGCCCTCCCCTGCGCCGCCGGCGCCGAGGGCAGCGGCGCCTTCGCCTACCAGCCCGACAAGAAGGGCGGGTTCGCCGCCAACGCCGACGCCACGGCCGCCGCCGTGGTCGGCAGCCTGGGGGAAGGGTTCGTCGTCGACGCCGGGAAGACCGGGGACTCGGGGAAGAACGGGGACTCGGGTGAGAACGGGGACTCGGGTGAGAACGGGGACTCCGGGGGCGCCTCCGGCTGCGTCGACGGCACCTCGACCGAGGACGCGGCGCACAACGGTGCCGTGTACCTCGCCGGGGCCCTCACCTCCGACGGCTACCTGAAGTCCGCGCTCGCGGGCGCCGAGGACCAGCCCGACCTCGGCAACACCGCCGACGCGGTCGTGGCGCTGGCCGCCGCCGGGAACACGGACGCCACCGCGAAGCCGCTCGCCTGGCTGGAGAAGAACTACGGCCCCTGGGCGGCGAAGTCCGGCCCCGCCGCGTACGCCCAGCTCATCCTCGCCGCGCACGCCGCCGGCACCGACCCGCGCGACTTCGGCGGCGCGGACCTCGTGGCGCAGCTGACCGAGACCGGCCCGGCGCGGGACGTGGCCGACTACACGAGCGTGCCGAGCGACGACACCGCCGACGGCGGCGGGGACGACGGCGGCATCGCGACCGGAGTGGTCCTGGGCGCGGGACTCGGACTCGCCGCGCTCGCCGGGGCCGCGCTGACGCGCCTCACCCGGAAGCGGCGACGGGCATGACCCGCACCGGCGGGCGCGTCACGGCCGCGTCGGCGGCGACCCTGCTTCTGCTGTGCGCGCTGGTGGGGCTGGGCGGACCGGCCCATGCCGCCGCCTACCGGTACTGGTCCTTCTGGGACCGGGGGGCGGACGGCTCCGGCTGGGTGTACGCGACGCAGGGGCCGTCGACGGCGCGGCCCTCGGACGGGGACGTCCAGGGCTTCCGGTTCGCCGTCAGCGAGGACTCCGACGACGCCGCCGAGCCGCGCGGGGCCGCCCGCTTCGACGCCATCTGCTCGGGCACGGCCGCCCGTGACGGGCAGAAGCGGATCGCGCTCGTCCTCGACTTCGGCACGGCCGAGGACGCGCCGACGGGTGAGACGCCCCCGCCGGCGCGCACCGCCTGTGCGCGCGTGCCGTCGGACGCGACCACCGCCGACGCGCTGGCCGCCGTGGCGAAGCCGCTCCGGTACGACACGAACGCGCTGCTCTGCTCGATCGCCGGGTACCCCCGGAAGGGATGCGGGGAGGCGATCGCCGACGACGGCCCCGACGCGTCAGGCACCTCCGACGCATCCGGCACCTCAGGCACCTCCGACGCATCCGGCACGTCCGGCGCGTCCGACGACTCGGCCGCCTCCGACGACGCCCGCACCTCCGACGAGAAGGGCCCGTCCGTCGGCCTGTTCGTCGGTGTCGGCGCGGTCGCGGTGCTCGGCGCGGCGGCGGTGTGGCAGGCCAGGCGACGCCGCCGTGGCTAGCCACGGACCGTCGGCCCACGGCGCGGGGGACACACAGGGCACGCGCCCCACGGGCCCCCCGCACCGCAGACACCGCAGACACCGCGGACACTGCGGACACTGCGGACACCGTGCGCAGGGCACGCGCCCCCCGCGCCGCACGCCGACCACGCACCCGCCGTATCCCCCGCGTCAGGGGCACCGGACCCACCACCTGCACCCCCTCGCCTGGTGGCTCTGGGCCCTCGGGCTCGGGACCGCCGCGTCGCGCACCACCAATCCCCTCCTCCTGGCCCTCCTCATAGCCGTGGCGGGGTACGTCGTGGCGACGCACCGCACGGACGCCCCGTGGGCCCGTTCGTACACCGCGTTCGTGAAGCTCGGCCTGGCGGTGCTGGTCATCCGGCTGGCCTTCGCCGTGGTGCTGGGCTCGCCCATTCCCGGCACGCACACCCTCCTCATGCTCCCGGAAGTCCCGCTGCCCGACTGGGCGCAGGGCATCCGCCTGGGCGGCCGGGTGACCGCGGAGGGCGTGCTGTTCGCGCTGTACGACGGTCTGCGCCTGGCCGCGCTCCTCATCTGCGTCGGTGCCGCGAACGCCCTCGCGAACCCGGCCCGGCTGCTGAAGTCGCTGCCGGGCGCCCTGTACGAGGCGGGCGTGGCCGTGGTGGTGGCGATGACGTTCGCCCCGCATCTGGTGGCGGACGTGCAGCGGTTGCGGGCCGCCCGGCGGCTGCGCGGTCGCCCCGACCGGGGCATCCGGGGGCTGCTCCAGGTCGGACTGCCCGTGCTGGAGGGCGCGTTGGAACGGTCGGTGGCCCTGGCCGCCGCGATGGACTCACGCGGGTACGGCCGCACCGCCGAGGTCCCGGCCCGCGTCCGCCGCACGACGGCCGCGCTGACCCTCGGCGGACTGCTGGGTGTCTGCGCGGGAACGTACGGCGTACTGACCGCGGCCGGCGGCACCTACGGTCTCCCCGTCCTCCTCACCGGCCTGGCCGCCGCGCTCGCGGGTCTGCGTCTGGGCGGCCGTCGCTCGCCCCGGACCCGCTACCGGCCGGACCCGTGGGGTGTACGGGCGTCCCTGGTGGGCGCGTCGGGCGCGGCCGTCGCCGTCCTCCTGATCCTCTGCGAGGCGTACGACTCCGCCGCCCTGCACCCCGCCGTCGTCCCCCTCACCGCCCCGGACCTCCCGCTGTGGCC
>NZ_LIQX01000786.1 GCF_001418475.1 Streptomyces ossamyceticus | reverse complement strand
CAGACCGAAGACCCCCGCGCCGAGGGCGGCGGTGACGGCGATCTGGGTGGAGCTCTCGCCGGTGCCGGCCTGGAGCCGGAAGTCGGGCAGGGCGCCCGCGAGCACCAGCATCGTCAGCGTCGACACCGCCCATACGGCCAGCATCCGCCAGAACCCGCTCAGCACCCTCCGCCAACGCTCACCGCCCACGTCCGGCCACCCTTACGTCCCGTTCCTGCGCCCAGCCTGTCACAAGGGGCGGGGAGCCGGGGTGGTACCGAGGGGTGGCACGGAGGCAGGGACGGGGCACCCGGGGGCAGGGACGGGGCGCGGCCCTCGGAGGGGTGGAGCCGGCCGCATCGGCAGCCGGGGGTGCGGAGCCGGCCTCGGCGGTCAGCGGCCGTCGTAGCCCGCGGTCGGCATCGACAGACGGCGGTGGACGCTGGCCTTCATCTGGGCGTCGTAGGCGGGTTCTGCGCGGCCGACGGTCTCGACGCGGACACCGCGGCGGGCGCACTCGGCGGTGAAGTCGTCGACGGAGGCGAGGGCGCGTTCGAGGACGCGGCGGCTGGGGGCGACGAAGAGGTCGACATGGCCGGCGTCGACGTCGGCCCACAGGGCGCAGTGGTCGGGGCGCAGACCGCGGACGAGCAGTTCGCGCGTCACCACGTAGCCGCGCTCGGCGGCCCAGCGGGCGCACATGGCGTGCTGGCTGCGGGAGTCGACCAGGAAGGGGTCCGCCTCCAGCTCCTCCAGGGGGGTCAGGCTGGCGATGGCGGCGACCCGCACGACCGCTCCGCGTCCCGCAGTCCGCCCCGGGCACTCACGGGGTATCTCCTGGCAGGACAGGGCGAAGGCGTCACTGTTGTCTCCCACGGCGTCCCCCTCACCTCCGGGTCCAGAGCCTGAGACCCTACTCCAGCCCGTAGGCTCGGGGGAGTAGCGCGAAGGAGGCGAAAGAAGTGCCGGTGGAGGTCACCTGGTGGGGTCACGCCACCTGCACGGTGGAGGACTCGGGCACACGCGTGCTCACCGACCCGCTGTTCACGCGCCGGCTCGCGCATCTGCGCAGGCGCCGCGGGGCGCCGCCCCCGCCCGAGGCCGCGGTCGCGGACGTGGCGCTGGTGTCCCATCTGCACGCCGATCATCTGCATGTCCCGTCCCTGGCCCGGCTCGCGCCGGGTACCCGGCTGGTGGTGCCGCGCGGGGCGCCGCGCCAGGTGCCGGGGCTGCGCAGGCTGCGGCATCTGCGGCTGTGCGAGGTGGCGCCCGGGGACGAGGTGAGCGTCGGTGACCTGGTCGTCCGTGCCGTGCCCGCCCGCCACGACGGGCGGCGCCTGCCGGTCGGGCCGCACCGCTCACCGGCGCTCGGGTTCGTCGTCGAGGGTGAGGCGCGGACCTATTTCGCCGGGGACACCGGGCTGTTCGAGTCGATGCCCAAGGAGGTCGGACCGGTCGACGTGGCGCTGCTGCCGGTCGGCGGCTGGGGACCGTGTCTCGGCGAGGGACATCTCGATGCGGGGCGCGCGGCGGAGGCGCTCGCGCTGCTCGCGCCCCACAGCGCGATCCCGGTGCACTACGGCACGTACTGGCCGATCGGGATGGATGCCGTGCGCCCCCATGAATTCCACGCGCCCGGTACGGAGTTCGTGCGCCTCGCCGCGCTGCGCGCTCCCGAGGTGGCCGTGCACCGGCTGGAGCACGGGGAGAGCGTACGGCCGGGGGTGGCGGGATGAGACGCCGGTCGCGCGGGGGCGCGGAGGGCGCCCGGTGATGGTGCTGTCCGTCGCGGCCACTCCCCTGCCCTACGAGTCGACGCAGCAGGCGATCGGCTATCCGACGCTGTTCCTGCTGGTACTGGCGGGGGCGCTGCTGCCGGTGGTGCCGACGGGGGCGCTGGTCAGTTCGGCGGCCGTGGTGGCGTTCCACCAGACGGCGCCGTTCGCGCTGCTGATGGTGTTCGTGGTGGCGTCGGTGGCCGCGTTCCTCGGGGACATCGCCCTGTACTGGCTGGGGCGGCGCGGCATGGGCTCGAAGAACGGTTCGCGCTGGCTGGAGGCGATCCGCCGCCGGGCACCGGAGGACCGGCTGGCCCAGGCCCAGCGGAAGCTCGACGGGCACGGGGTGGCCGTCCTCGTGCTGTCCCGGCTGGTGCCGGCCGGCCGGCTCCCGGTGATGCTGGCGTGTCTGCTGGCGGAGATGCCGTTGCGTCGGTTCGCGCGGGGCAATCTGCCGGCGTGCCTCGCGTGGGCGGTCACGTACCAGTTGATCGGGATCCTCGGGGGGTCGCTGTTCGCGGAGCCCTGGGAAGGGGTGCTGGCGGCGGTCCTGCTGACGCTGCTGATCAGCGTGGCGCCGAGCGTGTGGCGGCGGTTCGTCCGCTGAGAGTCCGGCTGCGTCCTGGCAACGGGCGGGCGGGTGCCGTCGCGGTCCTCAGGCGAGGATCCGGGACGCCCCGATCGGCAGGTCCCACAGGTTCTCGCGCGGGAGTCCTGCCGCCTCCCAGGCCGTCCGTACCCGGGTGAGGGGTTCCAGGACCGGTTCGGCGGACAGGACGAACGTGGCCCAGTGCATGGGGGCCATACGGCGGGCGCCGAGGTCCTGGAAGGCCCGGACGGCCTCCTCGGGGTCGCAGTGGACGTCGCTGAGCCACCAGCGGGGGTCGTACGCGCCGATCGGCAGGAGCGCGAGGTCGATACCGGGGTGGCGGCGGCCGATGAGGGAGAACCAGTGGCCGTAGCCCGTGTCGCCCGCGAAGTACACCCGCTTCCCGTCGGACGCCGTGAGGACCCAACCGCCCCACAGGGAGCGGCAGGTGTCGGTGAGGGTGCGCTTCGACCAGTGGTGGGCCGGTACGAAGTCGAAACGGACGCCGTCGAGTTCGGCCGCCTCCCACCAGTCCAGCTCGGTGACGCGGGTGAAGCGGCGGCGGCGGAACCAGCCGCCGAGACCGGCGGGCACGAACACCGGTGTGTCGCGGGTCAGTCGGCGCAGGGTGGGCGCGTCCAGGTGGTCGTAGTGGTTGTGGCTGATGACGACCGCGTCCACCTGCGGCAGCGCGTCCCAGGCCACGCCGACCGGAGTGATCCGGGCGGGCGTGCCGAGGATGCGGCGGGACCAGACCGGGTCGGTGAGGACGGTGAGCCCGCCGATCCGCACCACCCAACTCGCGTGCCCCGCCCAGGTGACGGCGAGGGTACGGGCGTCGACACGGGGCAACGGGGCGGGCTCGTAGGGCAGTCGGGGGATGTCGACGAGGCCCTCGGGGCCCGGCCGTACCGAGCCCTCGCGGGCGAAGCGCGCGAACGCCCGCAGGCCGGGCAGGGGCGTCGTCAGCCGGCCGGCGAAGG
>NZ_LIQX01000785.1 GCF_001418475.1 Streptomyces ossamyceticus | reverse complement strand
CCTCCATCAGGGAGATCAGGGTGGCCCATACGGGCACGCCACGGACGTAGTTCTTGGTGCCGTCGATCGGGTCGACGACCCAGCGGCGGGGGCCGGTGCCCTCGACGCCGTACTCCTCGCCGAGGATCGCGTCCCGGGGGCGGGAGCGCTGGAGATGGCCGCGGATGAGTTCCTCGGCGGCCTTGTCGGCCTCACTCACCGGAGTCATGTCGGGCTTCGTCTCCACCTTGAGGTCGAGGGCCTTGAAGCGGGACATGGTGCTCGCGTCGGCGGCGTCCGCGAGGACGTGGGCGAAGCGGAGGTCGTCGAGGTAGTCGGCCATGGTGCGAACGGTATCCGCCGAGGTCGGTGCGGGGCCATAGGGGGCCCGGGGCAGGAGCGCCCGGAGGAGTTCGGTGCGCCCCCGGGGGTGCGGAGTGGCGCTGTGCGGGTACCTGACGCCGACGGGATCCTCCGGGGTTTCCGTCGGCCCGCGCATGTTGGCCGGAGTGCGCCCGTAGGCGCTCTCGCGAACCCTTGACAGTGGGTTGATGCGCGTCAAATCTGAGGGCCAGAGCCGCCCGCTCGTATCAGGGAGGCGATGATGCCTGCAGCGCGGGAATCCTTGTTGGACGCCGCTTACACGGCGCTGGTGCGCCGTCCGTGGTCCACCGTGCGGAT
The DNA here is from genome assembly GCF_001418475.1 of Streptomyces ossamyceticus. Lineage (GTDB taxonomy): Bacteria > Actinomycetota > Actinomycetes > Streptomycetales > Streptomycetaceae > Streptomyces > Streptomyces ossamyceticus. The sequence continues at coordinate 10,123 of NZ_LIQX01000785.1, read as the reverse complement.
GGTGGACGTGGCGGCGGTGGCCGGAGTGTCGCGCCAGACGCTGTACAACGAGTTCGGCAGCAAGGAAGGGCTCGCCCGGGCCCTGGTCCGCAGGGAGGTGGACGGCTATCTCGCAGGGGTCGAACGGGCGTTGGCCACCCCCGTGGACAGCAGGGAACGGCTCGCCGCGACCGCCGAGTGGACCGTGGCGGTCTCCCGGGGCAACCTGCTCGTACGGGCCATGCTCACCGGTTGCTGGAGCGAGCGCCTGCCCGCCCTCACACTCTCGGCGGTGCCCTCGTCCTCCGTGGTGCCCGCGCAGCGCCGGGCCGACGGGCCGCTGCCCGCGCCCTCCGACTTCGTGGCGCTGGTGCGCGACCGGGCCGTCGCCGCGCTGTCGCCGCCCGGCACCGCCAGGGCGGACACGGTGGAGCTGGCCCGTTCCTGCGAACTCGCCGTCCGGCTCGCCCTGTCCTGCGTCGCGGCGCCGCCGCGCGAGGGTGGGGTCACCGATCTGGTGCGGACCGCACTGCCACGCCAGCTGAGCAGGCCCCTTGGGTAGCCACTAGTGCGCCGAGCCCGAGAGCTGGAGGCCGACGACGCCCGCGATGACGAGGGTGATCGAGACGATCTTCAGGGTGGACACCACGTCGCCGAGGAAGATCATCCCGTAGATCGCCGTACCGGCCGCGCCGATGCCCGTCCAGACCGCGTAGGCCGGGCCGACATCGAGCTTCTTCAGGGAGAGGGTCAGCAGGCCGAAGCTGCCGAGGGCGAAGATACAGAAGGCGACGGTGGGCCAGAGTCTGGTGAATCCGTGCGAGAGCTTCAGACAGACGGCGAAGCCGGTCTCCAGCAGACCCGCCACGACCACGAGCAGCCACGCCATGTCTCGTCCTCCCGTGTCCCCACGTTCCGTGACCGCTTCATCCGATGTCGACTGATCTCACCTGATGCGCCTGATCTCGCCTGGTCTCTTCGGGTCTCATCTGGTCTGGATCAGACTTGGTGCGATTATGCACTTACCGGGTGGAGAGGGGCGCAAACAACGCGGAGGTCAGTCGCCTTCCCGTCGGCGGGGTCAGTCGCCCTCCCGTCGTTCGCGGGTCGAGAGCAGTCGGCGCAGGGAGTACAGCCGCGCCGGGTCCGCGTGACCGTCGGCGACCCACTGGTCCAGCGCGCAGTCCTGCTCGTCGTGGCTGCACGCGCGCGGACAGCCCTCGGTGCCGGATTCCAGGTCGGGGAAGGCATGGATGACCCGCGTCGGGTCGATGTGGGCGAGGCCGAAGGAGCGGATCCCGGGGGTGTCCACCACCCAGCCGCCGTCGGAGTCCGCGAGGGGCAGGGCCAGCGCCGAGGTCGTGGTGTGCCGGCCGCGACCCGTCACCGCGTTGACATGGCCGGTCGTCCGGCGTCGGTCGTCGGGGACGAGCGCGTTGACCAGGGTCGTCTTGCCCACGCCCGAGTGACCCACGAACGCCGTGACCTTGCCGTCGAGGTGCGCGCGCACCCGGTCGGCCGCGGCGCCCTGCTCCAGCTCCTCGCGGCTCGTCACCACGAACGGGATGTCGAGGTCCCCGTAGAGCTCCAGGAGCTTGTCGGGCGAGGCGAGGTCCGACTTGGTCAGGACGAGGAGGGGTTCGAGGCCGCCGTCGTACGCCGCGACGAGACAGCGGTCGATCAGCCGGGGGCGGGGCTCGGGGTCGGCGAGGGCGGTGACGATGGCGAGCTGGTCGGCGTTGGCGACGACGACGCGCTCGTACGGATCGTCGTCGTCGGCGGTGCGGCGCAGCACCGACGAGCGGTCGGCGATGCGGACGATGCGGGCGAGGGTGTCCTTCTTGCCGGAGAGGTCTCCGACGAGGGCGACGGTGTCGCCGACGACCGCGGCCTTGCGGCCCAGTTCGCGGGCCTTCATCGCGAGTACGATCCGGTCCTCGACGAGGCAGGTCAGTCGGCCTCGGTCGACGGTGAGGACCATGCCGTCGGCGGCGTCCTCGTGCTTCGGACGGATGTTCGTCCGGGGGCGGTTGCCCTTGCGGTTGGGACGGGTCCGGATGTCGTCCTCGTCGGTGTGCTTGCCGTAGCGGCGCATGATCGTCGTCCGCCCGTCAGTTCCCGAGCATCCCGGCCCACAGTTCGGGGAAGTCCGGCAGTGTCTTGGCCGTCGTCGCCACGTTCTCGATCCGCACGTCCTTCACCGCCAGGCCGATGATCGCGCCGGCGGTGGCCATGCGGTGGTCGTCGTAGGTGTGGAAGACACCGCCGTGCAGCGGGCGCGGGCGGATGTGGAGGCCGTCGGCGGTCTCGGTGACGTCGCCGCCGAGTTCGTTGATCTCCTTGGTGAGGGCGGCCAGCCGGTCCGTCTCGTGGAGGCGGAGGTGGGCGACGCCGCGCAGGGTCGACGGGGAGTCGGCGAGGGCGGCGACCGCGGCGATACCGGGGGTCAGCTCGCCCACCTCGCCGAGGTCCACGTCGATGCCGTGGATCGCGCCGGATCCGGTGAACACCAGCCCGTACTCGGTGAGTTCGCAGGAACCGCCCATCTCGGTGAAGATCTCCCGGAGCTGGTCGCCGGGCTGGGTGGTGCGCGTGGGCCAGTCGGGGACGACGACCTTGCCGCCGGTCACCAGGGCCGCCGCGAGGAACGGCTGGGCGTTGGACAGGTCCGGCTCGATCGTCAGATCACGGCCGAGCAGCGCGCCCGGCGTGACCCGCCAGACGTTGGGCTCGCCGCCCGACTCCGGGGTGTCCACCTGGGCGCCGACCGAGCGCAGCATGTCGACGGTCATCCGGATGTGCGGCATGGAGGGCAGCGTCGAGCCGATGTGCCGGACCTCCACGCCCTGGTTGAAGCGCGGCGCGGACAGCAGGAGAGCGCTCACGAACTGCGAGGAGGAGGAGGCGTCGATCTCCACGGAGCCACCGTCGAGGGCACCGCTGCCATGGACCGTCAGCGGCAGGGCGCCCCGGCCGTCGTCGTCGATCCGGGCACCGAGCGCGCGCAGGGCGTCGATCACACCGTTCAGGGGGCGCTCGTACGACCTCGGGTCGCCGTCGAAGCGGATGGGGCCGTCGGCGAGGGCAGCCACCGGGGGAAGGAAGCGCATGACCGTGCCGGCGTTGCCGACGTCGACGGTGGCCGGGCCGCGCAACCCCGCGGGCAGGACACGCCACGCCTCGCCGGAGACGGCGGAGCCGCTCGTGGCCGAGGAACTGGACGAGACCGTCTCCTCGATGCCGACGCCCATCGCACGCAGGGCGGCCGCCATCAGGAGGGTGTCACGGGAGCGGAGGGGGCGGCGCAGCCAGCCCGGCTCGCTGGCGAGGGCCGCCAGGACCAGGGCGCGGTTGGTGACGGACTTGGACCCGGGCACGTGGACCGTCGCGTCGACGGCTCCGCTCGCGTGCGGGGCGGGCCAGAGGGCGGGCTGTGCGTTCAGGGCCATGAGCCCACTTTAGTGGGGGTTCGCTCCGCCGGGCTCAGCCGGTTGACGTGCGTCGCTCGTCGTGTACGCGTCCGTGTTGGCATGTGTCGCTCGTCGCGTACGCGCCCGTTCGGGGCAGTTCGTGGCCGATCGCGCGGCGCCGCGTCGTACGGCCGCCACAGCTGACGGTCACAGCCTCAGGAGCCACCTTCCGCCGCCCAGCAGCGCGCACACGGACACCACGTGGAACATCAGCAGCCATACCGTCGCCGGCACATGGGTCAGGCGGGAGAGCTGGTCCGCGTCGGAGTCGCCGGCTCCGCCCCGGCGGCGCTTGGCCTGGAGCTCGAAGGCGGGGCGTACACCGCCCAGGAGGAGGAACCACACCACCGCGTACGCGAAGGCCGCCTGGACCTGGGGGCCGGCGAGCCAGGAGACGACGACGAAGGTGCCGCCGGTGACCACGACCGTGAGAGCGCCGTACGCGTTGCGGATCATGATCAGCATGGCGACCAGGAGGATCGTGGAGAGCCACAGGAGCAGCGTGATCCGGCCTGAGCCGAGGAGGGCGGCGCCGCCGAGGCCGAGCAGCGGGGGAGCGGTGTAGCCGGCGGCCGCGGTGAGGATCATGCCGAGGCCCGTGGGCTTGCCGCGGCTGACGGTGAGGCCGCTGGTGTCGGAGTGCAGGCGTATGCCGGTCAGGGTGCGGCCGGTGAGCAGGGCGACCAGGCCGTGGCCGCCCTCGTGCGCGATGGTGATCGCGTTGCGCGAGAGCCGCCAGACGCCGTGCGGGACGACCGCGGCGAGCGCGGCCACCGCGGTGGCGATGACGACCCAGGTGTCGGGGTCGGGCTGGGTGCCGAAGACCTCGTCCCACAGGCTGGCCAGCGAGGTGGCTGCGATGCTTTCCATGGTCGGCGGTATCTCCTCCGGGTCGCGTCGGATCTGGAAGTGTGGCACTCGGGGGCGGACGGTATGTGAGACGCCGGGGTGCCGGGGATCGTTCCTGGGGGAAACGGCTGGTCGGAGCGGTGGACGCGGGGGTGTGGTCCGCGATGCGGACGACGGGGGCACCGGCAGGGACAGCGGAGGGCGCCTGGTGGCCGTCCGGTGGGCGCCTGCGCGCGCCGCGCCCCGTCGGTGGTCTGCCACCCTTGGATGTGTCCGGGTGGAGGACCCGGCGTGTGCGCGGGTCGGAGGGGTGGTTCGAGATGTGCGGGCGGTATGCGTCGAGTCGCAGGCCGGAGGATCTCTCGGGAATCTTCGAGGTCGAGAAGTGGGAGCCGGAGGAGACCCTGGAGCCCGACTACAACGTGGCCCCCACCAAGGAGGTCTACGCGGTTCTCGACCGCCCCCTCAAGGACGCCGACGACAAGCGGCCGGTCCGCCAGCTGCGCAAGCTGAAGTGGGGGCTCGTCCCCTCCTGGTCCAAGAACCCCGAGGGCGCCGCCCGGATGATCAACGCGCGCGCGGAGACCGTCCACGAGAAGCCCTCGTACCGTCGTGCCTTCGCGTCCCGCCGCTGCATCCTGCCCGCCGACGGGTACTACGAGTGGGTCACCGGCAAGCACGAGCGGGACCTGGAGGTCGAGGGTAAGAAGAAGAGGCCGCGCAAGCAGCCGTACTTCGTGCTCCCCGCCGACGGATCCGTGTTCGCCATGGCCGGGCTGTACGAGTTCTGGCGGGACAAGACCCTGCCGGACGACCATCCGCAGGCCTGGTGGGTCACCTGCTCGGTGATCACGACGGAGGCGGAGACGACCCCGCTGGCCGTGGCGCCCGCGGACGGCCCGTTCACGCTGGCCGAGATCCACCCCCGGATGCCGTTGATGCTCACGCCCGACCGCTGGGACAGCTGGCTGGACCCGGCCCGGACGGATCCCGACGATCTGCGCGGCCTGCTGGAGCCGCCGCCCGCCGGACTGATGCGCGCCTACCCGGTCTCGACGGCCGTCAGCAACGTCCGTAACAACGCCCCGGAGCTGTTGAAGGAGCTGGAAGGCCCCGAGGAGGGCACACTCTTCTGACGTGAACGGGATCAGAGAAGAGATCGACACCGAGGCGGGCACGGCCCGGGTCACCTGGCACGAGGCGCGGGACGCCCGATGGGTGCTCGCCGTGAGCCATGGCGCGGGCGGCGGCGTCGAGGCGCGCGATCTCCAGGCCCTCGCCGCCGTCCTCCCCGCGCACGGGGTGACCGTCGCGCTCGTCGAGCAGCCCTGGCGGGTGGCCGGCAAGAAGCTCGCGCCCGCGCCGAAGACCCTGGACGTCGGTTGGCGGGGCCTGTGGCCCGCGCTGACGGGGCCGGGGCTGCCCGTGATCGCGGGCGGGCGCAGCGCCGGGGCCCGGGTGGCCTGCCGTACCGCGCAGGAGCTGGGCGCGGCGGCCGTGCTCGCGCTGAGCTTCCCGTTGCATCCGCCGGGCAAGCCGGAGAAGTCCCGCGCCGGTGAGCTGCTCGGCGCCGGGGTGCCGACACTGGTCGTGCAGGGCGGGAACGACACGTTCGGGAGGCCGGAGGAGTTCCCGGAGGGGCCGCACGCGCTCGTGGAGGTGCCGTACGGGGATCACGGGTTCGCCGTACCGAAGCGGGCGCCCCTCGATCAGGAGGCGGCGCTGAAGGTGATCACCGACGGTGTCGTGGAGTGGATCGGGTCGCTGGGCCGCGCGAGCTGAGGTCGTCCGCCCGGAGACGCTGAGGTCGTCCGCCCGGAGACGCTGAGGTCGTCCGCCCGGAGACGCTGAGGTCGTTCGCCGGGACGAGTGGAATGGGTCACTCGGTAAGGAGTCGGTGGGAAGGCGGGAATGTTGCGTGACGGTCCCCTGTTGTGCGGATCAGACAGCGCGAGACCGTGCTGACCGTCGTAGGAGAGGAAGTCCGCCGCATGGGTTCGACCATCTGCCCGACCCGCAGCAGCCGCGCTGACCTGGACTGGACGGTGCTGCACGCGGCGAAGAGCGCCCCTATTCGGGCGGCGGCGGGTGCGGATCGTCGTCTATCCTCCGAATCTGGTGGTACCGGTTTCGGTGCCGCACAGACACTGGAGGAGGTGGGTCCGGTCACTGGGACCGACGCAGGGACCGAACGGGGCCAGGCGGAGCAGCCCGAGGGCACGGAGACCGCCGCGGACCGCAACGCTCGTTTCGAGCGGGACGCGCTGGAGTTCCTCGACCAGATGTACTCGGCCGCGCTGCGCATGACGCGCAACCCCGCCGACGCCGAGGACCTGGTGCAGGAGACGTATGCCAAGGCGTACGCGTCCTTCCACCAGTTCCGCGAGGGCACCAACCTGAAGGCCTGGCTGTACCGCATCCTCACGAACACCTTCATCAACTCGTACCGCAAGAAGCAGCGTGAGCCCCAGCGCAGTGCGGCCGAAGAGATCGAGGACTGGCAGCTGGCGCGCGCCGAGTCGCACATGTCGACGGGTCTGCGTTCGGCCGAGTCGCAGGCGCTCGATCACCTGCCCGACTCGGACGTGAAGGAAGCGCTGCAGGCGATCCCCGAGGAATTCCGCATCGCTGTGTACCTCGCCGATGTCGAGGGCTTTGCGTACAAGGAGATCGCCGACATCATGGGGACACCCATCGGTACGGTGATGTCCCGGCTGCACCGGGGCCGCCGTCAACTGCGCGGCATGCTCGAGGACTACGCCCGTGACCGCGGGCTGGTCCCGGCCGGCGCCGGAGAGTCGAACGAAGCGAAAGGCTCGGGCTCATGAGCTGCGGAGAGCCGCACGAGACGGATTGCAGCGAGATCCTCGATCATCTCTACGAGTTCCTCGACCGGGAGATGCCCGACGCCGACTGCACCAAGTTCGAGCACCACTTCGAGGAGTGCTCGCCGTGCCTGGAGAAGTACGGTCTCGAACAGGCCGTCAAGAAGCTGGTCAAGCGGTGCTGCGGGCAGGACGACGTGCCGACCGACCTGCGGGCCAAGGTCATGGGGCGGATCGATCTGATCCGCTCCGGGCAGGCGGTCCCCGAGCACGAGGTGACGGCCTCGCCGGCGACACCGCAGGAGACCTGAGCACCCGCCCACCAGCGGTATGCCTGTACCGAGCCCGTTCCGGGCACGGCCGTCCGGCCGCCCTCGGAACGGGCTCGGTCGTGTGCGGTGCCGGGAGTGATCAGACCTCCAGGCCGGTCTCCACGCGCTTCAGGTTGTGGCGGGCCAGGGCCAGATTGCTGCGGGAGCGGTCGAGCGCCAGGTAGAGGAAGAGCGAGCCCTTGCTGCTGCTCAGCGGACGGATCAGGTGGTACTGCTGGCCCAGCGTGATCAGGATGTCCTCGATCACGTCGTTCATGTCGAGCGAGGCCAGGGTGCGCATCTTGGAGCGCACGACCTCGGTGTTCCCGGCGGCCGCGAGTTCGAGGTCGAGGTGCTGTCCGCCGCCGAGGGTGCCGAGCGCCATACCGCTCTCGTAGTCGACCAGCGCCACGCCGATCGCACCGTCGACCGTCATGGCTTCCTTGAGTGCGGTCTCGATGTTCATCTTGCTGCCCCAATTCCTCAGTGCTGCTGACCGGTCACTGTCCGGCCATCTACGATCGAACGCGAGCGATCCTTGGGTCGCAAACGTCAACTTTGTTGCGTGTTTCGGAAGTTGACGCTCAAAGTACTGTGCGGCGCGTGAACGTGGAGGGCGAATGGGGGAAAGGGTGACCGCTCTCCAGGACTCCCTGGACCGGCTTCTCGACTCCCCGGGCGTCATCGGCGTCGCCCTGATCGACGCCGTCACCGGACTCACCTACGGAACCGCGGGCGACGCCGCCCAGGCCGGGACGGGGACGGAGGTCTCCGACCTCGCCGCCCTCATCTCCGAGCGTCTCGGCGAGGCGGGGGCCGTGGGGGAGCTGGAGAGCGTGGTCATGACCAGCAGAAGACGCCATCAGGTGCTGCTCTCCGTGCCCCGGTCGGCCGGCGACCCGCTGCTGCTCGCCGCCGGCCTCGACCGGGACCGGGCCAATATGGCCCTGGCGCTGCGCAGCCTCGGTGACCGGGCCCGAGAGGTGCTGGCGTGAGGACACCCTCGGCACGCAATGTGCCGGCCCTGCTCCAGGCCCTGCACGAGGAGGGCTTCACCGGCACGGTACGGGTCTCCGGTGCCCCTGGTGGCACGATTCATCTCCGCGGCGGCCGGGTCGGCGCGATCGAGACACCGGGCGCGCCGACCGCGACGTCCACACTGCTCGCCTCCGGCCGGATCGACGACGACGCCTGGCTCGCCGCGTGCGCCGCCGAGCCCGACGCGGACCGGCTGGGCCACCGTCTCGAGGCCACGGGTCTGATCGGTGCCGCCGAGCTGGAGGTCGTCTGCACGGCGGCCGTCTATGACGGGGCGTTCGCGATGGCGCTGAGACCGCCGGGGGACTGGGAACTGACCGACCGTGAGCCCACCCTCCTGGCCCGGCCCGGAGTCGAACCCCGCCCGCTGGCCGAGGAGACGTCTCGCCGCATCGCGCTGCTGGCGCGGCTCCGCGGCCCGGCGGTCGAGCTGGCCCGGGGCCGGCCCGCCCCGGTCGCCGACCGCGCGCACCCCGCTTCCGGCAGCGGACTGACGCCACGTCATCGCGAACTCGTCGACAGCGCCAACGGACGTCGCACCCCGCGCGACATCGCCTTCGCCCGTGGTCGCGGACTCTATGCGGTGATGCTGGACCTGATCCGGCTGGAGGCGCTCGGCGCCGTCCGCTGGGAGACCACGACCGTGCCCGAGGGGCGGCCCAGCACCGCACCCCGGGTGCCCCCGCGGACCGTGACCTCGGCCGACGAACCGTCACCGAGGGCCGGTCCCCTACCCAGACGCAGGCCGGGCGGGGGATTTCCCACCGGCGACTTCGGCGCGAGGGACGGGGAGTGAGCGCAGACAAGGACCCGGCCCGCAAGCGCCGCCGACGCACCAAGGCCGCCCGCCTCCGGCGGAGACAGGCCCCCAGAACCCCGCCGGGCCCCGACCACCCGGCCTCCACCACCCACCCCGCGTCTTCCTCCGAGGCCGCGCCCAGCAAGGCCGCGCCCAGCAAGGCCGCGCCCAGCAAGGCCGCGCCCAGCAAGGCCGCGCCCAGCAAGGCTGCACCCAGCAAGGCTGCACCCAGCCAAGCCGCGCCCAGCAAGGCCGCATCCACCGAGCCCGATTCCGCCGCCCAGCCGTCTTCGTCCGCAGAACCCCACCCCGGCGCCCCGACGCAGTCCTCGGCCGAAACGAGGGGCGCACCTGGGGAACCGCCCCCGTTACCCGTGCGCGGAGCCGCGCGCGGCACCGGGCCCGAGCCCGGTGCGGCCGCCGGGGGCGACGCCTCGGAGACCACCGCCGCACCGCCGCCCTTCCCTCCCCTGTCCCTGCTGTCGCCCGAGGAACTCCTCGCCGACCAGCCTTCCCTCGACATGCTGCGGCGCGTCCGCCGCGGGCTTCGGGCTCTCCCCGAGTCGGACCGGAACCCGTCCGACTGAGCCCCTACGGATCCCCAACTCCCCACCGCAGACATCCGGACCAAGGAGCACGTCCCCATGACCGCACACGCCTCGACCGAAACGCTCACCAGCATCCTGACCTCGCTGCGTGACCGGGTCCTGGGCGTCTCCGAGACCGTCCTGTCCACCGTGGACGGGCTCCTCGTCGTCGCCGACGTCGACAAGGTGCACCCCGAGTCCGTCGCCGCGCTGGCCGCCGCGACGCTCGGTGTCAGCCGCCGCATGGCCGACCAGTCCGGCTCCG
>NZ_LIQX01000784.1 GCF_001418475.1 Streptomyces ossamyceticus | reverse complement strand
GTCCGCCCCTTCGACCTGGCGCGGGCACCGCTGTGGCGCGCCGAGGTGCACCGGGCCGGCGAGGGCGTCCGGCTGCGGATGGACCTGCACCACATGATCGTGGACGGCTTTTCCCTGACCCCGCTCATGGAGGACCTGGCGCTGCTGTACGCGGGCGGCGAACCCACCCCGCCCGCCCGCAGTTACCGGGACTACGCGGTGTGGCTCCGGGGACGCGACGCCACCGCGGCCCGCGAGGCGCAGGCCCTCCACTGGGAGGAGGTGTTCGCCAAATCGGTCGACCCGGCGGACCTCCCCACCGACCGGCCCCGCCCGCCGCTGCGCGAACTCGACGGCGACGTCCTCGCCTTCGGCCTCGGCCGCGAACGGACCGAGCGGATCCGCGCCGTGGCACGCGCGCACGACGTCACACCGTTCGCCGTGCTGGCGTCGGCGTACGCCCTGCTGCTGGCCGGGCTCAAGGGCACGGCCGACATCACGATCGGCACCCCGGTGTCCGGCCGCACCGTCCCCGGACTGCACCGCACCGTGGGCATGTTCGCCAACACCGTCGTCCTGCGCCTCGACGCCGACCCCGCCCTGCCGTACGACGCCTTCCTGCGGCGTACCGGCGAGGCCGCCCAGGAGGCATCCGCGCACCAGGACTTCCCGTTCGAGGAGGTCGTGGCCCGGACGGCCCCCGGACGCGACTACAGCCGCACCCCGCTGTTCGACGCGCTCCTCGCGCTGCACAGCGCCCGCTACCTCTCCGTCGACTTCCAGGGCACCCGCGTACCACTGCGCCTGGAACAGACCGGACAGGCCGTCTTCGACCTCAACATGCAGATCCACGAGACCCCCGGCGGCCTGGACGTCGCCTGGCAGTACGCGGCCGGCCTGCTGCGCCGCGACACGGTCGAGACCTGGCGCGACACCTTCACCTCGCTGCTCGACACGGCGACCACCGACCCGACCACTCCCCTGGGCGCACTCCTGCCCGCCCCCTCCGGCTTCGACCTCGACTTCGATCTCTGACTGCACACGGCACCACGCACACGCACAGCCCGTCACGCACTCACTCGTAGCTCGACCAGGAGACACCTATGCCGTCGCACCACCCCGAGGCAGCACCCTCCGCGCAGGCCGCCCACTGGCGATCCCAGCTGGCCGCGCTCACGGAGACCTCCGGCTTCCTGTCCGACTTCCGCCCGCC
>NZ_LIQX01000783.1 GCF_001418475.1 Streptomyces ossamyceticus | reverse complement strand
TCACCGCCCGCCGCCTCGCCGACGGCGTCGAGCCCCCCATGCGCCGCCGCCGCCCCGCCAAGGGCGCCTACGGCGAGGACTACGCCGGCCCCAACGCCGTCGGCGAGGCGGCGGGCGGTGAGCAGGAAGCCGGTGTGGCCGATCATGCGGTGGTCCGGGCGGACGGCGAGGCCCTCGATGTGCCAGTTGCGGATCATCGTCTCCCAGGCGGTCGGCTCGTTGAAGCAGCCGATCTCGCGGATGGACTCGACGGTCCGGGCGAGCTGGGTGGTGGTGGCGACGTAGCAGCAGAGGATGCCGCCGGGGACGAGTGCCTTGGAGACGGCCTCCAGGCATTCCCAGGGGGCGAGCATGTCGAGGATGACGCGGTCGACGTCGGTGTCGGACAGGTTGTCCTGGAGGTCGCCGACGGTGAGCTGCCAGGCGGGGTGGGGGCCGCCGAAGTAGCGCTCCACGTTCTGCTGGGCGATCTCGGCGAAGTCCGCGCGCCGCTCGTACGAGTGGAGCATGCCCTGGTCGCCGATGGCGCGCAGCAGGAAGCTGCTGAGCGAGCCGGAGCCGACGCCGGCCTCCACGACGCGGGCGCCGGGGAAGATGTCGGCGAAGGCGAGGATCTGCCCCGCGTCCTTGGGGTAGACCACGGCGGCGCCGCGGGGCATGGACAGGACGTAGTCGGGGAGCAGGGGGCGCAGCGCGAGGTAGGCGACGTTACCGGTGGTGCGGACAACGCTGCCCTCGGGTGCGCCGATCAGCTCGTCGTGGGGGAAGGAACCCTTGTGGGTGTGGAAGTTCTTTCCCTCTTCGAGCGTGAACGTGTAGTGGCGGCCCTTGGGGTCGGTCAGCTGAACCTGGTCCCCGACCTTGAAGGGCCCGCGACGGCGGGCGGCACCGGTCGGTTCGGACATGTGACCAGCCTACCGGTCCCCGAAGGGGCCGGAGACCACGGCTGTGTCCGGGTGGTGGGGGGCCGTACGGGTCAGGAGGGCCTGGCCATGGCCTTGACGAAGGCGCGTTCCACGTCGGCGGCGGAGAGGACGCCGTAGATCTCACCTGTCTCCTCGACGACGAGGTATTCGGTGGCGGGGGTGGCGCGGAGGGCGTCGAGGAGTTCTTCTCCGGCGAGTTCCGCGGAGACGCGCATGCCGTCGGTGAGGTCCTGGGCGAGGCCGCTGACGACGACCCAGGGGCGGCGGTGTTCGGGGACGCCGACGATGGCGGCCTCGCGGACGAGGGAGAGGGGTTCGCCGTCGGCGTCGACGACGACGAGGGCGCGGGCGCCGGCGTCGTTGGCGCGGCGGAGGGCTTCGGAGAGGGGGGTGTCGGTCTCGACGGGGACGGCGCGGCGGGTGAGGGCGCGGGCGCGCAGTTCGGGGAGGTGTTCGCGCAGGCGGGCCATGCGGAGGCTGTTGCCGGCACCGGTCCAGATGATGGCGGCGAGGATCGCGGCGAGCAGCGCGTCGAGGACGGTGTCCATGCCGACACTGTCGGTGGCGTCGGCGCCGAGGAGGCCGGACTGGGTGAGCCAGGGCAGTCCGATGAGGACGGAGAGGGCGAGGGCGCGGCCGACCCAGGCGGCGGCGACGGTGCCGCTCATGGGCTTGCCGGTGAGCTTCCAGACGACGGCGCGGAGCATGCGGCCGCCGTCGTCTGGAAGCTCAC
>NZ_LIQX01000782.1 GCF_001418475.1 Streptomyces ossamyceticus | reverse complement strand
CCGCTTCCCGGACGGCCAGCTGTACGTCAACCTGCGCGGCGCGACCCCGGGCATGACACCCCTCACGCCGGCCCAGGCCCTCGCCGCCCTCCTCCGCGACCTCGGCACCGACCCGCGCCGTGTCCCGGAACACCCGGACGCGGCCGCCGCGTTGCTCCGCTCGACGCTCGCGCCGACCCGCACGCTGATGGTGCTGGACGACGCCGCGCACGCCGCACAGGTACGCCCGCTGCTGCCGGCCGGCGCCGGGTGCGCGGTGATCGTGACGAGCCGTTCCCCGCTCACCGCGCTGGACGGCGCCCACCGCTTCCCGCTCGCCCCGCTGTCGGACGACGAGAGCGCCGCGCTGCTGCGCGCCGCGTCCGGACGCGCGGCCGGGCTCGACGCCGGGCACCCCCTCGTCGAGCTCACCGGGCGGCTCCCGCTCGCCCTCCGCGTCGTCGCGGCCCGCCTCGCCGCCCGCCGCGCACTCACCCCGGACGCGCTCGCGGGCCAACTGGCCGCCACCGAGAGCCGGTTGCACCACCTGGAGTACGACGACCTGAGCGTCCGCCGATCCCTCGCCGTCGCCCACGAGGCCCTGCGCGCCTCCGACCGCGAGGCCGACGGCGACGCCGCCCACCTCCTCCACCTCATCGGCGCCCTCGACCTGCCCGCCTACGGCGCCCCCCTCCTCGCCCGCCTGGCCGGCACCGACGAACGCCGCGCCGAGGACGCCCTCGACCGCCTCGTCGACGTCGCCCTGCTGGAGGAGACGACGTACGGCCGCTACGTCCCCCACGACCTCGTCCGCCACTTCGCCCGCGAACTCGCCGACACGGCCCGGACCGACACAGCCCAGTCCGGCGCGGCCGACGGGACGACGGCCCCGGCCGCCCCGGCCGCCCCGAGGACCCGCCTCGCCGTCGGGGGCGGGACCACCGATGCCCTCCGCTGGTATGCCGCCCGTGCCCGGGAGAGCCTGCTGGTGCTGCTCCCGCCCGGCCACGAACGCGACGAACGGCTCCGCACGACCCCGACGGAACCGGCGGCGACCGCCACGGAACCCTTTGCCTCCGCCGAGGAGGCCTTCGCCTGGGGCGACCGCGAACTCCCCAACATCGTCGCCCTCGTGGAGCGCTGCTCCCGCGAGTCCGGCGGTGACGGCGGGACGGCGGCGTACGCGCCCGCCCTCGTCCGCCACCTCTTCCCCTACCTCCACCGGGGCGGCCGGCTCGCCGAGCTGGACGTGCTCGGGGGGTACGCCCTGGACGTGGCGCGGTCGCTGGGGGACGACGAGGCGGAGGCGTTCGCGCTGACCGACCGGGCCGGGCTGCACTTCATGTCCGGCCGCGCCTCGGACGCGCTCGACCTCAACGACCAGGGCCTGACGCTGTGGCGGAAGCTCGGCGTCGTGTCGTGTGTACGGCGGTGCCTCAACAACCGGGGGCTCGTGCTGGAGAGCCTCGGCCGGTACGAGGAGAGCGAGGAGGCACTCCGCGAGAGCCTGGAGCTGTCCCGGCAGCTCGGCGACCCGTACGGCGAGGCCGTCACCTTCAGCCATCTCGGCAATCTGGTCAAGCACACCGACGCGCGGGCCGCCATCGCCCACCACGAGCGGAGTCTCGCCCTCGGTGAGATCGCCGACAGCGTCGTCGTACGGCACACCGCGCACTGCAACATCGGCTACGCCCACCTCAGGCTCGGTGAACCGGCCGCCGCCGTCCGCAGCTTCGAGCAGAGCCTGTGGGTCCTCGGCGACGACGAGGACTGGCAGGGCGAGTCCAAGACGCGGCTCGGTCTGGTCCGGGCCCTGCGCGAGCTGGGGCAGGCCGAACGGGCCGACCGCGAGTGCGCCCTCCTTCTCGACTTCGCCGTGTGCCGCGCCGACCAGTACGCCGTCGGCCTCGCCCGCCACCAGCGGGGCCTGCTCCTGCGGGCCGTCGGGCGCACCGAGGAGGCGCGCGACGAATGGCGGCGCGCCCTGGCCGTGCTCGACGGCACGGAGTCGACGGTGACGGGCGAACTGCGCCGCCTGCTGGGGGAGGAGTGAGCGGGGCGAGGGGTGTGAGGGGAACGAGGGGAACGAGGGGAGCGAGAGCGGTGAGGGGGAGCGCCTTCGGCCGGTGGCTCCGTCCGCCCCGCGGCTACTTCGCGTCGGCGTAGCACTCCACCACCGCCGTGGTGAACGGGAAGCGCACCGGTGTCTCCCCGAACGTCAGCCGCCCCGACAGCTCCGACGCCTCCCGGATGGCGGCCACCACCGCGTCCGCCTCCTCAGCCGGGCAGTGCACGATCACCTCGTCGTGCTGGAAGAAGACCAGCTCGGCGGCCATCCCGGCGAGGGTGCGGCGCAGCGCGGCGAGAAGCAGCAGGGTCCAGTCGGCGGCGCTGCCCTGGACGACGAAGTTACGGGTGAAGCGGCCGCGGGCGCGGGAGTTGGTGGAGGCGTACCCGGGCACCCACTCGGTCGTCTGCTCCTGGTCGCCGCCGTCCGGCGCGGCCTCGGCCTGGGGGATGCCCGCCTCCTCGCCCGCCGAGTCGGAGGCCCCGGCCGCGGGCGGGCACGTACGCCCCAGCCAGGTCCGCACCAGCCGGCCCTCCTCGCCCGCGCGGGCCGCGTCGTCGACGTACTGGACCGCCTTGGGGAAGCGGCGGCGCAGCGCGGCGAGGTTCTTCAGGCCGTCCCCGGACGTCTGCCCGTACACGGCGCCGAGGACGGCCAGCTTGGCCTGGTCGCGGTCGCCGGAGAAGGCCCGGTCGGAGACGGCCTGGTAGAGGTCGGTGCCGCGTCCGGCGACCTCCATGAGCCCTGGATCGCGGGAGATCGCGGCGAGGACCCTGGGCTCCATCTGGTCGGCGTCGGCGACGACGAGGCGCCAGCCGGGGTCGGCGACACAGGCGCGGCGGATCACCTTCGGGATCTGCAGCGCGCCCCCGCCGTTGGTGACCCATCGGCCGGTGACGGTGCCGTGGGCGAGGAACTCGGGCCGGAAGCGGCCGTCCCGGACCCAGTCCTGGAGCCAGGACCAGCCGTGCGCGACCCAGATGCGGTACAGCCGCTTGTACTCCAGGAGCGGCTTCACGGCGGGGTGGTCGAGGGACTCGATCTCCCAGCGCCGGGTGGAACGGATGCGGATGCCCGCCTGCCCGAACGCCTTGACGACGTCGGCCGGCAGATCGGGCCGCACACGGCGCCCGAACGCCCGCGACACCTCGTCGGCCAGCTCGGCCAGCCGCCGCGGCTCGCCGCCGCCCGCGTACCGCTCGCCGAGCATCTCGTGCAGGACCTGGCGGTGGACGTCCGCCCGCCAGGGCATTCCGGCACGGTTCAGTTCGGCGGCGACGAGCATCCCGGCCGACTCGGCGGCGGTCAGCAGCCGCATCCGGTCCGGGTGGGCGGTGGTGTCGTGCCGTCGCTGCTGGTCCGCGTAGACCTCGATGAGATCGGTGAGGGGGACGTGGACGGGGCGCGGCTCGAAGAGGGACGGCTGGGCGCCGGGTTCCGCGGCGCGGAGCGGCGGGTCCGGGGGGACCGGGGCGCGGCGCAGGCGGGCGAGGGCGGCGGCCGCGGAGCGGGGTTCGCCGAGACGGCCCTCGTGCCCGAGGAGCAGGGTCTCGGCGTCCTCGATGTCGTAGCACCGCTCGACGCGGACGCCGTCGGCGAGCAGCCGGGGGTAGATCTCGGCGGTGGCCCGCCACACCCACCGCCCGACGTCCGGCTCCCGCCGCCGCACGGCCTCCGCGAGGTCCGGCTCCCGTGTCACGGGTCCTGCGGGCAGCCCGTCCGGGCCGAGGGGGGCGAGCTCGACGCCACCGTCCTCGGTCGGAGCGAGAGCCCACCGGTCGGTCATGGGGTGAGTGTCGCAGGGGGGTCTGACAATGGGCGCCCAGGAGCTCGGGGGCGCGCTGTTTGTTCGGCGGGTGCGGGTGAGTGGGGGCTTGTCGCGCAGTTCCCCGCGCCCCTGAAAAGCGCTCGGGGCCGCGCCCCGTGCTTTTCATGAAGGCTGGGCCGCCAGGCCCATGCCTTCAGGGGGCGCGGGGAACTGCGCGACAAGCCACAACGCACCCGCACCCGAAAAGCGGCCCCACCGGCGCTACTACCTACCCTTCCGTCACCGCTCGCAGCGCCCGCGCCACGTCCTTCTCCGTCGCCGTCTTCGTGACGCCCAGACCGCTCAGGACGCCCTCCCCGTTCTCGAACTCCAGGAGCGCGAGGAGGAGGTGTTCGGTGCCGACGTAGTTGTGGCCCAGCCGCAGCGCCTCGCGGAACGTGAGTTCGAGGACCTTCTTGGCGTCGGAGCCGTACGGGATCAGTTCGGGCACCTCGTCAACGGCCGGCGGCAGCGCGGCCGTCGCCGCCTCCCGCAGCGCCTC
>NZ_LIQX01000781.1 GCF_001418475.1 Streptomyces ossamyceticus | reverse complement strand
CCGCCACACCCGCGGCTGTGAGCCCCCCGGCCCCCCGGTCCCCCGGCCGTCCGGTCTCCACACAGCGACCACAAATTATCAGTCACTTTCACAACCGCCCCGGTCGGCAGCGTGAAAATTTGGCCAGTGTGACCGACCCGTCGAAAACAAGCCCTGCTGACGGCGGCTCGCCGCCGGTTAGCCTGAGCACATGCCTCGCTACGAATACCGCTGCCGGACCTGCGGCGACACCTTCGAACTGAACCGTCCGATGGCCGAGTCGTCCGCTCCCGCGGACTGCCCCTCGGGCCACCCGGACACCGTCAAGCTGCTGTCGACGGTCTCGGTGGGCGGCTCGGCCTCCGCTGCCGCCCCTGCGCCCCGGGCGGGCGGAGGCGGGGGCGGCGGATGCTGCGGCGGCGGATGCTGCGGTTGATCACACTGGGTTCAACGGCCTCCGGGCCGGGAGCGTTCATCCGCACCTCAGGCTCCCTTCAGCTTCGTTCCCCTAGCCTGCGCCCATGACAGCCATGCAAGCGGAGTCGATGAGCGGCGCACCCCTGTGGATCATAGGCCTGATGGATCTGCTGGGGGCACCGGGGGCCGGTCTGGCCGTCGCCCTGGAGAACCTCTTCCCGCCGATCCCCAGCGAGGTCGTCCTCCCTCTCGCCGGCTTCGCCGCGAGCACCGGCCGGATGGACCTCTACGCCGCGCTGCTGTGGACCACGGCGGGCTCCGTCATCGGCGCCCTCGCCCTGTACGGCGTGGGCGCCCTCCTGGGCCGCGACCGCACCCTGGCGATCGCCGCGAAGCTGCCACTCGTCAAGGTCTCCGACGTGGAGCGGACGGAGGCGTGGTTCCTCCGGCACGGCACCAAGGCGGTCTTCTTCGGCCGGATGATCCCGGTCTTCCGGAGCCTGATCTCGGTCCCCGCCGGCGTCGAACGCATGCCCCTGCCCGTCTTCACGCTCCTCACCACGCTGGGCAGCGCGATCTGGAACACGCTCTTCGTGCTGGCCGGCTACTTCCTGGGCGCGAACTGGACCGAGGTGACGGCGGTCGTCTCCACGTACTCGAAGATCGTCCTGGCGACGGCGTCGCTGGCCGTGCTGGCATTCGCGGCGCTCCGCCTCCTGAAGAAGGGGAACACCGAGGGGGCGCGGGGAACTGCGCGCTCGACCACCGACGACCGGCAGCCCGCGGATAGCGGCACCCCCACCCCCTGACCGGACGACGCCCGGCCGACGGCTCCGGCGTCACCCTTCCCGCGCGGCCCGGAGGAACTCCCGCAGGATCCGCTCCCCGGCCATGACCCCCCGCTCCGGCAGCGCCGTGATCGTCGGCCCCGACCAGCCGGCGTCCGCCAGCTCACCGTGCCCCGGCCGCCACGCCCGGTCCGCCGCCAGCAGCAGATCCGCGTCGAGCAGCGAGTCGCCCGCGGCCACCGTCAGCTGCGCCCCGGTCCGCCGTGCGACCTCCCGCATCGCCGCGCTCTTCGTCAGCGGCTTCGGCACGGCGTACAGCTTCCGGCCCTGGAGCGACACCGTCCAGCCCCGGTTCTCCGCCCACACCGCGAGCCCCTTCACCCACTCCTCGGGCAGCAGCTCGCGCTCGACGACGAGATAGACGAAGAGGTCCTCGGCGATGCGGTGCTTGCGCACCCAGGACGGGTCGGCGGTGGCGGCGAGATGGTCCCGGACCTCCTCCAGCGGCGCGCACTCGTCCGCGAGCCGCGCGGTCACGCCCGCGTACCAGTCCGGGTCCGAGACCCCGTCGACCAGCAGATGCCCGCCGTTCGCGCAGATCGCGTACGTCGGGGCGGGCCCGGGCAGATTGATCCGCTGGTACTGCTTGCGGGTCCGGGTCGTCGTCGGGACGAACACCGCCGCGTCGCCCAGCTCGGTCAGCAGGTGCGCCGACGTCTCGGTCAGGTACGACAGGGGCTTGCTCTCGTGCACCTCGACGGTGAGCAGCCGGGGCGCCCGCGCGTCCGGCATGGTCAGCGCGAGCGCGGCGGTCGAGTAGATGAGCGTGCGGTCGAGATCGCTGGCGACGAGAACTCGGGGGCCGGGCATCAGAGCGCCACCGCCTTGCCGTCGGCACCGGTCGCGCCCCGTGTGTACTTGGGGTGGATCAGTCCCACACAGGTGTACGGCAGTTCCGCCACCTCTTCCACCGGTACCCCTCTCTGTTCGGCGAGCAGGCGTACGTGGTCGAGGTCCGCGCCCGCCCCGGCCCGCGCGAGGATCTTCCACGGTACCCGGCGCAGCAGCACCCGGGTGGTCTCCCCGACACCGGGCTTGACCAGGTTCACGTCGTGGATGCCGTACTCCTCGCTGATCCGCTCGACGGCCGCCCAGCCCTCCCAGGTGGGGCTGCGGTCGGCGGACAACAGCTCCTTGGTGCGGGCGTCGACCGCGTCGGTGACGTCGGCGAAGCGGGCCGAGACGACGTCCAGGAACTCCACGGACACATCGGCGCCGGCCAGTTCGCGGTAGAACTTGGCGCCGTGGAAGTCGTCGGGTCCGACGAGGTCCGCGCGCAGCACGGTCCGCGATATCAGCCCGGAGACGGTCGAGTTGAGGCACGCCGAGGGGATGAGGAAGTCCTCGCGGGTGCCGTAGGTGCGCACGCAGGAGCCGGGGTCGGCGAGCACCGCGATCTCCGGGTCGAACCCGGTGACGCCCTCGGCCCGCTCGAACTCCTCGATGGCGACGGCGAGTTCACGGGTGATCGCGCCCTTGCCCGTCCAGCCGTCGACGAACACGACGTCCGCCGGGTCGTGGTGGGCGGCCAGCCAGCGCAGCGCGTTGGCGTCGATGCCGCGGCCCCGCACGATCGAGACGGCGTAGTGCGGCAGTTCGACGCCGTGCCGCTGCCACGCCCACCGGCGCATCAGCACGCCCACGGGCGTCCCGGCGCGGGCGAGCGACACCAGGACGGGCCGCGGGGACCGCTCCGCGAGCACGGTCTCGGTCACGACCCCGACGGCCACGGCGATCCGCTCGGCCGAGGCGTCCAGGGCGCTGTGGAAGAGGGCCTGGTACTGCTCGCTCGGCTGGTACTCGACCGGCAGCGACTCGGCGTAGTGCGCCCCGCCGCTCTGGATGGCCTCCTCCCGCTCCTCGGTCGGCGCCTCCAGGGTCACCTCGGAGAGGTCCTGCAGCAGCCACCCGACCTCCTCGGCCGCATAGGAGGAGAACGCGGGGCCGCGCAGGGGCTCGGGCAGCATGAAGGGCCTTTCGGTGGGGTGCGGGGGCGGCGTCCGGTGCTCCGACGGGACGCGGGAAGGGACGTAGGACGGGACGACCGCGAGGAGGACGGTCGGGGTGTGGGCGG
>NZ_LIQX01000780.1 GCF_001418475.1 Streptomyces ossamyceticus | reverse complement strand
CAGCAGCCGCGCGGCCTCCGCGCCCTGCCCGGCGACCGGCTGGGCGACGGTCGTCAGCCCGACCACGTCGGCGAGTTCGTGGTCGTCGAAGCCGACCACGGACACGTCCTCGGGCACCCGCAGCCGATGGCGCCGCAGCGCGCGCAACGCGCCCATCGCCATCTCGTCGGACTGCGCGAACACCGCGGTCGGCGGCCGGCTGGCGGCCAGCAACTCGGTCATCGCCCGCTCACCGCCCTCCACGGTGTAGTCGCCGTCCGCCTCCAGCGCAGGGTCGGGCTCGATCCCGGCCTCGGCGAGGACGTGCAGATAGGCGGCCCGACGGTCGACGGGAGTGGTCCAGTGCAGGGGCCCGCTGGCCCCGGAGATCATGCCGATCCGCCGGTGGCCGAGGTTCACCAGATGCCGTACGGCACTCTCCGCGCCCGCCCGGTCGTCGATGCCGACCACTGTGAAGCCGGGTCGGGCGCCGCCCACCGTGGAGGCCAGCGGCACGCCCAGCGAACGCAGCGCGGCCGACTCCTCCTCGTCGGGTATCAACAGCGACAGCACCGCGTCGACCCGCTTGCGGACCGGCATCTTCGTGAAGAAGCGCTTGCGCGCCTCCGCCGAGCCCAGGTTGTAGAGCAGCACGTCGTACCCGGCGGCGCTGAACACCTGCTCCGCCGCGTCGAGGACCGTGCCGAAGAACCACCGGCCGATGTACGGGGCGACGACCCCGATGGTGAAGGTGCGCCCGCTGGCCAGGCTGGACGCCGAGCGGGAGGCCGTGTAGCCGAGCTGCTCGGCGACGGCCGCGATCTGCGCGCGGACCTCGTCCGACACGCCAGGCCGGCCGCGCAGCGCGCGGGACACGGTGGACGCCGATACCCCGGCGGCGCGGGCGACATCGGTGATGCTGACGGTCACGGCGGACTTCTCCCGTCGGTTGCACGTCTTCACGGCGGTGTGAGCTGTGAGTGACGTGACCGTAAACCCGACCCGGTTGTTGCGCAAGCGTTTGCGTTCAGTTTTACTTGGGCCGATTCTCAAGCGAGACCTAGAAGGTCCATGGTCAGCGCACGCGTTTGGGCGCTGCGAGTCGACAGGAACTGTGCATGCGATACGCCCCGCCCGGCCTCTGCGTGAACGACTTCGCCCTGCTCCGCGACGACGACGGGACCTACGCGGTGCTGCACCTCCAGGGGCCGTGGACCACCGAGTTCGACCACCTGAGGATGGAGACCTCCTACGGCAGGGCCACCTCGACCGACCTGGTCGACTGGCGGCCGCGGGGGACCGCGTTCGGCAACGGGCTGCCGGGCCGGTTCGACCAGCAGGCGGTGTGGACGATGCACCCCTTCCGCCACGGCTCCGGGATGGCGATGTTCTACACGGGCGTGAGCGGACTGACCCCCGAGGGCTGGC
Organism: Streptomyces ossamyceticus; assembly: GCF_001418475.1. Lineage (GTDB taxonomy): Bacteria > Actinomycetota > Actinomycetes > Streptomycetales > Streptomycetaceae > Streptomyces > Streptomyces ossamyceticus. Next base: position 1,046 of record NZ_LIQX01000780.1, on the reverse strand, counting down.
CGTTGCAGTCGGTCGGCCTCGCGTACTCCGACCGCACCGACGGCGCCGGCTGGCACCGCCACGGCACCGGGCCCGTCGTCGAGGCTGACCCCCGCTGGTACCGCACCGCCGACCGCATGGGCTGGCGCGACCCGTTCGTGGTGCGGGACGACGAGGGCGACGGCTGGGCGATGGTGATCTGCGCGAGCGACGCCTCGCTCCCGGTCGAGGTCAGCGGCTGCGTGGCCCTCGCCACCTCGGACGACCTGGAGCACTGGACCGTCCACCCGCCGCTGATCTCCCCCGGCGACATCGACGAACTCGAATGCCCGGTCCTGGAACGCCTCGACGACGGCAGCTGGCTGCTCCTCGGCTCCATCGGCGCGACCCGGGGCTTCGACTCCTGGACGGCGCCCACCCTCCGCGGCCCCTGGACCCGCCGGGGTCCCCTCGGCCCCACGGGCGCCTACGCGCCCCGCGTCATCCCCGACCCCGACGGCTCCCGCGTCGTCCTCCACACCACCCCCCGCAGGGTCGGCCTCACCGACACGGGCGACCGCTGCCGGGGCATGCTGGCCCAGCCCAAGTCCCTTGTGGTCCCCGAGGACTCGGCGCCGTGCCTGGAGTGGTGGCCAGGGATGGACCGGTGGCTGGGCGCGGAGACGGACGGCCCCCTCCTGCACGCCGTCGGCGACATCGCCGTCGCCGACCGCCCCGTGGAGATCACCCTGCGCACGGACGCCCCCGGCTCCGCCCGGTCGGCCCTCACCGTCGGCTGCGACGGCAAGAACCTCCGGGTGACCGGTCCCGACGGCGCCCCCCTGGACGAGACCGTCCTGTCCCAACCCCCGGCCCGCCTGCGGGTCCTGACGGTCGGCGAGTACGTGGAGGTCTACGCCGACGAGGTCTTCGCCCTGACGACCCTGTGCTACTCGGGCCACCCCGCGCCCTGGACGGCGACCATCGACGGCGTTTCCCGTCCGATCCCGACCCGCCCCGTCCACCTCCCGGACCCGACCCGCGACGACGCGTCGGCGATCTGGCCGGGGCCGGGAGGTGGACGGGGC
>NZ_LIQX01000078.1 GCF_001418475.1 Streptomyces ossamyceticus | reverse complement strand
CCCCGAGGTCACCACCCGCGTCCCGGCCGGGGCCAGCAGCCGCTCGGCCGGGACGCGGGTGGTGACCTCGGGGAGGCGTACGACGAGCTGGTCGCCGTCGGGCCGGTGGAGCACCTCGACGAGCCGGCCCCGGGTGGGGGTGGTGGTGTGCGGTACGGCCGCGGCGAGCCGGGCCTCCAGGGCGGGGTCGCGGAGCGTACGGCGGGGCGGCGGGCCCTCGGCGGCTGGGCCGCCCCGGTCGCGGCCGGCGTGCAGTTCCTCGTACAGGGCGTTGGTGAGGCGGCCCCGCAGGTCACGGGGGCTGTCGGCGGTGACGGTACGCCCGGCGACGGTGGCCTCGCGCGCACCGGGCGCCACGCCGACGCCGTCCAGCGCGGCACGGAGCCGGGGCGCGAGCCCCTGGTGCCGGGCGTCGGGGGAGGCGCCCGGCACCGGGGTGTCCAGGAGGGAGAGGGCGGTCATCGGTGGTGGCTCCCGTTCGGGTGGTCGGGGGTCGAGCCGGGGGTACGGGCGGCGGCGGCCGGGGCGCACGGAACCCTGCGGGCCGCCACGGCCGGGCCCCGCCGCACCGTGGCGGCGACCGGGACCGGAACGCCCCGGACCACGGCCACGGCGCGAGTAGCGGTCGTCATCAGTCGGCGCTCCCGTCCGGAAGGGTCAGGCCGAGCGTCCGGGCCGCGCCGCCCGGGTTCAGCAGGACCGTGCGGCCGATGCCGGCGGCGGCGCGGGCGACCGGGTTGAGCGTGGCGTGGGACTCGGCGGTGGCGATGAGGCGGTCGTACATGTGCCAGCCGGCGTAGGCGGCGGCCCGCTCGGGCAGACCGGGGTCGGGCGTACGGCACTCCAGGTAGCCCTGCCAGAAGGCGTGGACGCGCGGCAGATGGCGGCGCAGGCTCGCCGAGCCCCGCCCGATGATCTCCTCGTGCGGGAGGTCGAACCCGGCCCCGCCGCCCCGGCGGTCGTCCCCGGCGTCCACGTCGTCGCCGGCGTCGCCGGTCGGCGCGAACACGGAGTACGTCGCGTGGAACAGCCACTCCCCCGCGAACGCCCCCACGTCCCGCGCCGGGTCGGCCAGCCGGAACTCCTCCCAGTCGCACAGGTACAGCGGCCCGCGGCCCTCGTCGGCGCCGATGAACTGGTCGAAGCGGAGGTCGCAGTGCGTGGGCGCGTGCGGCACGCTCGCCTCGCCCTCCCGCAGCCGGGCCAGCGCGTCGACCACCTCACCGTCGTCCTGGACGAGCTGCCAGGCGGCGATCTGCGCCATGCTGCGCTCCTGGACGGCGCTCCACGGCAGCGCGCGCAGCCAGGCCAGCGGCGGCAGCGGCGCCTCCCCGGTGTCGAGTCCGTCCCCGGCCGGCAGCGTGTGCAGCGTCCCCACCGCACGCCCCGCCGCCCGGCACAGCGCGTCGTCGAAGTCCCCGTCCAGCGCCAGTTCCGCCCCCGACCGGGCGCCGGGCACCAGGCGGTGCACGGTCACCCCGGCCGCCGGGTCCGCGCCCAGCAGTTCCGGCGAGCGCAGCGGCGAGCCGCCCGGCAGCCATCGGGCCGCCGACTCCTCGAAGCTCAGGGCCCGTTCGAGCTCGGGGCAGCCCCCGTCCGGCAGCGGCGTCACCGTCTTGACGAAGACCTGCTCGCCGGTGGTGGTCGGCCCCGCCCAGTTGTCGTTGCGGCCGCCGAACGCGGTGACCGCCGACGCGTCGAGGCGGCCGAGGTCGAGCCGCTCCAGCAGTGCGTTCACGGCGGGCACGGTGCCCAGTTCGGTGGGCCGGTAGCGCTGCCGGGTGCGGACCGGCTGCGCCGGGTCCGTCCTCGTGGGTGTGTCGGTGGTGATCGTCATCGTGTCGTGGCTCCCCCGGGGACCGCGCGGCGGCCCTCCTCGTCGATCAGGTCAGCGACGAAGGCGGTGTAGTCGGCCAGTTCGTCGCTCCAGCCGCAGTACGCGGCGAAGTCCCGCATGTGCGTGGCGATCCGCAGCACCGCGGCGCGGGCCGCGAGCTCCCGGTCCGCGCCCGGCCCGTACGCGTCGAGCAGGACGGCCGGCAGGTCGACGCCCGGCTCCTCGCCCCACACCGGTACGGCCCAGGCGAGTTCGGCCAGGTCGCCGAGCAGCCAGCCCAGGTCCAGTTCGGGCCGGGCGGCGCCCAGGTCCTCGCCCGTCAGCAGCGCCACCGGACCCCGGCTCAGGGGTGGGACCAGCGCGCCGAGCGAGGCGAAGCCGTGTACGAGGACGAGCCCGTGGCCGCCCCGGCCCCCGCCTTCGTTCCCGTCGCCGTCGCCGTCGCCGGACATGGAGACGACGGTGGGGGCGGGTGCCGCGACCTCGGCGCACCAGGAACGGAGCGTCGAGAGGCGAGCGGCACCCCACACCCGTAGCGCGTGCCCCCGCAGGCGCCGTACGGCGGCGCGGTCGCCGTCGCCCCCGTCCGTCCCGTCGGCGAACCCCCGCAGTCGGGTGAGCGCGGGCGGCGGCGCCCCGGTCGGCGCGGGCGTGGTGTGCAGGTGCCGTAGCGCCGTGCCCGCCGACGCGAGCGCGTGCGCGGCCAGCCGCCGGGCCGCCGGCCGGGGGTCGCGGAGCCAGGCCGCGGCCGAGTACGGGCCGTCGGCGAGGTAGGCGAGCCCCGCGCCCGAGACCACCGGGGTGACCAGCCGGGCGCCGGCGGTGTGCGGGGGGACGTGTGCGGCGAGGGGCGCCGTCGGCGGGGCCGCCCGCCGGGATCCCGCCCCGTGCCACCACTCGTGACGTCCGTCGACCGTGGGCCGTACGCGGGTGAGCTGGAGCCCGGTGCCGAACTCGGCCGCCGGACCGTCGCCCCGTGCCGCCGGTGTCACCCGTGCCGCCTGAGCCCCTGCGGCCGTCCGTACCGCTGGGGCCGTCCGTACCGCTGGAGCTGTCGGTGCCCCTGGTGTCGTCCGTACGGTCACTCGTCCTCCCCCTCGGACCGCCGGGCCCGCGCGTACGCGCCGACGCACAGGCCCATCAGCTCGGACAGCGGCAGCGCCCCGCCGTCCTCCATCTCGCCCGTGCTGGCGCTGACGGCGGGCACGGTCGGCGCGACGACCACGCCGGGGCGTTCGCGCAGGGTGTCCAGGTGCCCCTGGACCACGGGGCTGAGCTGCGCGCCGGGCGGCAGCGACGGGGCCACGCCCACGAGGGCGGACGTCGACTGCAGGGCGCACAGCACGGGTGTGTCGGTGAGGCCGAGCGCGTAACGGCCGAGGAAGTGCATCGTGGCCGGGTGGACGAGCACGAGGTCGGGCCAGCGCGCCAGTTCGACGTGCGGGACGGCACCGGGCGCGGCCTCGGACCAGTCGTCGGTGACGACCTCCCGTCCGCAGAGCGCGGATATCGCGTCCGCGGAGACGAATCGCCGCGCCGAACGGGTCAGCACGACCCGTTTCTCCATTTCCGGGAACGTATTGCCCAGCCAGTTGATCCAGAACGGCAGGAATGCCACGCTGAGCGCGCCGGTGCCCACGAGGAGCACCCGGCGGAATCCGGGATCCGCGACTCCTGTGGGGTCCATTCCCGCCTCCTTTCACATGCTTTTCGGTGTGTGTCGCGTTGCCCGGGGAGGGGCCGGTGGCCGGCACCGGCCCCTCCCCGCGGGTCACTGCTCCGGTCGCCCGGTCGTCAGCACTTCTTCTCGATCGTGCGGGCGGTCAGCGAACCGAGGGCCGCGGCGCACTGCTGCGAGGAGCGGGCGGTGATGATGGTGGCGCGGATCGCCCACGGGATGGTCGGGCTGAACGCGGGCGCGGCGTCCTTGCCGTCGTACAGGCCCAGCTCCTCGGCGGAGGTGTAGGCGGTGTAGCCCTCGAACAGGTCCTTCTCGTTCTGCGTCGACTGCATGAGTCTCTCCTTGATTCATGGTGCGAGATTCCGGATTTCCGAATTCCCGGCCGCCTTACGGGTTTTCCGGCTTTTCGGCCGGTGCCCCTTGGCGACGAGACAACTATGACCCGCCGGAAAAGCCGATCGCTATTGACAGTTGCGGCATTACCGCACCCGGCATCGCCGGAGGCGGCAATACCGCTGTCGGCAATACCGCCCCGGCATGACCCGAACCGGCGTCGCCGGGCCCGGCATTGCCGCAAGCGCCAATACCGCCGCACCCGCCCGTACGCGTAGAAAGTCCAGGGTGAACACACATGACTCCGCGAGGCCCGAGCCTCCGCCGCCCCAGCCGACGCAGGCGCCCGATCCAGCACAGGCGCCCGACTCCCCGCAGGGCACCGACGCCCCGCGCCCCCCGCTCCGCGCGCTGCTCGCCCACGCCCGCCCGCACCGCAGGGTGCTGGTGCTGGTCCTCGCACTGACCCTGGCCGGCAGCGCGGCCGGGCTCGCGCAGCCGATGGTCGTGGAGTCGTCGCTGACGGCGCTGATGACCGGCGGCGACCTGACCCGCGAACTCCTGCTGATGCTGGCCCTGCTGGCGGTGTCCATCGCGCTGACCTGGACACAGGCCCTGGTGAGCGAGCGCACGGCGGAGAAGGTCGTGCTGCATGTGCGCCGTGGGCTCATCCACCGTCTGATCCGCTTGCGGACAGCCGAGTTGGACAGGACCGAACCGGGCGGCCTCACCACCCGCGTGACGTCCGACAGCACACTCGTGCAGCACGCGGCGACCAGTGGTGTGATCCAGCTGCTCGACGGCGGTATCCATCTGATCGCCACCATCGTCCTGATGGGCATGACCAGCCTGCCGCTGCTCGGCATCACCTCCGGCGTGCTGCTGGTGGTCGGTGTCGCGATGGGCGGGGTGATGCCGAGGATCCGCCGGGTGACCACGCGCGCGCAGACCTCGGTCGGCGAGATCGGCGCCGCCCTCGACCGCGCGCTCGGCGCCGCCCGCACCGTGAAGGCCAACGGCGGCGAGGCGACGGAGACCGCGCGGGCCGTGGCCGCCGCCGAGGACGCCTACCGGGCCGGCCTGACCGGCGCCCGCTACCACGCCACGATCGCCGTGCTCTCCGCCCTGGTCGTCCAGGCGTCGTTCCTCGCGGTCATCGGCTTCGGCGGCGCCCTGGTCGCCACCGGGGCCCTCGACCTGGCCGCGCTGATCGCCTTCCTGCTCTACCTGTTCAACCTGGGCGGCCCGGTGCTGTCCCTGGTCGGCGGCACGACCTCGCTCCAGCAGGGCCTCGGCGCGCTCACCCGCATCGAGGAGGTCGAGCGGATGGAGATCGAGACGGACGTCGACGAGACCCCGGCCCGCCCGGCCGGCCCGCCGCCGCAAGTGACCGTGGAGAACGTCACGTTCGCCTACCCGGGCCGCGCCACCACCCTCGACGGGGTGGGCCTGGTCGCCCCGGCCGGCAAAGTCACCGCCCTCGTCGGCCCCTCCGGCAGCGGCAAGACGACCGTCTTCTCGCTCCTCCAGCGGTTCTACGAGCCGGACTCCGGACGCGTCCTCCTCGACGGCACCGACATCGCGACGCTCAGCCGCGCCGAGGTGCGCCGCCGGATCGCGTACGTGGAGCAGGACACCCCGATGCTCGCCGGCACCCTCCGCGAGAACCTCCTGTACGCGGCGCCCGACGCGGCCGAGGACGAGGTCGCCCGTGTCCTGCGGGACACCCTGCTCGACTCGCTGGTCGCCCGGCTCCCGGAGGGCCTCGACACCCAGGTCGGCGCCCGCGGTCTCGCCCTGTCCGGCGGGGAACGCCAACGCCTCGCCATCGCCCGCGCGTTGCTGCGCCGCCCCCAGGTGCTGCTGCTCGACGAGGCGACCGCCCACCTCGACGGCCTCAGCGAGACGGCGCTGCGGCACACCGTGGAGCGGGCCGCCGAGCACTGCACGGTGCTGCTCATCGCCCACCGGCTGTCCACGGTGACCTCCGCCGACCACATGGTGCTGCTCGCCGGCGGGCGGGTGCGCGACCATGGCCGGCACGGGGAACTCCTGGGCAGGGACGAGCTGTACCGGGACCTCGCCGCCACCCAGCTGACCGCCGCGGGAGCGTGAGCGCACCGCCCTCCGTCCTACCTGACGTACTGACCACCGTCAGACCCCCACACAGCGAAGGAACACCGCAATGCCGAAGGACCCGGCCCCCACCACCTCGCTCGCCAAGAAGACCGACGAGGACGCGTACGACGCCCACGAGGACCACCCGTACGACGATCACGACGGCTACGACGACTACGACGCGGACGAGTACGAGGAGAGCGGGCCACGGCCCGTGGTCGAGCACACCGTCGAGGACGACCGGTTCGGCGCGCTGACCGTCCGGCTGGACTCCGAGCGGGGCGAGGTCACGGTGACCGGCGAGCGGGTGCCACGGGTCGAGCTGTGGCGGGCCGAGGGGACCGAGGGCGAGGACCACATCCCGGTCGGCACCCGTGACGGTGCGCGGCTCACCCTGACCGTCGACGGCGAGGAGGCGGTGATCGACCCCGCCAAGGGCCGGCTGACCCGGCGCTCGTACCGCGTCGACGTGCGCTACGCGGAGCGCTCCTGGCGGCTGGTGCCCGACTCCATCCCGGGCAGCCGGCTGGTGCGGGCCGGGGCGTACCTCGGGGACTTCTCCTCCGACGGCGACGGGAAGGTACTCGTGGAGTGGCGCGAGGACGCCGAGCCGGAGGCACTGGACGCGGCCCTCGGCTACACCCTCGCCGCCGCGTTCGGCACGGGCGCCCAGCCCCTGTGGATGACGGCGATCGAGATGGTCGGCGACCTCCTGCCCGGCTGACACCCCCTCGGCTGACGCCCCGGCACACGACGGAAAGGCCCTGCCGGTACTCCCCAGTACCGGCAGGGCCTCATGGTGTTGGTGCCCGCGGAGGTCAGCCGCAGGTTCCCCTGATGTGGTCCTCGTACAGGTGCGAGACGATCGCCGCCTCGAACCGGGACTTGAGGTCGAGCTTGCGCACGATGCTGGCGGTGTGGGCCCGTACCGTGCGCTCCGCGATGCCCAGGCGGCGGGCGAGCCAGCGGTTCTGCTCGCCCGTCGCGAGCAGCAGCAGCACCTCCCGCTCGCGTTCGGTCAGCGCGGAGAAGTCGAGTGCGTCCTCCCGTACGACAACAGCCATGTGAGTCCCCCTGGTTGTGTTCGGTCGTGTCGGCTTCCGTCGGCTCGTGGCCGGAGAATCCGTGCGAATCCATCGGGTCGTGTCCGACGTCCATAGGTTCGTGTCCGACGTCCGTCGGTTCCTGTCCGACGGATTCCAGCCTGCCAAGCGCTTTCGGCCGGATCCCGCCCCGCGGGGCGCAGCTTGCTGCACCGGCGCGACACCATGCTGCGAGCGAAACTTTCGGCCCACGCCGTTCGTTCGTGTCGTGGCCCGGGCTCGTCCGTCACACATTCGCCACACGTTCCACGGCGAGCCGCCGTGAACGAACTAAGTCTTGACCAACGCATTACTGTGAGTCCCGATCATTTCGGTGGATTCCGTATCGCCGTGGCCCGACCAGCCACACCCGCGATACCGGCCACCGGCCCGGGCCGTACGGGAGGAACACGGGGGGACAGATGAACGATGCGGGCAGCATGGGGCTGTTGGGCCTCACCGCGATGGAGGAGCGCGTCTACCGGCACTTCCTGAGGAATCCGGGGACGACGGCGGAGGACATCCACCTCCTGCTCCACGCGTCGCAGGACGTCGTCGGAGCCGCGCTGCGGCGGCTGACGGAACTGGGCCTGCTCCGCCGCGCGGAGGCGACGGCGGGAGGCGGGGCGCAGGCGGCGGAGGATCCGGCCGCCGCAGTGAGCGAAGCCGGCGGCACCCTGACGGCGGCGGACCCCGAGGTGGCCGTCGGTCTGCTCACCGACCGGCGGCTGAGCGAACTGCACCACGAACTGCAACAGGTGACCCGGCCTCGTCACCTCGTCGCGGAACTCCGCGCCGAGCAGGGCGCCCACACCCAGGCCGGCGGCGGCGTGGAGCGGATGACGAACCTGGCGCAGATCCGCGACCGGATCGACGACCTGGCGTTCTTCGCCCGCGAGGAGATCCTCTCCGTCGAGCCCTACCGGGCGCTCACCCGGGAGAACATCGCGCACGCGCGACCACTGGACAGCCGCTGTCTGCGCCGGGGCGTCCACATCCGCAGCGTCGTCCTCAAGGACGCCCTGGACGATCCGGCGACCGCCGCCTACTTGCGCGAACTGAACGCGCAGGGCGCGCGGATCAGGGTCGCCGCCGACATCGCCGAGCGCGTCCTCGTCTACGACCGGCACACCGCACTGGTCCCGGCGGACCCGTCGGACACCTCGCGCGGCGCGCTGGTCGCGCAGGAACCGGGCCTGGTGGCCAGCATCCTGGCCCTCTTCGAGAAGATCTGGGACCAGGCGACGGACCTCACCGATCTGCTGGGCGCCCCGGCCCCCGAATCGGAGTCCCTGACGCCGATGGAGCTGGAGGTCCTGAAGTCGATGTGCCGGGTCACCAAGGACGAGATCGGTGCCCGTGAACTCGGCGTCTCCCTGCGCACCTACCGCCGGCACGTCGCCGACGTACTGCGCACGCTGGGCGCCTGCAACCGTCCGCACGCGGCCCTGCTCGCCCGGGAGCGGGGCTGGATCTGACCCCGCCGGTCAAGGCGCCCCGACGGCACGCCAGCCGCCCAGCGCCGGGTCGGTGAGGACCTCCGCCAGCCAGTCCCGTACGGCGTGGGCGGGCGAACCGGACGGGGGCCGGATCCGAAGGTGGATCCGGCCCCCGTCCTCGTCGAGTCGCCAGGCGTGTTCCCAGCCCCCGGGCAGTTGGCCGAGGACCCTGATCACGGCCGTCGCGGCGGGTGCGTCACCGGGAGCCCTGCGGACGAGGACCAGTTCCCGGAACCCACCGTCCCGGCACTGCTCGCCCCGGTGCTCCCCGCGGTGCTCCCTGTCCCGGCACTCCCCGCCCCGGTACTCCCCGTCCCGGTGCTCACCGTCCTGGAACTCCACGGTCGTCATCCCGTCCGTTCGTCCCGCCGGCTCACTGCCAGCCGTTGACGGACAGCGCGACCGACGGCCCGGACTTGACGGCCACCGTCGCTCCCAGCGGCAGGGCCATGATCAGCGCGAGCGCCGACAGTGTCCTGATGATGCGTGCGTTCCCCGTGTTCCCCGTGTTCTTCATGACCACGACTCTGCCAGCGGGAACATCCCGTCTGAAGGCTCCGCGATGTCAGGATGCTGCACCGGGCGGGACACTTGCTGCCAGGCACTTTGCTGCCAGGCGGCGGCCTAGCGGGGACGGCTTGCGAGGGCGGCTCTCAGTCCTATCTCAGTCCGAGGTCTGCTGCCGCTTCGGCCGCCACACCACCAGCGCGCTCGTCTGCTGGACCTCCTGGTAGGGCACCAGGTCACGCCGGTACGACGCGTGCACCGCGGCCTCGCGCTGCCGCATCGCCGCGGCGGCGCCGTCGAGCGCGGACTCCAGCTCGACCACCCTCGCCTGGAGGGCGGCGACCTGGTTCTCCAGCTCGATGATGCGCTTGATGCCGGCCAGGTTGATGCCCTCGTCCTGCGACAACTGCTGGACGGTGCGCAGCAGTTCGATGTCGCGGGCCGAGTAGCGCCGGCCACGCCCGGCGGTGCGGTCGGGCGAGACCAGGCCGAGGCGGTCGTACTGGCGCAGGGTCTGCGGGTGCAGACCGGACAGCTGAGCGGCCACCGAGATGACGTACACCGGTGTCTCTTCCGTCAGCTCATAGGGGTTACGACGGCGGCCGGGTGTGTCCATGGTGTGGTCATGCTCCCTTCGCGGCCTGGAACAGCTCCGCCCGCGGGTCCTCGCCCGCGGTCGCCTCGCGATACGCCTCCAGGGCGTCACGAGCCTTCCCCGACAGATCCTTCGGGACACTCACCTCGACGGTGATCAGCAGGTCCCCGCGGGTGCCGTCCTTGCGGACCGCTCCCTTGCCGCGGGCCCGCATCGTACGCCCGTTGGGGGTGCCCGGGGGCAGTTTCAGGGTGACCGGGGGGCCGCCCAGGGTCGGGACCCGTACCTCCCCGCCGAGCGCCGCCTCCGGATACGTCACCGGCACGGTCACCGTGAGGTTGTCGTCCTTGCGCCCGAACACCGGGTGCGCGTCGACGTGCACGACCACGTACAGGTCGCCCGCCGGACCGCCCCGCTCGCCGGGCGCGCCCTTGCCGCGCAGCCGGATCCGCTGCCCGTCGGCGACACCCGCCGGGATGCGGACCTGCATGGTGCGGGACGACTTGGCCCGGCCGGAGCCCTTGCAGATGTCGCAGGGGTTCTCGGCGATCAGGCCCCGGCCCTTGCAGTCCGGGCAGGGGTCCGTCAGGGAGAAGCCGCCGCCGGAGCCCCGCGCGACCTGGCCGGTACCGACGCACGTCGGGCACACCCGGGGGGTGCCGTTGGCGTCGCCGGTGCCCGAACAGCCCTTGCACGGGGACTGCGAGGACATCCGCAGCGGCACGGTGGCGCCCTCGATGGCCTCGGTGAAGCTCAGCGTGACCTCGGACTCGATGTCCTGGCCGCGCCGGGGCTGCACCCGCGTGGTGCCGGAGCTGCCCCGGTTGAACAGGCCCCCGAAGACGTCACCGAGCCCGCCGCCGAAGCCGCCCGCTCCCTGTCCGCCCTGGGCGCCGCCCCCGAAGAGGTCGCCCAGGTCGAAGTTGAACGAGCCGCCGCCCGCGCCGGGGCCCGGACGGAAGCCGCCGTTGCCGAACAGCGCGCGGGCCTCGTCGTACTCCTTGCGCTTCTTGGGGTCGCCGAGGACGTCGTTCGCCTCGGAGATCTCCTTGAACCGCTCCTCGGCCTTGGCGTTGCCCTTGTTGGCGTCCGGGTGGAACTCGCGGGCGAGCTTCCGGTACGCCTTCTTGATCTCGGCCTCGGTGGCGTCCTTGGGGACGCCGAGGACCTTGTAGTAGTCCTTCTCGATGAAGTCCTTGGTGCTCATCCCCGGCGTCCCTCCTTCCCGTCGTGTTCCGCGTCGTGGACGTCAGCCCTCGTCCGGGCCACCGTTCTCCTTGTCGTCGGCCGTCTCCGCGGACTCGCCGTCCGCCTTGACTGTCTGCGCCCCCGGCTGGGGTTCGGCCACGGCCACCCGCGCGGGGCGGATGGTCCGTTCGCCGATGCGATACCCCGGCTGCAGAATCGCCACGCACGTCGTCTCGGTGACGTCCGGCGCGTAGCTGTGCATGAGGGCCTCGTGGATCGTCGGGTCGAAGGGCTCGCCCTCCTTGCCGAACTGCTGCAGACCCATCTTCGCCGCGACGGTCTCTAGAGACTCGGCGACGGACTTGAAGCCACCGACGAGTTCGCCGTGCTCCCGGGCGCGGCCGATGTCGTCGAGCACGGGCAGGAGCTCGGTCAGGAGATTCGCGACGGCGATCTCCTTGACCGTGATCCGGTCGCGCTCGACCCGCCGACGGTAGTTCTGGTACTCGGCCTGGAGCCGTTGGAGGTCCGTCGTGCGCTCACCGAGCGCCGTGCGCACCTGGTCCAGCTGGGCCGTCAGGCCGGCCACCTGGGCCGCCGCTGCCGCGTCCCCGGCCGGGGCCGCCCCCTCCTTGGGGGCGGCCTTCGGCTCGGCGTCCTCGGAGCCGGAGGAGGGGACGTCGGGCTGCTGCGGCTGACCTTGCGGCTGCTGCTCGTCGAAGCCCGGGGTCTCCTCCGTCACGCGGCACCGTCCTTCCGGTCCTCGTCGACGATCTCGGCGTCGACGACGTCGTCGTCGGCCTTGGCACCGGGCTCGGCACCCTCGGGGCCGCCCGCGGCCTGCGCGGCCTGGGCGTCGGCGTAGAGGGCCTGGCCGAGCTTCTGCGAGACGGCCGCGACCTTCTCGGTGGCCGTGCGGATCTCGGCGGTGTCCTCGCCCTTGAGTACTTCCTTCAGCTCGGCGACGGACGCCTCGACCTCGGTCTTGATGTCACCGGGGACCTTGTCCTCGTTGTCCTTGAGGAACTTCTCGGTCTGGTAGACGAGCTGCTCGCCCTGGTTGCGGGTCTCGGCGGCCTCGCGGCGGGCGTGGTCCTCCTCCGCGTACTTCTCGGCCTCCTGGCGCATCCGGTCGACCTCGTCCTTCGGCAGCGAGGAGCCGCCGGTGACGGTCATCTTCTGCTCCTTGCCCGTGCCCAGGTCCTTCGCGGTCACGTGCATGATGCCGTTGGCGTCGATGTCGAAGGCGACCTCGATCTGCGGGACACCGCGCGGGGCGGGCGGCAGACCGGTCAGCTCGAACATCCCGAGCTTCTTGTTGTACGCCGCGATCTCGCGCTCGCCCTGGTAGACCTGGATCTGCACGGACGGCTGGTTGTCCTCGGCGGTGGTGAAGATCTCGGACCGCTTGGTCGGGATCGTCGTGTTCCGCTCGATGAGCTTGGTCATGATGCCGCCCTTGGTCTCGATACCGAGGGACAGCGGGGTGACGTCGAGGAGCAGGACGTCCTTGACCTCACCCTTGAGGACACCGGCCTGGAGGGCGGCGCCGATGGCGACGACCTCGTCCGGGTTGACGCCCTTGTTGGCCTCGTTGCCACCGGTCAGCTCCTTGACCAGTTCGGCGACGGCGGGCATACGCGTGGAGCCACCGACGAGAACGACGTGGTCGATCTCGGAGAGGGCGATCCCGGCGTCCTTGATGACGTTGTGGAACGGCGTCTTGCAGCGCTCCAGCAGGTCCGCGGTCAGCTGCTGGAACTGGGCGCGGGTGAGCTTCTCGTCGAGGTGCAGGGGGCCCTCGGCGGAGGCGGTGATGTAGGGGAGGTTGATCGAGGTCTCCGTGGAGGAGGACAGCTCGATCTTCGCCTTCTCGGCGGCCTCGCGCAGACGCTGCAGCGCCATCTTGTCCTTGGCGAGGTCCACGCCGTGACCGGCCTTGAACTGCTGCACCAGGTAGTCGACGACGCGCTGGTCCCAGTCGTCACCACCGAGGTGGTTGTCACCGTTGGTGGCCTTCACCTCGACGACGCCGTCACCGATCTCCAGCAGCGACACGTCGAAGGTGCCGCCACCGAGGTCGAAGACCAGGATGGTCTGGTCGTCCTTGTCAAGGCCGTAGGCGAGGGCGGCGGCCGTCGGCTCGTTGACGATGCGCAGCACGTTGAGACCGGCGATCTCACCGGC
>NZ_LIQX01000779.1 GCF_001418475.1 Streptomyces ossamyceticus | reverse complement strand
CCTGTTCGAGGATGATGTGGGCGTTGGTGCCGCTCACGCCGAACGAGGAGACGGCGGCGCGGCGCGGGCGGCCGGTGTCGGGCCAGGGCCGGCAGTCGGTCAGCAGGCGTACGGTGCCGGCGGACCAGTCGACCTGCCGGGTCGGCTCGTCGACGTGCAGGGTGCGCGGCAGTACGCCGTCCCGCAGCGCCATCACCGTCTTGATGACGCCGGCGACCCCGGCGGCGTACTGGGTGTGCCCGATGTTGGACTTGACGGAGCCCAGCCACACCGGCCGGTCGGTGTCGCGGTCGCGGCCGTACGTCGCGAGCAGCGCCTGTGCCTCGATCGGGTCGCCCAGTCGGGTGCCCGTGCCATGGGCCTCGACGGCGTCCACGTCGGACGGGGTGAGGCCCGCTCCGTCCAGCGCCGCGCGGATCACCCGCTGCTGGGAGGGTCCGTTGGGGGCGGTCAGCCCGTTGGAGGCGCCGTCCTGGTTCACCGCCGAGCCGCGGACCAGGCCGAGGACGCGGTGACCGTTGCGGCGCGCGTCCGACAGGCGTTCCACGACCAGGACGCCGATGCCCTCGCCCCAGCCGGTGCCGTCGGCCGCGTCCGCGAAGGCCTTGCAGCGGCCGTCGGAGGCGAGGCCGCCCTGACGGGCGAACTCGGGGAAGGCGCCCGGCGTCGACATGACGGCCACGCCTCCGGCGAGCGCGTGGTCGCACTCCCCGGTCCGCAGGGCCTGCACCGCGAGGTGCAGGGTGACGAGGGAGGAGGAGCAGGCGGTGTCGACGGTGAGCGCCGGGCCCTCCAGTCCGAGCGTGTACGCCACCCGGCCCGACATGACGCTGCCGGACGAGCTGGTCAGCGCGTATCCGCCGGCCAGCGCGGGCGAGTTCATCAGCAGGGCGCCGTACTCCTGGGGGGTGCCGCCGACGAAGACGCCCGTGCGGCTGCCGCGCAGGGACAGCGGGGCGATGCCGGTCCGTTCGATCGCCTCCCAGGAGGTCTCCAGGAGCAGCCGCTGCTGCGGGTCCATGGAGAGGGCCTCGCGGGGGGAGATGCCGAAGAACTCGGCGTCGAAGTCGCCCGCGTCGTAGAGGAAGGCGCCCTGTCCGGCGAGGGTGGTCTGCCGTCCGGGGTCGTACAGCGACAGTGCCTCCCAGCCGCGGTCGGCGGGGAAGTCCGCCATCTCGTCGCGGCCTTCGGTGACGAGCCGCCACAGGTCCTCGGGGCCGCGCACGCCGCCGGGGTACCGGCAGGCCATGCCGACGACGGCGAGCGGATCGTCGTCCTGGGGCCGGCGCCCGGCGGGCGGGGCGGCCGCCGCCTCCGTCGCGCCGAGGAGTTCGTCCCGCAGACGTCCGGCGAGGGCGGTGGGGGTGGGGTGGTCGAAGACGAGGGTGGCGGGCAGCCGCAGGCCGGTGGCGGCGTTCAGCCGGTTCCGCAGTTCCGTCGCGGTCAGCGAGTCGAAGCCGAGGTCCTTGAAGGGGCGGTGGGCGGCGACCTCCGCCAGGTCGTCGTGGCCCAGTACGGCGGCGGCCCGCGAACGGACCAACTCCAGTACGGTGGCGCGCTGTTCGGGTTCGCTGAGCGCGGTGAGGGTGCCGCGCAGCCGCCCGGCGGCCGTGCCGTCGCCGCCCGCGCTGTCGGGCTGTTCGCCGCGCAGGGCGCGGGCGGCCTCCGGGATCTCCTCGATCAGGGGGCGGCGGCGGGCCAGCGCGTAGACGGGTGCGAACCGCTCCCAGTCCATGTCGCTGACGGTGAGCGTGGTCTCCCCCTGCTCGACGGCCTCCCACATGACGTCGATGGCCAACTCCGGGCGCATCTGCCGTACGCCCATGCGGTCCAGTTGGTCGGCGAGTGCCGGGAAGCCCTCCAGCATGCCGCCGTCGGCCCAGCCGCCCCAGGCGAGGGAGGTCGCGGGCAGCCCACGCGCCCGCCGCTCATGGGCCAGACCGTCCAGGTAGGCGTTGGCCGCCGCGTACGTGCCGTTGCCCGCACTGCCCCACACCGCCGCCCCCGACGAGAACAGCACGAACGCGTCGAGGTCCACACCGCCGGTCAACTCGTCCAGATGACGGGCGCCCTCCGCCTTCGCCGCCGTACCGTCCGCGAAGTCCCGCGCCTCGATGTCCAGGACGGGGCCGTAGGCGGTGGAGCTGGCCGTGTGCAGGACGGCGGTCAGCGGGGTCTCCACCGGTACGTCCGCGAGCACGGCCGCCAGGGCGTCGCGGTCCGTGACGTCGCACGCCGCGAACGTCACCTCGGCTCCCAGGGAGCGCAGTTCCTCCGCGAGCGCCCCGGTGCCGGGTGCGTCGGCGCCGCGTCGGCTGAGCAGGAGCAGATGTTCGGCGCCCTCGGCGGCCAGGCGGCGGGCGAGGTGCGCGGCGATGCCTCCGCTGCCGCCGGTGATCAGGACGGTGCCGCGCGGCTTCCACGGCCGTACCGGCCCCCTGTCGGTGAGCGGGGCGCGCACCAGGCGCCGCGCGTAGACGGCGGACCCGCGGATCGCGAGCTGGTCCTCGCCCCCGGCGGACCCCGCCAGCAGGGCGGCCAGCAGGTCCGGGGTGCTCTCGCTCCAGGTGCGGGGCAGGTCGACGAGCCCGCCCCACCAGTCCGGGTGCTCCAGACCCACCACCTGCCCGAGCCCCCACAGCTGGGCCGCCCCGCCGTGTACGGCGTCGCTCGTGGCGACGGCGGCCCCGCCCCGTGTCAGCCACCACAGCGGCGACCGTACGCCGGCCGCGTGCAGCTCCCGGGTGAGCGCGAGGGCGTCGCCGGCCGAGTCCGGCAGCGCCACGACGCCGCTGTACTCACCGTCCAGGCCGGCCGGGGGCATGGCCGAGACCTGCACCTCGGCACCGGCGGCCCGCAGCGCCTCGGCGGTCTCTCCCCCGTCGCCCTCGGGTGCGATCAGCAGCCAGCGTCCCGTCAGCGGGGTGGTGCCGGCCGGATTGACGCGCCGCCAGGCGACGCGGTAGCGCCAGCCGTCGGCCGTCCGGCCGGTGGCGCTGCCGGTGGTGGTGGGCATCTCCGTCCAGTAGCGGCGGTGCTGGAAGGCGTAGGTGGGCAGGTCGACCGTCCGGGCGCCGGTCCCGGTGAAGCACTCCCGCCAGTCGACCGGGGCGCCGTGGACGTACACCTCCCCGAGCGACAGCAGGAGCCGCTCCGGGCCGCCCTCACCCCGTCGGAGCGTCCCGGTGACCGCGACCTCGCGGCCGGCCGCCTCCGCCGTCTCCTGCACCGCACCCGTCAGCACCGCATGGGGGCTGACCTCGACGAACAACCCGTGACCTTGCTCCAGCAGGGCCCGCGTCGCCTCCTCGAACCGCACCGGCTGCCGCAGATTGCGGAACCAGTACCCAGCGTCCAGCCCGGCCGTGTCGAGACGGCCACCGGTGACACAGGAATAGAACGCCACCGCCGAGGACACCGGCGCCACCGGCGCCAGCACCTCGGCCAACTCCCCCTCGATCTGCTCCACATGGGCGGAGTGGGACGCGTAGTCCACGGCGATACGACGGGCGCGTGCGCCGCGGGCCTCGACCTCGGCGATCACCGCGTCCAGCCCCTCCGGCGTCCCCGCGACCACCACGGAGACCGGGCCGTTGACCGCCGCCACCTCCACCCGGCCGTCGACCAGCGCGGCCAACTCCCGCACCTCGTCGACGGGCAACTGCACCGACGCCATGCCACCCCTGCCCGACAGGGCCAGGATCGCCTTCGAACGCAGCGCCACGACCCGAGCACCGTCCTCCAAGGACAGCGCCCCCGCCACGACAGCCGCCGCGATCTCCCCCTGCGAGTGACCGATCACCGCGGCGGGCTCCACCCCGTACGACCGCCACACCTCCGCGAGCGACACCATCACCGCCCACAACACCGGCTGCACCACATCCACCCGACCCAACGCAGCCTCGTCGTCCAGGACTTCGGTGAGCGACCAGTCGACGAACGCCGACAACGCCTCCTCGCACTCCCCCATCCGCACCGCGAACACCGCAGAGGAAGCCAGCAGCTCCACCGCCATCCCCACCCACTGCGAACCCTGCCCCGGAAACACGAACACGGTCTTGGCCTTGGTGCCCGTGCCCGTCACCACGCCGGGTGCGTCCTCGCCCTCGGCCAGGGCCCGCACGCGGGTGAGGAGGGCGTCGTACGAGTCGGCGAGGACGAGGGCACGGTGGGCGAGGGCCGCTCGGGTGGTGGCGAGGGAGTGCCCGATGTCGGCTGCCGTGTACTCGGGGTGATCGGCCACGTGGTCGAGGAGGCGACGGGCCTGGTCACGCAGAGCGTCGCCGGTGGCGGCGGACAGCGTCCAGGGGACGGGAACGGCGCCGGGCGCACTGTCGGGGGTGGGCTCGGACTCGGCCGACGCGTCCGGCGGCGGGGCCTGCTCCACGATCACATGCACATTGGTGCCGCTGATCCCGAAGGACGACACCCCCGCCCGGCGGGGGCGGCCGGTCTCGGGCCAGGAGCGTGCCTCCGTGAGGAGTTCCACCGACCCCGCCGACCAGTCGACCTCCTTGGACGGCTCGTCGACGTGCAGTGTCCTCGGCAGCGTCCCGTGGCGCAGGGCGAGCACCGTCTTGATCACACTCGCCACACCCGACACCGCCTGGGTGTGCCCGATGTTGGACTTCAACGAGCCCAGGTACAGAGGGCGTTCACGGTCCTGCCCGTAGGTCGCCAGCAGCGCCTGCGCCTCGATGGGGTCGCCGAGCCGGGTGCCCGTGCCGTGCGCCTCGACCGCGTCCACGTCCGCCGGTGACAGGCCCGCGCTCGCCAGGGCCTGCCGGATCACCCGCTGCTGAGCGGGGCCGTTGGGCGCGCTCAGGCCGTTCGACGCACCGTCCTGGTTGGCGGCCGAGCCTCGCAGCACCGCGAGGACGGGGTGGCCGTTGCGCCGGGCGTCGGAGAGGCGTTCCAGGAGGACGACGGCTGCCCCCTCCCCCCAGCCGATGCCGTCGGCGGCGTCGGCGAACGCCTTGCACCGGCCGTCACGGGACAGGCCGCGCTGGCGGGCGAAGATGACGAAGCCGGCCGGGGTGGCGAGGATACCGACCCCGGCGGCCAGGGCCATGGAGCAGTCGCCCTGCCGCAGGGACTGGGCGGCGAGGTGGAGGGCGACGAGGGAGGAGGAGCAGGCGGTGTCTACGGTGACCGCCGGGCCCTGCAGGCCGAGGGCGTAGGAGACGCGGCCGGACATGACGCTGCCGCTGCCGCCGGTCAGGGCGTAGCCCTGGTCCTCCTCGGAGTCCATGAGGAGCGCGCCGTATCCGGTGGGCAGGCCGCCGACGAAGACGCCGGTGCGGCTGCCGCGCAGCGAGAGCGGGTCGATCCGGGCGCGTTCGATCGCCTCCCAGGAGATCTCCAGCAGCAGCCGCTGCTGCGGGTCCATCGCGAGGGCCTCACGCGGCGAGACACCGAAGAGGGTGGGGTCGAAGTCGCCCGCGTCGTACAGGAACGCGCCCTCCCGCGTGTAGGTCTTGCCCGGCTTGTCGGGGTCGGGGTCGTACAGGTTCTCCAGGTCCCAGCCGCGGTCGGTGGGGAGTCCGCCGACGGCGTCCGTGCCGTCGGCGACGACGCGCCACAGCTTCTCGGGCGAGTCGGCGCCGCCGGGCAGCCGGCAGGCCATGCCGACGACGGCGAGGGGTTCGCGCCACCGGTCCTGGGACTCGCGCAGCCGGTCGCGGGTCTGCTGCAACTCCGCCGTGACCCGCCGCAGATAGGTGCGGAGCTTGTCCTCGGTCATGGTCGACTCCAGATCGGTGTGGTGGGGCGGCCTCGCCGCGCGGTGAGGCCGCCCTGCTGCGGGTGAGCGTCGGCGGCGGAGGCGGGCGTCAGCCGACGCCCAGGTCACGGTCGATGAGGTCGAAGATCTCGTCGTCGGTGGCGGACTCCAGGACGTCCGCGGTCCGCGGAGCGGCGTCGGGATCGGTGCCGCTGAGCCGGGCGGCGAGGTCGCGCAGCCGCTGGGCGAGGTCGGCGCGGGTGCCGGGGTCCAGGTCGGGGGCGGACATCGCCGGGAGCAGCGCCTGTTCCATGCGGTCGAGTTCCTGCTGGACGCGCAGGGCGTCCAGGGGGTCGTCCGGCGCGCCGCCGAGCAG
>NZ_LIQX01000778.1 GCF_001418475.1 Streptomyces ossamyceticus | reverse complement strand
CGTCGAGGTGCTCCACCGGCCCGACGGCGACCAGCTCGTCGTACGCCTCCCCGAGGTCACCCCCCGCGTCCCGGCCGAGCGGCTGCTGGCGCCGGCCGCCCCGCCCGCACCCGGCGACCTGGTCGAACTCGCCCTGGAGGCCGCCCGCCCCGCGCTCTCCCCCGGCTTCTTCTACGTCATGGGCTCTCGCCCGCTGCCCCGCCCCGCCGGCCCCGTACGCCGCCTCTTCCTGCACGCGCGGGACGCGGACGCGGCGGTCGCCCTGTGGGGCACGGCGCTCGGCGCGCTGGAGGAGGCGGGCGCGCGGTACCACGCGAAGGTCCTCTCCGATCCGCAGGACTATCCGCGCCGGGACTCCGTCGTCGTCTACCTGCACGGCGACCACCGCCCCGGCGAACGCGCGGTCGCCACCGCCGTCGCCCCCCACGCGGGCACCCTCACCGGCGACGGCACGTCCGTCTTCACCGAGGAACTGGCGCCCGGCGTCGCCGCCGCCTGGGACCCCGAGGACCCGCGCCCCGGCCAGGACGGCATGAGCTTCGGCCAGCACCGCGCCTTCGCCCTCGCCGGCGGACTCATCGCCCACGCCCTGTCCGACGGCGACGACAGCCGCGAGGCGTACGTCGTACGGGCCTTCCACGAGGCGGGCATCGACCCGCTGCACCCCCAGAACAACCTCGACACCCGCTCCGGAGGCGGACGATGACGACCAGCGTGGCAACCGAAGAGACCCCGGCGACCGGCCCGGCCGACGCCGCCGAGACGGGTGCCGGGCTCGGCACCGCCCTGACCACCGCGTACAGCGACGCGCTCGCCGAGGTCTACGACGAGATCTACCCGGCCACCCCCGACCTGGAGGACATCGCCGACTTCCTCCTCACCCTCACCGCGCCCGGCGCGAGCGTCCTCGAACTCGGCGTCGGCACCGGCCGGGTCGCCCTGCCGCTCGCCGACAAGGGCTTCCGGGTGCACGGCGTCGACTCCTCCGAGGGCATGCTGGCCCGCCTGGCGCACAAGGACCCCGAGGGCCGGATCACCCCCGTCCACGCCGACTTCGCCACCCTCGACCTGGGCCGCGCCTTCGACGTCGTCCTCGCACCCTTCAACTCCCTGTGCTGCGCGGTCGCCCCGGACGAGCAGATCGCCCTGATGCACGCGGTCGCCCGGCACACGGCACCCGACGGGCACGTGGTCATCGAGACGTTCGACCCCAGCGACTACCACGTGCAGAAGAAGAACGAGATCAGCACGTACCCGATCGACGGGCGCGGCGCGATGATCGAGTCCATCGGCGTGCTGCCCGCCTCGCAGAACATGATGATCCACAACACGCTGTTCCTCGACGGCGAGGCCCCGAAGTCGGCGACGACGGTGATGCGTTACCTGTGGCCGAGCGAGCTCGACCTCCTCGCCGGTATCGCCCGTCTGGAACTCTCCGCCCGCTACTCCGGCTGGCGCGAGCAGCCCTTCGACGGCGGCGACAGCCGGAAGATGTGCGTCTCCGTGTACCGGCCCCTGCGGTGAGCCTCCGGCTGGTCACCGAGGAGACCCCCGGCCGCGGCCTCGTGGCGGTCGCCCTCACCGTGGCGGCGGGCGGCGACGACGACCCACCGGGACGGCACGGGATGGCGCACCTGGTGGAGCACCTGATGTTCCCTCGCGGCGAGGGACACGACGACCGCTACGGCGACGGCGCGGCCGACGGGGCGGCCGACGGGGCGAGGAACGCGGCTGAGTCGGGGGCTGCGGCAGCGGCTGCCGGCAGGGCTGAAGAAGGGGCTGCGCAAAGGGCCCTGGACGAAGCTGGGGGTCGGGCCGCCGGTGCGGAGGGCGCCGGTGCGGAGGGCGCCGGTTTCGTCGCTCTCGTGCAGGAGGCCGGCGGGATGTGCAACGCCGAGACCCATCGCGACCACACCGTCTTCCACACCGTCGTCCCGGCCGACGCCCTGCCCGACGTCCTGGCCCTGGAGGCCCGGCGCCTCCTGCGCTTCCGGCCCGCGCCGGCCACCGTGCGCTCCGAGACGGCCGTCATCGCCGAGGAGATCCGCGCGGCCGGGGCGGGCGCCCG
>NZ_LIQX01000777.1 GCF_001418475.1 Streptomyces ossamyceticus | reverse complement strand
CCGGCTCAGCCTAGACACTCCTTCCGGCCCGTAGCCACCGAGTAGTCCCGCCTCGGACACCTGCAACCGCCGCGACGCACCGGCCTGCCGTCGGCCCGGTCACACCGGCCGAGCATGTCGATCAGCGCCGGCTTTCGTTCCGCGCGCTTCACCCACCCCTCTCACCCGGCCCCGCCGCCCGCCTCGTCGAGGAGCGCGTACGCCCGTACGGGGAAGGTGCCCATCCCCTCCACCGCCGGTGGCGCGGCGTGGAATCGGAAGCCCTGCGGCGGGAGTTGCTCCAGGCCGCGCAGGTGCTCCACGACGGGGATGCCGGCGGCGAGGAGCCCGGTGTGGGCCGGGCGGGTGCCGTCGTCGGTGTCGTCGATGTTGAGGGAGTCGATACCGACCAGGGCCGCCCCCTGGTCCACCAGCCAGGCCACGGCGTCCGCCGTCAGGTAGGGGTGGCCGTGGCCGTACCGCTCGGTGCCCCAGTGCCGGTCCCACCCGGTGTGGATCAGTACGGCCCGCCCCGTCACCTCGTACGGCAGCAACGCCGCCCGGTCCACGGCCCGCTGTCCGGTGTCGTGCACACGGACGACGAGGCCGTCGAGGTCGGCGAACGTGCCGATGGGCTGCCCGGCCAGGTCGTGTCCGCCGCTGAAGCGGTGGAAGGGGCTGTCCAGGTAGGTGCCCGTGTTGGAGACCATCGTGATGCGGCCGATGGCGAACTCGGTGCCGGGCGCGTAGTGGTCGCGGGACGCGTCCCGTGTGAGGTGCTCGCCGATCTCGGGGCCGGGCAGTCCGGGGTACGTGGTCATCCCGTGCCGGATGGTGTGGCTGAGGTCGACCGTCCGGCGGCCGGCCCGCCTGCGCCCACCGTCCCTCACGGATGCGGCACCCGCCTCGTGTGCGCCGCTCTCCGTGCCGTCCGCGGTCCTGCGGCCCTCGCCGATCGTGCCGCGCGACCCCTTGTGCGGCTCTCGCACCGCCTCCCGGCCGCTGACGTGCACCTTGTCGACCACGAGCAGTCCGAGATGCCGGACGAACAGCTCGGCCAGCTCCCCGTCACCGATCTCCGGGCCGGGCACGTCCAGCATGAAGCCCTGCGTCTGCAGTCCGCCGCCGTTGCCGAAGGTCACCTCGGCGTCGAACCGGACCCGCCACTGCTCGTCGTTCTCGCTCATGGGCCGATCCTCCATGCAGTGGCACTTCATCACAAGCAAGGATTACTGAAGCGGAGCTACAGTGCCGCTTATGGAACTCGACCCCCGCCGCCTGCGCGTCCTGCGCGCCGTGGCGCTGCGCGGCGGTGTGGTGGACGCCGCGAAGGTGCTGCATCTGACGCCGTCGGCCGTCTCGCAGCATCTCGCGCAGCTGGAGCGGGAGGTCGGCCGTCCGTTGGTGGACCGCTCGCGACGCCGGGCCGGGCTGACCCCGGCGGGGCGGCTGCTGGCGGCACGCGCCGAACGCATCGAGCACGAGCTGGCCGAGGCGCGCCGTGAACTCGCCGAACTCACCGGCCGGGCGACCGGCCCGGTGGCGGTCGCCGCGTTCTCCTCGGCGGTGTGCCACCTCCTGGTCCCGGCCCTCGCCGCCCTCGCCCGCACCCATCCGGGCCTGGAGCCGCGCGTCATCGAGGCGGAGGGCCCCGACGCCCTGCGGGAGCTGCGCACCGGTGGCCTGGACGTGCTGGTCGTCGAGTACGACGGCGCGGACCCCGACCCCGACGAGCAGTGGCGGGACCTGGCGTCCACGCCCGTCGCGGACGACGAGTACCGGGTGATCACTCCGGCGGACTGGTCGCCGCCGCCCCGCTCGGTGCGTGACCTCGCCGAGCGCCCCTGGGTCGCGGCGCCGTCCGACACCGCGTGCGGGCGCG
Source organism: Streptomyces ossamyceticus (assembly GCF_001418475.1). Lineage (GTDB taxonomy): Bacteria > Actinomycetota > Actinomycetes > Streptomycetales > Streptomycetaceae > Streptomyces > Streptomyces ossamyceticus. The sequence goes on along the minus strand of NZ_LIQX01000777.1, from coordinate 3,964 downwards.
CGCTGGAGCGCATCTCCGCGGAGTACGGCTTCACCGCGCGGCGCGCCCATGTCGGCCGGGAGTTCCCGACCGTCCTCGCCCTGGTCCGGGCGGGGCTCGGCGCCGCCGTCGTCCCGACGCTGGCCCTCGCCGGGGCCCCCGCAGAGACCATCGCCCTTCCGTCGGCACCCGTAGCGGGCCACCGCCGCGTCGCCGCCGTCCACCGAGCCTCCCGCACCGGCCCCGAGCCCCTGATCGCAGCGGTGACGGACGCCCTGCGCAAGGCGGCGGTGGACCTGGGGCTGACCCCCACGACGCCGGGTTGACCGACACGGCCACGGGACGACCGGCACGGTCCCGGATCGACCGGCGCGGTCCCGGATCGACCGGCGCGGGCCACGGGACGACCGGCCCGGCCGCGGGACGACCGACACAGCGACGGGTTGACTGCCCCGGCCGCGGGACGACCAACACAGCAACGGGTTGACTGCCACAGCCACGGGACGACCAACACAGGCCACCGGTTGACTGCCACAGCCACGGATCGACCACCACAGGCCGTGGGACGACCACCACAGCCACGGATCGACCACCACAGGCCGTGGGACGACCACCACAGCCACGGATCGACCGCCACAGGCCGTGGGACGACCACCACGGCCGTGGGTCGGCGCCCACGAACGGCGGGTGACGGCACGGCCGTCGACTCGCCCCACGGCCTCCGGTCGGCCACGGCCCTTACGACCGTCGGCCAACTCCGTGGCCGCCGGCTGACCTCCGTGCCGCCGATTGATCTCCGCGCCGCCGACTGCCCCCTACAACCTGCGGCCGACCCCACGGCCACCGGCTCGATCCGCGCCCTCGGGCGGCCCCGCTCGACCACAACCCCGCCCCCACAGCCGTGGGCGCCCGTACGCGGGCACCGGCGGCTGCCCGCGCAACCGTCGCGCGCCCCACAGCGCCCGGTCAGCTCTTCACGCCCAGCCACTCACTCCACAGCCACTCACTCCACAGCCCCCGGCCGGATCGCCGTACGCGGGCGGTGGCGCGGGGGCCGTGGGGCCGTGCAGTGGGGCGGTGGTCAGGGGGTCTTGATGATCGTGTCTATCGCCCGGACGAACGCGTCGGGGCTCTCCTCGTCGCCCATGGCCAGGCGCAGGGTGTAGCCGGTGAGGAGGGCCAGCAGGACGTGGGCCGTTCCGGTGGCGTCCCGGTCCGCGGGGACGCCGCGGACGGTGCGTTCCACGCGGATGAGGTCGGTGGCCTTGGCGTGTGCCGTCGCCAGGTGGTGGCGGACCCGTTCGGCCAGCCGGGGCGAGACGGCCGCCTCGCCCCAGATCTGCGCCATCAACCGCGCGTGTTCCCGCCCGTCGCGGGTGCCGTGGACGCGTTCCGGCGACTCGGGCAGGCTCGACGAGGTGACGTCGTCCAGGGCCGTGTGGATCGCGTCCTCGCACACGGCCTGGATCAGATGGTCCTTGCTCGGGAAGTAGTGGTAGAGCGCACCGGCGGACAGTCCGGAGCGCGCCACGATGTCACCGGTGGAGGACTGGGCGAATCCCTTCTCCGCGAACACGGTGCGAGCGGCGTCCAGGATCTGCCGCCGGCGGGCGTCCCGGTGGGCCTGGGTGACCTTCGGCATGGGCGGACGGCCTTTCGTCGTGTCGGGGCGGTGGTGGCGGTGGGGGAAGGGGTGGTGTCAGCCGACGGGTGCGGCCGTCCTGTCGGGGGCCGGAGTGGACGCAGGCGTGTCCTCCGCGGCGTGTTCCATCCGGTCGAGGCGCAGGGCGCGGTGCAGGGCGCGCAGGGGGGACGGGGCCCACCAGTTGGCGGCGCCGAGGAGGGCCATCAGGGAGGGGACGAGGAAGGCGCGTACCACCGTCGCGTCGATGAGGACGGCGAACGCCGCGCCGAGGCCCAGCTCCTGGATGAACACCAGCCGGGACATCGCGAGCGCGCCCACCGGGATGCAGAACAGGACCGCGGCCGAGGTGACGATCCCGCCGGTGCGGGACAGGCCCTGGGCGACCGCCTCACGGTTGTCCAGGCCCTGGGCCCTGGCCTCCTTGATACGGCTCAGCAGGAAGACGTTGTAGTCCGTGGACAGTCCGAACGCGAGCGCGAAGACCAGGACGGGCGTGGTGGCCTCCAACCCGGTCTGCGGGGCGAAGCCGAGGTTGCCGTCCTGGAACACCCACACCAGGAAACCGAAGGCGGCGCCGGTGGACAGCAGGTTCATCACGAGGGCCTTCAGCGGCAGCACCACCGAGCCGGAGAAGGCGAAGAGGAGCAGCAGGGTGACGACGACCAGGATGCCGCCGGCCAGGGGCAGGCTGTCGCCGATGCTCTGACGCTGCGCCAGGAAGTCGGCGGTCCGGCCGGTGTACAGGGCGGGGTACGGGGCGGCCAGGTCCTGGACGGCCTCGACGGCGTCCATGGAGGAGTCGGTCAGGGGGTCCTCGGCGAGGACGGCGTCGATCTCCCAGTACCGGTCGTCGAGTTCGACGGGGGTGCCCACCGCCTTGACGCCGGGAACGGCGCCGATCCGCTCCGTGTAGTCGGCGAGCCGGGAGGTGTCCGGGGCGCCGTCGGTCTCCAGCACGATCTGCAGGGGCGAGGTGGCCCTCGCGTCGTAGTCCTCGTCGAGCACGGCGGCGACCCGGCCCGCGCTGGTCTCCTCGGGCAGGAGGGTGGGGTCCACTCCGGTGAAGCGCACGCCCAGCAGCGGCGAGGCGATCAGCAGGAGCACGGCCGTGGCGGCGAGCGCGAAGATCGCGGGGCGGCGCATCACGGCCTGCGCGACGCGGTACCAGCGTCCCTCGGTGGCGCGGGCGGCACCGGCCGTACGCTGCCAGCGGCGCGGGGCCAGGGAGTTGACCCGCTTGCCCAGCAGGGCGAGCAGCGGGGGCAGTCCGAGGAGGGCGAACAGGGCCGCGGACACCACGGTGATGACGCCCGCCAGTCCCATGGACCGCAGGTAGGGCTGCGGGAACGCGATCAGCGCGGCGAGGGCCGCGGCCACGGTGAGGGCGCTGAACAGCACGGTGCGGCCGGCGGTGGCGACGGTCCGCAGGACTGCCTCGGCGCCGGGTCCGCGCTCGGCGAGTTCTTCGCGGTAGCGGGAGACGAGCAGCAGTCCGAAGTCGATGGACAGACCGAGGCCGAGGGCGAAGGCGAGGCTCATCGCGCCGGTGGAGACGTTCATGAACTCGGTGGCGACGCGCAGGCCGGCCATGGTGAGCAGCAGGGAGACGATGCCGCCCAGCAGGGGGAGCAGCGCTGCGACCAGCCCGCGGAAGACCAGGAAGAGCACGACCAGGATCACCGGGGTGGCGAGGAGTTCGGCCTGCGTCAGGTCGGTGTCCGAGACCTCGGCCACCTGGACGTGGCCGGGTGTGGCGCCGCCCAGCCAGGTGCGGCCGCGCAGGGTGGGATCGTCGTCGATGGCCTTCTGGAGACCCTCCACGGCGCGGGCGCTCTCCTGGTCCGTCATGGAGCCGGTGGCGCCGACGACCACGGTGCTGCGTCCGTCGCGGGAGATGAGCGCGGCGCCGTCCGGGGAGGTGTAGTCGACCACCTGCTCGACCTCGGGGCGGGACCGCAGGAGCTCCGCGGCGGCCGTGACGGCCTTGGGCGGGGCGGTGTCCTTGTCGAGTCGCTCATCGGTGCGGACCAGCAGCAGATGGCCCTGCTGGGGGTCGATGCCGGTGGCCCGTTCGATGATCTCGCGGGCCGCGACGTTGCCGCCGCCCGGATCGTCGTAGTCGGACAGGCCGTTGGAGAGCTTCTCCGCCACGGTGCCGCCGTAGACCGTGGCCAGGGCGGTGACCAGGAGGGACAGGAGGAGTACCGCGACCCTTCGGCGGTGAAGGGCCGAGCCCAGAGCGGAGAACATGATTCCTTCCTTCTTCCTCCCGTCTGCGGGCCGTGATCCGCAGGGCCGTGGAGGATGCGCTGACTGCCCGGGGAGGGGCTGGTGGGGGGC
>NZ_LIQX01000776.1 GCF_001418475.1 Streptomyces ossamyceticus | reverse complement strand
AGGTAGGTGGTGAAGCGGGCCCAGAGGGCGCCGGCGTGTGCGTTCCACAGGACGGCTGCGCGGTAGTCGTAGCGGTCGGTGTCGAGTGGGGTGCCCAGGGCTGGGTCGTCCTCGGCGTGGGTCCGGCCGCAGCGGCATCGGCCGCCGGTGGGGCGGTTGTGGACCGGGCCGAAGCTCGGGGCGGTGAAGGTGGCGAAGACGCGGGGGTGGATGCCGACGTGTTCGGGGACACCCTTGCCGCCGCGCAGGCCCGAGGTGATCAGGTGGAAGGTGTCACGGCGGTAGACCTCAGCGCAGGCCGCGCAACGGGTGGTACGGCGGTTGTTGCAGCGAACGAGGAGGTTCCCGGCCGGGAGGTCGGTGGAGTCGAGGTGCTGGATGACGCGGCCGATCTCGCCGGTCGTGGTGTCGATGTCGTACTCGGTGCGGTGGCCGTCCAGGCGGATCGGGTGGGTGCAGCCGCCGAGGCCGGAGAGCTGGCGGAGGATACCGGGCAGGGTGCCGTGCTCGGCGAGCCTTGCGAGTTCCGGAAGCGGGGGCGGGGTGGTGCGGGCGAAGATGGGGGTCTCCTTCTGACTGGCTCGGTCAGGAGTTATGGCCCTGGGGCGGCAGATGCTTGGTCGTGTGTGCCGCCCCAGGTGCTTGGCGCGGTTCAGCGCCGGTTGTGCTCGCGGAGCAGGGAGCGCAGGACCACGGCCGCGATGGCGACGGAGATGGCCGAGACGGCGACGGCGGCCAGGAGCGCGGTCAGGACGACACCGCCGACGACCACGGCCGCCACCACGGCGGGGCTGATGTGGACCGCCGGGAGCGTGCGCTGGACGGTCGCCGGGTCGGCCGGGGCGTGGGTGTGCGCGGGCGGCGGGGTCGGGTTGTCGGGGTACTTGGGCCAGAACACGGTCAGGCTCTCCTTATCTACTCGTCTAGGCATGTGAGCCGTTTATGACGTCCACGCCGGTACGCGTGCCGGACTCGATGGCGGGGGCGAAGAAGGTCTGCGAGAGCCAGAAACCGAAGAGGGCGATCAGGACGACGACCCAGGTACGGACGCCGAGGAACTTGACCGCGCCCCAGGCGAAGAAGCCGAGGACGACGACGAGCGGCAGGCTGACGGTCACGATGTACGGGGTCCCTTCGGAGGATCAGCGGACGGGGCAGCGGTGCGTGCGGGCGGCAAGCTCGGCGGCGGCACGGCTGTCGTAGTCGGCGGAGAAGCCGCAGCGCGGAGCCGTACAGGCGGCGGTGTGCTTCTCACGGCCCCGGCCGTCGTAGGACGTGGCGACCTGGACGGGGCCGATGCGGGTGACGTCGCGGAAGCGGCGGGACATCAGCGGGCGTCCTCTCCGGTGAAGTCGTGGGCGTGGTCGGTGAGCCACTGCTCGATCTTTCGGTGTTCGTTGGGGGTGGCCCGCTTGATTGCGGCTTCGGCGAGGGCCACGGCGTCCACGAGCCGGTTGTCGCGGGTCAGCTCGGCGGAGCGCTCCAGGGCCGACTGGATAAAGGGGCGCATGGTGTTGGTCTCCTCGTCTGTCAGGTGAGTTGGGCGGCGATGGCTTCGGCCATGGGCGTGGGGACGCCGAGGCGGGCGCGGAGTGTCGGGGTGTCGATGGGTGTGCCTGTGCGTGTGTGGTGCTCGGCGGCGACTTTGCGGGCGTGTTCGACGAGGGCGGCCGGGACGGCGACGGCGGGGCGCTCGGGCGGGGGTGGCTCGATGGCGGGTGGAGTCGGCGGCGGTTCCGGCGGTTCCTCCGAGTCGAGGTTCGGGACGAGTTCGGGGGCGTCCGCCTGGTCCAAGTAGCCGTCCGCGGGCTCGGCGTTCTCGTCAGCCGTTGTCGGTGTGGTGTGGGCGAGGAGGGTTCCGCCGAGGAAGGCGACGGCGGGCCAGCCCGCGACGAGGATGCGCAGCCAGGCCGGGACGTCGTTCATGTCGAGGAGGCCGGCGGTGGCGACGTTGGCGCCGAGGGAGGCGGCGAGGGCGATGACGAACCAGCACCACCCGGCCGCTTTCGCCTCCCCGGTCCGCAGTCGGCGCCAGGCGGCGACGAGCAGCAGGTCGACCGAGACGGGGTAGGCCCACGCTTTCCATCCGTCCTGTCCGGCCGCCAGGGCGATGTCGTGCAGGTGGGCGAAGGACAGCGCGGCGGCGATGAGCGCCTGGACGAGCACCGCGTCGACACGGGCCAGTTGGGCGCGCATGGAGCGGCTCCTTTTCGGGTTCAGGCATGGCGGGGGTAGAGACTTGGCGCGAGACGGTCACGCCGACCGGAGTGGGAGTACGGCTCAGTCGGTCACCGGGTGCGGCTGTACCGCCGGGGCCGAGGACTCCACGGGCCGTACGGGGGTGTCGGGCCGGAAGGGCTTGAGCGCGGGCAGGTCGGGCACCAGGTGGGCCGAGTCCCGGCAGATCTCGGCGGCGTCGGCGAGGGACAGGTACGGCGTGC
>NZ_LIQX01000775.1 GCF_001418475.1 Streptomyces ossamyceticus | reverse complement strand
AGATGTGTATAGGGGATAGCAGCCGGTTCGGTCGGCGGTGACGGGCGCCCTTGCGGTGGAGTAAGGGGACCGCGCGGCGGACCGACGGACCGACGGACCGACGGACCGACGGACCGACGGACCGACGGACCGACGGACCGACGGACCGACGGAGCGGTGTCGCGAGGGAATAAGGGGACAGCCCGGAGACGTCGGTCCTCTGGAGGGGCCCGGCCCGGTATGTGGGCGGCGGGCCCCTCCTCGGGGGTCAGTGGGCGGCCGATTCCCAGTCCGGGCCGTGGCCCACCGAGACGTCCAGGGGGGCACGGAGGTGGACCGCGTTGGACATCTCGTGGCGTACGAGTTCCTCTACGCGGGCGCCCTCGCCGGGGGCGATCTCCAGGACGATTTCGTCGTGGACCTGGAGCAGCATGCGGGACGTGAGGCCGGCGTCCTCCAGGGCGCGGCCCACGTTCAGCATGGCGATCTTGACGATGTCCGCGGCCGTGCCCTGGATGGGCGCGTTGAGCGCCATCCGCTCGGCGGCCTCGCGGCGCTGCCGGTTGTCGCTGTTGAGGTCGGGCAGATAGCGGCGGCGGCCGAAGAGCGTCGCCGTGTACCCCGTCGCCCGCGCCTCGTCGACCGCGCGGCGCAGATAGTCCCGGACCCCGCCGAAGCGCTCGAAGTACGCGTCCATCAGGGCGCGGGCCTCCCCCGCGTCGATGTTCAGCTGCTGGGACAGCCCGAACGCCGACAGTCCGTACGCCAGGCCGTACGACATCGCCTTGATCTTGCGGCGCATCTCCGCGTCGACCGCGCCGGGCTCGACCCCGAACACCTGCGCGGCGGCCGTGGTGTGGAGGTCCTCGCCGGAGGTGAACGCCTCGATGAGGCCCGCGTCCTCGGAGAGGTGCGCCATCACCCGCAGCTCGATCTGGCTGTAGTCGGCCGTCATCAGCGACTCGAAGCCCTCGCCGACGACGAAGCCGCGGCGGATCGCCCGACCCTCGTCGGTGCGGACCGGGATGTTCTGCAGGTTCGGGTCGACCGAGGAGAGACGGCCCGTCGCGGCGACGGTCTGGTTGAAGGTGGTGTGGATGCGGCCGTCCGTCGCGATGGTCTTGATCAGGCCCTCGACGGTGACGCGGAGCTTCGCCTGCTCGCGGTGGCGGAGCATGATGACCGGCAGTTCGTTGTCGGTCTGGGTGGCGAGCCAGGCCAGGGCGTCCGCGTCGGTGGTGTACCCCGTCTTGGTGCGCTTGGTCTTGGGCAGGGCCAGCTCGCCGAAGAGGACCTCCTGGAGCTGCTTGGGCGAGCCGAGGTTGAACTCGTGCCCGGCCGCCGCGTGCGCCTCCTTCACCGCCTGCTGCACGGCACCGGCGAACATCTGCTCCATGGCTTCGAGGTGGGCGCGGTCCGCGGCGATGCCGTGGCGCTCCATGCGGGCCAGCAGTGCGGACGTCGGCAGTTCCACGTCCCGCAGCAGCTCGGCGGCGCCGACCTCCTCCAGGCGCTGCCCGAACGCCTCGCCCAGGTCGAGGATGGCGCGGGCCTGCACCATGAGGGCCTCGGCCTCGGCGCCGTCGTCCGCGCCGAAGGCCAGCTGCCCGTCGGCGGTGGCGGCGGGGGCCAGCTCCCGGCCGAGGTACTCCAGGGACAGCGCGTCCAGGTCGAAGGAGCGGCGGCCGGGCTTGACCAGGTACGCGGCGAGGGCGGTGTCCATGGTGACGCCCTCGATGGTCCAGCCGTGCTCGGCGAAGACCCGCATCGCGGCTTTGGCGTTGTGGAACACCTTGGGCTTCGCGGGGTCGGCGAGCCAGGCCGCCCACGTGGTCTCGTCCGTCCCGTCGAGCTGGGTCGGGTCGAACCAGGCGGCCGCTCCCCCGGCGGCGGCGAGCGCGATCTCGGTGACCGAGCCGGTGCCGAGCGCCCACGTGTCGACGGTGGCGACGCCGAGGATCTCCGTGCCGTGCTCGGTGAGCCAGGGGGTCAGCTCCCCGGAGGCGAGGACCGTGCCGTCCACGGCGACGCCCTCGGCGGGCGGCCGGCCGGCGTCGGCCTCCTCCGCCCCCGGGTCGACGGCCAGCAGCCGCTCGCGCAGCGACGGGTTGCGGATCTCCAGGGTGTCGAGGACCATCGCGACGGCCGTGCGGTCGTACGGGGCGCGCTCCAGGTCGGTGACCGTCCTCGGCAGCTCGACCGTGCGCACCATCTCGGTGAGGCGGCGGTTGAGCTTGACGGCCTCCAGGTGGTCGCGGAGGTTCTGTCCGGCCTTGCCCTTGACCTCTTCGACGCGCTCGACCAGATCCGCGAACGAACCGAACTGGTTGATCCACTTCGCGGCGGTCTTCTCGCCGACGCCGGGGATGCCGGGCAGGTTGTCGGACGGGTCACCGCGCAGGGCCGCGAAGTCCGGGTACTGGGCGGGTGTCAGGCCGTACTTCTCGAACACCTTCTCCGGGGTGAACCGGGTCAGCTCCGAGACGCCCTTGGTGGGGTAGAGCACGGTGGTGTGCTCGGAGACCAGCTGGAAGGAGTCGCGGTCACCGGTGACGATGAGGACCTCGAAGCCCTCCGCCTCGGCCTGGGTGGCGAGGGTGGCGATGATGTCGTCGGCCTCGAAGCCGTCGACGGCGAAGCGCACGGCGTGCATGGCGTCGAGCAGCTCGCCGATCAGCTCGACCTGCCCCTTGAACTCGTCGGGGGTCTTCGAGCGGTTCGCCTTGTACTCGGTGAACTCCTCGGAGCGCCAGGTCTTGCGGGAGACGTCGAACGCCACCGCGAAGTGGGTGGGCGCCTCGTCGCGCAGCGTGTTCGCCAGCATCGACGCGAAGCCGTAGATCGCGTTCGTCGGCTGGCCCGTCGCGGTCGTGAAGTTCTCCGCGGGGAGCGCGAAGAACGCGCGGTAGGCCAGCGAATGCCCGTCCATGAGCATGAGCCGGGGACGGCTGCCGCCGGTGGTCGTGTCGGTCTTCTTCGATGCTGTCTCTGCCACGCACCCGATCCTGCCACGTGCCACTGACACTCGGACCACGCCCACCGCACCAGGCCCCCGCACCGGCC
>NZ_LIQX01000774.1 GCF_001418475.1 Streptomyces ossamyceticus | reverse complement strand
CGGCGACCCGCGGATCGGCGCCCTCTGGCCCTCCGCCCCGTGGGTCTGCGGCGATCGGTGCGGCACCCTCTGGTTCCGGAGCAGCCCTCGGTGTGGTCCGTGGTTCCAGGGTGACCGTGGCTGTGGGTGGGGCTGGCGGGGGTGTCGCGATGGTGTGGAGGGCCGCTGTGAGTTCGGGGAGGCCGGGGCGTACGTCCGGGTCCTTCTCCAGGAGGGCGGCGAGCACGTCGTGCAGGTCGCCCGCCGTGGCAGGCAGTTCGGGCTCCTCGTAGAGGACCGCGTGCAGGGTGGCGAGCGTCGTGGTGCGGGAGAAGGGGGAGCGGCCGCCGAGGGCGGCGCAGAGGGTCGCGCCCAGGGACCACAGGTCGGACGGCGGGCCCTGGGGGCGGCCGGAGACCCTCTCGGGCGCCATGTAGTCGGGGGAGCCGACGAGCATGCCGGCCATCGTGAGCGCCTCCGNNCGTCCGCCGGTCCGGCGGACGAGGACATTCGCCGGTTTGATGTCACGGTGCAGAACGCCCTGCGCGTGCACCTGGCCCAGCGCGTCGACGAGTTCGAGACCGATCCGGGCCGTCTCCCGTACGTCGAGGGGGCCGTCCTCGAACAGCAGCCGTTCCAGGGAACGGCCGTCGACCAGTTCCATGACGATCCAGAGCCGCTCGCCCTCGTCGACGACGTCATAGATGCGGACGACGTGGGGGTGGTCGATCCGGGCCGTGGCCCTGGCCTCCCGCAGGGTGCGCTCACGTCGGGTGCGGGTGTCCTCCGGATCGAGGCCGTCGATCCGCATTTCCTTGACCGCCACCTGCCGGTCGAGTATTTCGTCGGCGGCCCGCCACACTCGCCCCATTCCGCCCTGGCCGATGCATTCGACCAACGTGTAACGGCCGGCCACCACAAGCCCCGGCACTCCGCCCCTCGTTATTCCCGGCACCCCCATGCCCCCCTTCGACCGACACGTGCCCACTTCCGCAACAGCCGAACCAAAAAGTCGCGCATTGGTCACACTTCTCGCCGCTCCAGCATAGTGGCGAGAAATCTTGTGGTACCTCTTCAATGGCCGTGAATTCAGGCACGGCCAGGGGGACGCAAGGGGGATGGAACATGAGTTCTCGTCAGGGGAAGACCAGGACGACCGTCGTGGGATCGCTGCTCACCGCGTCGTTCTCATCGGTGATGATCCTCGGCTTCACGGCCTCGGCGGACGACCAGGGGGGATTGAGCGATCACGGTGGAAAGGTCATGGACACGGCGCCGGCAGGGGTGAAGCTGTCGACGCTGCTGTCGAAAGAGATCAAAGTCGACAACAAGTCGCAGGAAACGGAGATCTCCGGGGTCGTAAAGAACGAGGGAAGCAAGGCGAGCGGGAAAATCCGTCTACTCGTGGTCGGTTTCGACGGACTGACAGTGAAGAATGTCGAAGGCTGCACGGAAATCGCCAAGGGCGATCTTCCCGATGGGGCCAACAGTGGTTTCGCGTGCGCGATCGACGATCTGGCGCCCGGAAAGTCGAAGACCTATGCGATCGACGCGACCTTCGACCTGAAGAAGAAGGGCGACATCTGTCTGCCGGTGCAGAACGCGGACGGCTCGAAGACGTTCTGGCAGCAGGGTCCGGTGCCGTTCGGCACGACGAACCAGTCACCCAACGAGCCGGCCACACCGCTCCTCCTCGGCACCGACAACAGCCCGGTCACACCGGGCGGCGGTGACGGTGGCGATGGGAACGGAGGCGGCGGGAACGGAAGCGGTGGGGGCGGCAAGGACGACAAGCCCGACAAGCTGCCGCAGACCGGCCCCGCCGACCGGGTCCTGCCGCTCGGCATGGTGGGCGCCGCGCTGATCTCCGCCGGCGCGGCGGGCCTGTGGTGGAACAACCGGCGCGCCCGCCAGGAGACATGACGTGTGTGGGGGGGCGTCGCACTGAGCAACGCCCCCACACAGCGACTACGGCGTCACTTGTCGAGCAGCTTCCACGCCGTCGGCAGCGCGCCCATCGCCAGCGCGGCCTTGAGCGCGTCGCCGATCAGGAACGGGGTGAGGCCGACCGCGACGGCGGAGGCGAGGGTGATGTCGGCGGTGGCCGCGAGGTAGGGGACACCGACGGCGTAGATGACGGCCTCACCCACGAGCATCGTGCCGGCCATGCGCAGCACGGAGCGGTCGGCGCCCCGGCGGGCGAGGGCGCCCACGGCCGCGGAGGCAAGGATCATGCCGAGGATGTAGCCGAAGGAGACGCCGACACCGGACGTGCCGTTCGCGAACCACGGCACACCGAGGAGACCGGCGAGCGCGTACAGGGCGAGGGACGCGACACCGCGGCCGGCGCCGAGCGCGGTGCCCACCAGCAGCGCGGCGAAGGTCTGGCCGGTCACCGGGACCGGCGAGCCCGGCACGGGCACGGCGATCTGCGCGGCGAGCCCGGTGAGGGCGGCGCCACCGACCACCAGCGCGATGTCCCGTACCCGGGAGGCGGGGAGCAGGTCGGCGAGGACCTGACCGGTGCGGGCGGGGGCGACGGCCGTACTCATGGGGACTCCGCGAGGGTAGAGGGAAAAGAGGGTGTACGTGGCATCGAACACGGTGACGCTATCCCAGCGGTCATGAACAGGACACCGTCAGCCGTCGACAAAGGCGGGAACGACCGCATGGTGGGCTTTCGACAATGACCTCGGGTTACACCGGGCAGGCGTGACACCGGTCACTGAGGTGGAGTGGCTTGTGCCACGTCCGCATGGTCGGAGGGGTCTGTAGGGATTCACCAATCGGATTGTGGGGATGGACAGATGCCGTCTCGCCCGTCGGTCGCCGTCTGGGCAGAGGTGGCCCACTTTGCTAGCTTCGGGCGCATGGTTGCCCAGGCCCGGTACTTCTCGTCGCGTCGCTACGTCGACCTGCGACGCGTGGGCACGGCCACCTGTCGCCGCCCCGGGTGAGGCGGCTCCGGCGCGCCTCGCCTCACGACGGCGCAGTGTCGGACCCGTACCCGAGGATGATCGCGATGCCCCGTACCGCGGCAGCACCCACTCTCTCCCCATCCGTTCCCCGTCGCTCCCCTCTTCCGTCCCGTTCCTCTCCCGTGCCGCGTGCCGCCGACAGCGACCGGCGGCGGACCAGTGCCAGCGTCGTACTGCGGTCCGTGCTGGAGCACGGGCCGGTGGCGCGCAGCACCATCGCGCGGGTGACGGGCCTGTCGCCGGCCTCGGTGACCGACCACTGCGCCGGGCTGGCGCGGTTGGGGCTCATCCGGGACGCCGAACCGCCCCGGCAGTCCAAGGGGTCGGGGCGTCCGCACGTACCGCTCGACCTGGACGACTCGCGGTTCGCGGTGGCCGGGGTGCATGTGGCGGTGCCCCACACCACGGTCGCGCTGCTGGATCTGCGGGGACGGGTCCTGCTGCGGCGGGAGGTGAAGCACGACAACGCCGCCGATCCGGCGGTGGTGCTGGCACGCGCCGGCGACGGGATCGCAGCGCTGTCGGCGGCCCTGCCGGGGCGCCGGCTCCTCGGGGTCGGGTTCGCGGCCGGTGGCTGGGTGGACCGGGAGTCCGGGACGGTGGTGGAGCATCCGCTGCTCGGCTGGCGCGAGGTGCCGGTGCGGGAGGTGCTCGGTGCCCGCACCGGGCTGCCGGTCCATGTCGACGGGCACGCACGGGCGTTGGTCGGCGCGGAGCGGCTGTTCGGGCGGGCCCGGGGCAGGAGGAGCGTGCTGCATCTGTTCGTGGGCAACATGGTGGACGCGGCCTTCGCGACCAACGACGAGGTGCACCACGGACCGCGCTCCCAGTCCGGGGTGATCGCCCATCTGCCGCTGCCGGGTGGGGCGGAGCCCTGCGACTGCGGGCGGACCGGCTGCCTCCAGGCCGAGTTGAGCGAGCGGACGCTGTGCCGGCGGGCACGGGAGGCCGGCGTCATCGGCGGGGTGAACCCGACGCATGTGGTGGACGCGGCGGCGGGCGGCGACCCGGTGGCCGTACGGCTGCTGGTGGAGCGGGCGCGGACGGTGGGGCGGGCCGTGGGGCTGCTGCTCGACGTGCTGAACCCGGAGTCCGTCGTCGTCACCGAGATCGGGGTCATCGCCCGCGAGGACTGCCTCGCCGCACTGCGGGGCGCCGTCGCGCACGACCGGGCGGCGGACATCCGGCCGACGAGCTTCCCGGACGCCGTGCCGGCCATGGCGGGCGGCGCGGTCGCCCTGGACGTGCTCTATCGCGATCCGCTGGCCGCCGCGCTCCGGTGAATTAATTCAGAAACTCCGAATGTTGACACCACCGACGCGAGACCGGGAACATCATGTTCATGCTTCTCACGACCTGTCGCACCCTCTGTTGCTGACACGTTGACGCGCCCCCGGCGCGTTCTTCCTCCTGCGTGGAAGCCCGCTTCTCCGGCCTTCTCCCGCAGTGATTTCTCCTTTTCCGGCGTACGTTCGCCGTGATTTCCATGCGCGATCCCGCCTCGCGTCTGCTCGCGCTTTTCCTGTGAACCCCAGGGGGTCCTCCCATGCCTTCGTCCGCCCCGCCCGGTCTCGACCGGCGTCTCTTCCTCTCCTCCCTCCTCGGCGTCGGCGCCGCCGCCGTCGCGCTGAGCGGCTGCGCCGACAGCAGTGCGGCGACCGGCGGGACGGCCGTGGACGCGCCGCTGGCGACCAAGGTCCCCCGGGGCACCAGCCTGAAGATCGCCTCGTTCCAGAACCAGCAGCAATTGCAGCTGAAACTCGCCGGATTGGGCGAACTCCCTTTCCAGGTGAGCAGCTGGGCGAACATCGGGGCCGGCCCCGATGTCATCAACGCCTTCCGCTCCGGTTCCCTCGATGTCGCCAACAACGCGGGAATCCCGCCGATCCAGGCGCATTACCAGGGTTATGACGCGAAGATCGTCGCGATCAACATCACCCGCAAGCCGAACTATCTGTTCGCCACCAAACCCGGCAGCGACATCACCTCGGTCAAGGAATTCAAGGGCAGGAAGCTGGCCTTCTCGCAGGGGCAGGCACAGGGTGTCGTCCTGTTGCGGGCGCTGAAGCAGGCGGGGATCGCCTACGACGACGTGGAGCTCGTCCCGCTGACCAGCAACCAGTTCCTGACGGCCCTCCAGTCCGGCCAGGTGGACATCGCGCCGCTCGGCAACCAGCAGGCACCCGCCTATCTCCAGCAGTACGGGGCGAAGGGCGCCCGCACCCTCACCACCGACGTGGTGGACCTGCTCAACCTGCTGTGGGCGCCTACATCCGTACTGGCCGACTCGGCGAAGGCCGCGGCGGTGGCCGCGTACATCCCGTACTGGGCGAAGGGCGCGGTCTGGCAGTACGAGCACCCGGACATCTGGAACGAGGAGTTCTACGTCAAGACGCAGAACCTGACCGCCGCCCAGGCGAAGTCGATCAGCGATCTCGCCAACAAGCCGCTGTTCCCGCCCGGTTGGGACGAGGCGATCAAGTGGGAGCAGGAGACGGCGGAGCTGCTCGCCGAGGGCGGCTTCGTGAAGAAGTTCGATGTCGGCACGCTCTTCGACCGCCGCTTCGAAGCCGTCGCGGCGAAGGCCGTGCCCGCGGAGTACCGGAGGTGACGGCCGTGACCACGAGCGTCGACATCACGAGCGCCACGAGTACGGCGAGTACGGCGAGTGCAGAGCATGCGGCGGGTACGACGGAGAGCGCGGCCGGTACGCCCGTGGCCGTCGGGGCGGCGGGCCAGGTCCGCAGGCGGCGACGGCTCTCCCCCGGGCGGCGGCTGCCCGCCTCCCGGCTCGTCGGCCCGCTGCTCCTCCTCGCCCTGTGGGCCGCCGCCTCCGCCACGGAGCGGTTGGACCCCGCGGCGGTGCCCGCCCCGTGGACCGTGCTGGAGACCGGAGTCCGTCTGTGGACGGACGGGACCCTGCCGACCGACATCCTGACGTCGCTGCGCCGGGCCGGGGCCGGGTTCGCGATCGGGCTGACCGCCGGGATCGCGCTCGCCCTGGCCTCGGGGCTCAGCCGGGCCGGTGAGGCGCTGATCGACGGGACGGTGCAGCTGAACCGGGCGATCCCGACGCTCGGCCTGATCCCGCTGTTCATCCTCTGGCTGGGCATCGGCGAGACCTTCAAGATCGCGATCATCGCCATCGTCGTCTACATACCGATCTACCTGAACACGCACGCCGCGCTGGCCGGCATCGACACCCGCTTCGTCGAACTCGCCGAGGTGCAGGGCCTGTCACGGTTCCGGTTCATCCGCGAGATCGTCGTCCCCGGCGCACTGCCCGGCTTCTTCGTCGGACTACGGCTCGGGGTGACCGGCTCCTGGCTGGGTCTGGTCGTACTGGAGCAGATCAACGCCACCAACGGACTCGGCTATCTGATGTTCCAGGCCCAGAACTACGGCCAGAGCGACGTCATCCTCGTCGGGCTGGTCGTCTACGGGATCTTCGGCCTGGTCTCCGACAGCGCGGTCCGGTTCATCGAACGGAAGGTGCTGTCATGGCGACGCACACTGAGCGGCTGACGGCCACCGGGGCGGCGGCGACCACCACGGCCGAGCGGACCGCCGTACGGCTGCGGGGACTGACCCGGTCGTTCGAGGGGCGCGCGGTCCTCGACGGCATCGATCTCGACATCCCCGCCGGGCAGTTCGTGGCCCTCCTCGGGCACAGCGGCTCCGGCAAGAGCACCCTGCTGCGGGCGGTCGCGGGCCTCGACCACGAGGTCGCGGGCAGCGGCGGGCTCACCGCGCCGCAGCGGGTGTCGGTGGTGTTCCAGGACTCCCGGCTGCTGCCCTGGCGGCGGGTGCTGGACAACGTACTGCTGGGCACCGAGGGCGAGGAGAAGGGGCGGGCCGCCCTCGCCGAGGTGGGTCTGAAGGGGCGGGAGCGCGCCTGGCCCAACGAGCTGTCCGGCGGGGAGGCCCAGCGTGCCGCGCTCGCCCGCTCCCTGGTCCGGGAGCCGGAACTGCTGCTGGCCGACGAGCCGTTCGGCGCGCTGGACGCGCTGACCCGGATCAGGATGCACGCGCTGCTGCGGGAGCTGTGGGAGCGCCACCGCCCCTCCGTCCTGCTCGTCACCCACGACGTCGACGAGGCGATCGTGCTCGCCGACCGGGTGCTGGTGCTGGAGCACGGCCGGCTCGGCCTCGACCTGGCCATCGACCGCCCGCATCCGCGGTCGTACCGCGATCCGCTGCTCGGCGAGTACCGGGAGCGGCTGCTGGCCGCGCTCGGGGTGACCGAGGACCCGGAAGGCGCCGTGGAGGCCGGCCTCCCGGCTGGCGCCCCGCTCGGCGCCCCGGTCGGCCCCACGGTCGGCGCCGAGCTCAGCCGTGACCGCAAAGGACCACCAGTGACGTCGAAGGACCACCGATGACCACCAGACAGCTTCACCTGAACGCGTTCCTGATGAACACCGGCCACCACGAGGCGTCGTGGCGGCTGCCCGAGAGCGACCCCTACGCGCATGTCGAGCTGGACCACTACGTCGGGCTCGCGCGGACCGCCGAGCGCGGGACCTTCGACTCGCTGTTCCTCGCCGACGGACCCCAGCTGTGGGGGAACGTCGCCCAGCGTCCCGCCGGGGCGCTGGAACCGCTCACCCTGCTGACGGCCCTGGCAACGGCGACCGAGCACATCGGTCTGATCGCCACCGCCTCGACCTCCTACAACTCCCCCTACAACCTGGCCCGCAAGTTCGCGTCCCTCGACATCATCAGCCAGGGCCGGGCGGGTTGGAACATCGTCACCACCGCCGGCGCCGAGGCGGCCCGCAACTTCGGCCTGGACGCCGAGCCCGCGCACGCCGAGCGGTACGCGCGGGCCGGCGAGTTCCTCGATGTGGCGCTGAAGCTGTGGGACAGCTGGGAGGACGACGCGATCGTCGCCGACAAGGCGTCCGGTGTCTGGGGCGACGACGCGAAGATCCATCCGCCCCGGCACCGGGGGACGTACTTCAGCGTCGAGGGCGCCCTCAACGTGCCGCGCACACCGCAGGGCTACCCGCTGCTCGTGCAGGCCGGGTCCAGCGAGGACGGCAAGGCGTTCGCGGCCCGGTACGCGGAGGCGGTGTTCACCGCCCAGCAGACCGTCGAGGACGCGCGGGCCTTCTACGCCGACCTCAAGGCCCGTACCGTCGCGGCCGGCCGGGACCCCGACCACATCAAGGTGCTGCCCGGCATCGTCCCGGTGCTCGGCTCCACCGAGGCGGAGGCGCTGGCGAACGAGCGGGTCCTGGAGGACCACATCGTGTACACGCACGGGGTGGGCCGCCTGGAGGCGCTGCTCCAGCTGGAGCCCGGCACACTGGAGTTGGATTCACTCCTGCCGGACGACCTGCCGCCGGAGAGCGCCATCGAGGGCGCCAAGAGCCGCTACACACTCGTCGTCGAACTGGCCCGGCGCGAGCGGCTCACCGTACGGCGGCTGATCGGGCGGCTCGGCGGCGGTCGCGGCCATCTGACCTTCGCCGGGACGCCGGAGCAGGTCGCCGGCGAGATCGAGACGTGGTTCACGTGGGGCGCCGCCGACGGCTTCAACATCATGCCCGCGGTCCTGCCGTCCGGCCTGGACGCCTTCGTCGACCACGTCGTCCCGATCCTGCGCGCCCGCGGTCTGCTGCGCGAAGCGTACGGGCCGCGCCGGACCCTGCGG
>NZ_LIQX01000773.1 GCF_001418475.1 Streptomyces ossamyceticus | reverse complement strand
ACAGCATGGTCCGTCCTTCTGGTGGCGGGGCGGGCGGGGGCGGGGTGCGCGTCAGGAGGCGAAGTCGAGGAAGGCGGCGCGCGCCTGCGACTCGGGGAGGCCGTTCGGAGGGCTCTTGAACAGCATCGGGGCGGGCCCGTGCACGGCCCCGGAGAGATTGCGGTCGGCGGCGGTCTTCGCGGCGCGGACGGCGTTGGCGATGACTCCGGCGGCGTTGGGGCTGTCCTCGACGGTGAGTTTGACGTCGATCTGCACCTCCGAGCCGAGGACGGACGTGGCCCGCACGTTGGCGAAGCACAGCTTCGTGTCGGCGAGGTGCCCGATGAAGCCGGTGGGTCCGGCCACGCCGCTGACGTCGGTCATGCCGGCGGCCCGCAGCGCGTTGGCCTTGGAGGTGAACTTGGTGGCGGAGCGGGTGGCGTCGGCCAGGTTCAGGAAGTCGGTGTTCCCGCCGACGTTGAGCTGGTAGGTGCTGTCCAGTTCCAGACCGCGGCCGAGGAGCAGCTCGATGAGCGCGGTGTGCAGCGTGGTGGCACCGACGTGGCTGCGCAGGTCGTCGCCCAGCAGGGGCACACCCGCGTCGGCGAAGCGGGCGCTGAGCCCCGCGTCACGGGCGACCACTTCCGGCGTGCAGTTGACCACGGCCGCTCCCGCCGTGAGGGCGGCCTCGGCGAACATGCGCACGGCCTGCGCGGCACCGGTGGGCAGGGTGATCACCAGGACGTCCACGTCGTGCTCGACCAGGGCCTTCGCGACACTCTCGGAGGTGGCGTCGCGCGCCTCCCCGGCCGGTGTGATCACCTCGCCCAGCGGCCCCGCGAGCCCGTCGAGCAGCGGCGCCGCGAGGACGGGCGCGTCGCGGTCGGCACCCAGGTCGGAGAAGCGGGTCGCCGAGATGGTGGGCGCCTCGAAGGCGGCGGCCAGGGGACGGCCGACCTTGTCGGCGTCGACGTCGAACGCCGCCACCACCCGCACGTCGGCGAGCCGGTATCCGCCGACGGTCCGGCACATCAGCCCCGGCAGCGACGCCTCGGGGTCCGCCTGCGCCTGGGCGACGAACTGGCTGAAGCTCCACGCGCAGTTGCCGGTACCGGCGAGCGCGACACGGATGGCCTTCATCTGGAGTGTTCCTTTCTGGCGAAGACCGGCCACCGGCCGGCCGGGACGTTCGCGCCGCACGCCCGCCGGGACGGGCCGCGCGGACGCGGACGGGACCCGGCGCCGGGGCCGGGAAGAGGGGTGGTTCAGGCGCGCCAGGGCCGGGGAGTGCGGCGGGCGGCGGTCTGGTGGGTCGAGGCCCAGCGGCGGATGGAGCGGAACAGCGTCCCGGTGGTGTCCTCGACCTGGTCGGTGACCGCGAAGGGCTCGGTCACCGAGAGATAGCCCTGGTAGGCGCGGAAGGCGGTGACCCGCAGCAACTGCGTGCGGTCCAGGTACTCCTCCGCGAAGGGCAGGTAGAAGCGGTTCCACTGCTCGGGCGTGACGTACGGCAGCCCCTCCAGGAGCGGCAGACCGTGCTCGGCCCGCCAGTCGTTGAGCGCCTCACGGACGGTGTCGAACGCCTCGGTGACCCGCTGCGCCCGGTCGCCGCGCCCCAGGACGGACAGCCGCACCCCGTCCGGGGGCCCGCCCGCCACCAACCGGGTGACGTGCGCGGCGACATCGTCGGTGCTGACGATGTCCAGCAGCGCCTTGTCCTCGGCGACAAGGGCGGGCACGGCGCCGCTGCACAGGGCGGCGGGCAGCCAGAAGAAGCCGCTGTAGCGGTCCAGGGCGCCGTCGACGCGGGCGCCCATGGCGATCGGGAACCGCACGATGTCCGCCCGGTCCCGCTCGGCGTGCAGCAGGCGTTCGGCGGCGGCCTTGGACCACTCGTAGGAGTTGCGGTAGGCGTCCGGCGAGGCGGCGTTGACGTCACCCTCCAGGCCGGTTGCGAACGAGGACGACAGATGGACGAGGTGGGTGCCCGCGTCGGTGAGGGAGAGCACGGCGCGCAGTGTGTCGACGTTGGCCCGCGCCGCCTCGTCGTCGGGCAGGTTCCAGCGGGTGTCGGCGGCGCAGTGCACGACGGCCCGCCACGGTCGGCGCAGCGTGTCGGGCGGCTCCTCCTGTCCGACGTGCCAGGCGTGCTGCCCGGGCCCGGGGCCGCCCTTGCGGCTGACGCCGTGGACAGGGTGTCCGGCGGCCTCCAGGGCGCGCCGGACGGCGCTGCCGACGGCTCCGGTGGCGCCGGTGACGAGGACGGGGGCGCCGGCGGTCATGGCGTGGCCGTGATGCGGCGCTCGATGGCGCGCAGCATGTGCTCGGAGTTCTCCCGAAGTGCCTTGCTGGCGACGGGGTTGAGCATGTCGGCCAGGAGCGGGATGCCGATCTCGAAGGTGACCGAGAAGGTCACCAGCGAGGTGCCGTCGCCGGTGTCGTCGACGCGCCAGTAGCCGGTGAACTCGTCGAGGTCCCCGGAGGTCTGGGAGAAGGACATCACCCGGGCCTCCTCGTCCAGTTCGTCCTCCTCCACCCATTCCAGGACGGAGCCCTTGAGCAGGACCGACCAGGCGCTGGTGCGCACACCGTCGGCGTCCTCGCCGAGGACGGTGACGGACTCGACGTTCTCCATGTAGGCGGCGTAGTCCTCCAGCCTGGTGACGGCCCGCCAGGCGTCGGCGACCGGGGCCTCGATGGGCAGTTGGACCTCGACGTGGGGCATTCCGTGCGTCTCCTTCGAAGAGTGCGGGGCTGGCGACGGGTGGCGGTGGGTCAGCCCGCCGGGTCGAAGGTGATGTCCCGGCCGGTGCAGTGGGCCCCCACCGCCTCGTCGCACGTGAGCAGGGAGGGCGGGTGGTGGTGGACGGCGAGGGAGTCCAGCAGAAGGTCCGCGGCGGGGTGGCCCCTGCCGTACAGGCGGCCGCCGAGCACGGGGGTGAGCGCGGCGAGGACGCGGTCCCGGGTCTCGCTGAGCGAGGCGCGCAGGCCCACCGCGCAGGCGAGGGCGGCGTGCCCGCTCACGGCTCCGTCGGTGAAGTCGGTGGCGAGTTGGCGGCAGGCGCCGCCGAGGGCGAGCAGTTCGCGGGTGGCGCGGCCGAGGAGCGCGGTGCGCGGTCCGTAGGTGCCCGCGCCGGTCATCTGCCGGGCGGCCTGGTCCAGGAGCGCGCTGAGCACTCCGTGGTACGTGGCGGTCAGCAGCACCGCGAACCACACCATGCCGGAGACGACGGTGTCGTCGATGACGTCGGCGGGGCCGCGGTGGAAGACGAGCCGGTCGTCGACGTCCACGTCGCGCAGTACGAGCCGGGCGGTGTCGGAGCCGGTCATGCCGAGCGAGGGCCATTCGCCCTCCACGGCCAGGCCCGGCGAGGTGCGCGGCACCAACGCGAGGATCGTCTCGTCGGTGCCGGTGACACGGGCCGTGAGGCAGACGAGGGTGGCGGTGGTGGCGAGCGAGCAGGGGTACTTCACGCCGGTCACCCGGTAGCCCTTGCCGAGCGGTACCGCCTCGGATCGGCTGCTCATGAAGTTGGGGCTGCCGCCCGGCTCGGCGAACGCGGAGGCCACCAGGGCGCCGGCCTCGGCGATGCCTTCCAGCAGCATCCAGCTGGTGTCGCGGTGGCGCTGCCAGTAGTCGGCCATCAGCCCGACGGTGAAGGCGTGCATGTTGAGCGCGACGGCCGCCGACGGATCGCTCCGGCCGAGGGCGCGCTGGGCGGCGGCCACCTCGGCGAGCCCGGCCCCGGCCCCGCCGAACTCGCTGGGGATCGGCAGGGCGGCGTAGCCCTCGGCGGCGAGGGCCCTGATGCGTTCGGGGCCGGCGGCGCCCTCGCGGGGCGGACTGGGATGCAGGGGGGTGCGCCAGCCCGCGTCGAGCAGCGCGCGGTGCGCGGGAGGGCTGTCGGCCGGGGGCACGCTCATGCGACGGCTCCGTCGGCTGCGGGCCGGAGGGGGGCGGGGACGTACACGG
>NZ_LIQX01000772.1 GCF_001418475.1 Streptomyces ossamyceticus | reverse complement strand
GATGAACCAGTCCTCGCCGGCGGGTCCGCCGTACGGCCGAACGTCGACGGTGGCGGCGATCTCGTCGGAGGAATCACCGACGGGAACCAGCCATCCACTCTCGACACACGCGTCGACGGGCAGTGCCTCCTCCACACGCGCGCGTGCCACCGGCTGCTGCAGCAGGAACAGCCGGACGAGCGCCTCCAGCGCCGACTCGCCGCGCGTGGCCCGCAACGCGGGGACCACTTCGCTCCGGGCGAGGGCCGCGTACGCGGAGGCGCCGAGCAGGTCGAGCAGCCCGTCGGCGGTGAAGTCGACGTCGATCAACGCCGCGCGCAACCGAGCGGCGACATCGGAACGGTCAACGGACGGCAGGGAGGGCAGCTTGGAGTCACTCACAGACGTCAGCGTAGCCGCGCCGGGCCGCCCCGCCCTCGGCCGTGCGAACCGCGGCCGGGCGTGCCGTCGTCAACCGTCCGGGGCCATGCCGGGCGCGTCGCCGACAGCCGTCCGGACCCATGGCCGGGCGCCCCGCCATCAACCGTGCGGACGGTCGACCGGGCGCGCACCACCGGCAACCGTGCGGACGGTCGGCCAGGCGCGCGCCACCGTCAACCGTGCGGGCCGGGGCCGGTCGTACCGCCCGGGCGTCCGTGTCCCCGTGCCGGGGTCGCCCGGGCGTCGGTGGCGTCAACTCTGGGTGGCCCCCGCCGACACCGAGACGGACGAGGTCGCGGACTTGCAGCTCGGCTGCTCGGCCATCGCCTGGCCCACCTCGCCCTTCTCCAGCTCCTTCAGGGCGTTGCTGCCGGTCTTGCTGAGCTTCTCCAGCTCCGTGGCGACGCCCTCCAGCCCGTCGGCGAACTTCGCCTGGTCCTTCGTGTTCAGCGCGTCGGACTTCTTCTTCAGCTCGGCGTACGCGGTGGACAGCTGGTTCAGCTCCGCGACCGCGGCCTTCTGCTTCTTGTCGCCGTCGTCGACGTTCGGCGCACCGGCCTGCTGGATGGCCGTCGCCATGGCCTTGTAGGCGTCGGAGATGTCCTGGAAGCCCTGGGAGTCGGCCTTCTGGACGTCGGCCGGCGCGCTGTCGTCCGAGGTCTCCTTCTGGATCGAGGCGTTGGCCGCCGCGATCTTCTTGATCTGCGGCTGTACGTCGTCGCAGACCCGCTTGGCCCAGGAGTTCAGCTTGTCGTTCGTCTCGTCGCCGCTGCTGCACCCGGACAGCGCCAGTGCCAGTACCGCACCGCCGGACAGTGCGGCCGCGAGCTTCTTGTTCACCGGATCGGTCCCTTCCATGGCTCTCGGCCCCGGAACATACACGGAGGACGGGAGCCACCTGCGGGCCGAGCCCCCTCTATCTATCATTTTGTAACCATTTGCACCAAGCGAGAGAAGGCTCACGAACTGGTGCCGCAGACAGCGGAGCGGGCGGCCGACGCGTCAACACGCGCCGTCCGCCCGCCCTTTGAGCTGGGGTCTCGCCCCACCCTTCGTATGGCCGTCTACGAAACCACCGCGGGGTCCGCCGACTTGGCCAGCCGCTCCGAGTTGCCTTCGTCACCCACGGCGATCCCGCGCCGCTTGGAGACGTACACCGCGCCGACGATCACAGCGATCGAGAGGACGGCGATGGTGACCCGCAGCCCGACGCTCTTGTCGTCGCCGTAGCTGAACTGGACGACGGCGGGAGCGATCAGCAGCGCGACGAGGTTCATCACCTTCAGCAGCGGGTTGATCGCCGGGCCCGCGGTGTCCTTGAAGGGGTCGCCGACGGTGTCGCCGATCACGGTCGCGGCGTGGGCCTCGCTGCCCTTGCCGCCGTGGTGGCCGTCCTCGACGAGCTTCTTGGCGTTGTCCCACGCGCCACCGGAGTTGGCGAGGAACACCGCCATCAGCGTCCCGGTGCCGATCGCGCCCGCGAGATACGCGCCCAGCGCGCCGACCCCGAGCGTGAACCCGATCGCGATGGGGGCCATGACGGCGAGCAGCCCGGGGGTGGCGAGTTCCCTGAGCGCGTCCTTGGTGCAGATGTCGACGACCCTGCCGTACTCCGGCTTCTCGCTGTAGTCCATGATCCCGGGCTTCTCCCGGAACTGCCGCCGGACCTCGTAGACCACCGCGCCCGCGGACCGCGAGACCGCGTTGATCGCCAGCCCCGAGAAGAGGAAGACGACCGCGGCGCCCGCGATCAGCCCGACGAGGTTGTTGGGCTGCGAGATGTCCATCATCAGGTTCATGGGCGCGTCGGCGCCGGAAACCTTCTCGCCCACGTCGTTCGCCGCGGTGACGATCGCGTCCCGGTAGGAGCCGAACAGTGCCGCCGCCGCGAGTACCGCCGTGGCGATGGCGATGCCCTTGGTGATGGCCTTGGTGGTGTTGCCGACGGCGTCCAGGTCGGTGAGCACCTGCGCGCCCGCGCCCTCGACGTCGCCGGACATCTCGGCGATGCCCTGCGCGTTGTCGGAGACAGGTCCGAAGGTGTCCATGGCGACGATGACGCCGACGGTGGTCAGCAGACCGGTGCCGGCGAGCGCCACCGCGAACAGCGCGAGCATGATCGACGTGCCGCCGAGCAGGAACGCCCCGTACACGCCGAGGCCGATCAGCAGGGCGGTGTAGACGGCCGATTCCAGACCTACGGAGATACCGGCGAGGACGACGGTGGCCGGGCCGGTGAGCGAGGTCTTGCCGATGTCCCGCACGGGACGCCGGGTGGTCTCGGTGAAGTAGCCGGTCAGTTGCTGGATCAGCGCGGCCAGCACGATGCCGATGGCCACCGCGACGAGCGCGAGGATCCGTGGGTCGCCGCCCTTGTCGAGGATCGACTGGTCACCCACGCCGTCCAGGCCGGCGTAGGTCGACGGCAGGTAGGCGTAGACGGCGAGCGCGACCAGGGCCAGCGAGATCACCGCGGAGATGAAGAAGCCGCGGTTGATCGCGGACATACCGCTGCGGTCGGTCCGGCGTGGGGCCACCGCGAAGATGCCGACCATCGCGGTGAGGACGCCGATCGCGGGGACGATCAGCGGGAACGCCAGTCCGGAGTCGCCGAAGGCCGCCTTGCCGAGGATCAGCGCGGCGACGAGCGTCACCGCGTACGACTCGAACAGGTCGGCCGCCATGCCCGCGCAGTCGCCGACGTTGTCGCCCACGTTGTCGGCGATGGTCGCGGCATTGCGCGGGTCGTCCTCCGGAATGCCCTGCTCGACCTTGCCGACCAGGTCGGCGCCGACGTCGGCGGCCTTGGTGAAGATGCCGCCGCCGACCCTCATGAACATGGCGATGAGGGCGGCACCCAGGCCGAAACCTTCCAGCACCTTCGGCGCGTCGGCCGCGTACACCAGCACCACACAGGAGGCGCCCAGCAGGCCGAGCCCCACCGTGAACATGCCGACGACGCCGCCCGTGCGAAATGCGATCTTCATCGCCTTGTGCGAAACCGTGGTGAGATCCTTTTCCGGTTCACCTTCCGCCGGTGTCGCCTCCCGGGCCGCCGCCGCGACGCGCACATTGCTGCGCACCGCGAGCCACATGCCGATATAACCCGTGGCCGCCGAGAACGCCGCGCCGATCAAGAAGAACACCGATCGGCCGGCGCGCTGATTCCAGTCGTCCGCGGGCAGCAGCAGGAGCAGGAAGAACACGACGACGGCGAAAACGCCGAGCGTGCGCAACTGCCGGGCCAGATAGGCGTTGGCGCCTTCCTGTACGGCAGCCGCGATCTTCTTCATGCTGTCGGTGCCCTCGCCCGCCGCGAGCACCTGGCGCACCAGGACTCCGGCGACGACGAGCGCGGCCAGCGCCACGACTCCGATCACCATGATGATGATCCGGTTGTCGTCGGTCAGCACTGCGGCTGCGAAGTTCGTGGGGTGGTCAAACCGCTGAGGGGTAGAAAGCCCCGCCATTCGTCCTCCTTGACGCTTGGGCTGAGCTCAAGATGTGGACGGATTCTAGGGAGCGGACCCTGATCAAAACAGTGCACGGGAAACGGAATTAGCCTTCGCATGCCCATCAGCAAATGATCCGCACCCGGCTACATTACTCGAAAGAAGTAACGCCTCAAAGACATTGACGCTTGATCAAATTATCGTGCCATTGATCGTGAATCACTTCACGAATTCCGGTGTCCCGATGAACGTTGATCAGAAGAAAAGGAAAGGGCCCTGCTCAGCAGGGCCCTTCGGGGTAATGCTTGAAGTTGCGAGGAGTCAGGTCAGCACCGCGGTGGGCGGCGTGGTCGGCCAGCTCATACGGATCAGTCCGCCGTTCTCCCCGGTGCTGACCTCCATGTCGTCGACGAGGCCACTGATGACCGCGAGACCCATGTCGTCCTCCTCGCTGTCCACCTCCACCTCGCCCCCCGCACCCGACGCCTTGTCGCCGGGGACGGTGTGCGGCGCCTCGTCGCCGACCTCGATGGAGAACTGCTTCTCCTCCTCGATCAGCGACACATGCACCGGCGCCGAGACGCCGCTGCTGCGGTGCAGCCCCACGGCACGGGTGCACGCCTCGCCGACGGCCAACCTGACCTCGTCGAGGACGGCCTCGTCCACTCCGGCCCTGCGCGCCACCGCGGCCGCCACCAGTCGGGCGGTACGGACGTGCTCGGGCAACGCGCTGAAGCGGAGCTCAACGGTGGCCATGCATCCCCCTCGGAACTACGGGCGTGCGGTCGAAGGGCCGGGCCCTCGGGCCCGGTCCCCTCATTTGACTTGTCTGTGGCGCTTCCGGGCACAGGGCCCGGACGGGCGTCATCAGTCGGTGGCCGCAACCGCTTCGTCGACCGAGGTGTGAATGGGGAACACCTTGGTCAGACCGGTGATGCGGAAGATCTTCAAAATGCGCTCCTGGTTGCAGACCAGGCGCAACGAGCCCTCGTGGGCCCGTACTCGCTTCAGGCCGCCCACCAGCACGCCGAGCCCGGTGGAGTCGAGGAAGTCGACGCCCTCCATGTCGACGACGAGGTGGAAACTCCCGTCGTTGACCAGCTCGACCAGCTGCTCACGCAGCTTGGGCGCGGTATAAACGTCGATTTCGCCACCGACCTCGACGACCGTACGATCGCCGACGGTACGGGTCGACAGGGACAGGTCCACGGATCCTCCAGCACCTTGCTATCGAGCGTTCGCCCCTCGGGACACCTCGGCTTGAAAGCCCCCGGGACGGTTCGCCAGCCGCGATGGCATTCAATCACTTACCGGCAGGCGTGCACGACGCCTTGGCTCCATTGTCCGTCACGCCGGTGACACACTCGGTGCCGATGGCCAAGAATCACCGATCCGATCGATCCTCGACGGACACCGCACCCAGCCCCTCGCCGGGCGAGGTCCTGGACCGGCTCGCCTCGGGCCCGAGCAGGGCTTCGCGCATCACTCATACGGAGCATGTGCCCCCACGTGCGGGTCGCCATGCCGTCTGGCCGGACCGGATCCGCGCCGAGGTCATCGCCGCCGTCCAACGCGCCGGAATCGAACATCCCTGGGCCCACCAGGCGCGGGTGGCCGAGCACGCCCTCGACGGCGAGTCGGTGGTCGTCGCCACCGGCACCGCCTCCGGCAAGTCCCTGGCCTACCTCGTACCGGTGCTGTCGCGGCTTCTGGAAGGCTCCGAGGCCCCCAACGGCCGAGGGGCCACAACCCTCTACCTGGCCCCCACCAAGGCGCTCGCGGCGGACCAGTGCCGGTCGGTGAAGGAACTTTCACATCCTCTGGGCAATGCCGTACGCCCAGCCGTGTACGACGGCGACACCCCCGTCGAGGAACGCGAGTGGATCCGCCAGTACGCCAACTACGTCCTCACCAACCCCGACATGCTCCATCTGGGCATCCTCCCGTCCCACCCCCGCTGGTCCTCCTTCCTGCGCGCTCTCAAGTACGTCGTGATCGACGAGTGCCACACCTACCGCGGTGTCTTCGGCTCCCACGTGGCCCAGGTGCTGCGCCGCCTGCGCCGTCTGTGCGCCCGCTACGGCGCCGAGCCCGTCTTCCTGCTGGCCTCCGCCACCGCCGCCGAGCCCTCCGTCGCCGCCGGCCGCCTCACCGGCGTCCGGGTGACCGAGGTCGCCGACGACGCCTCACCCCGCGGTGAACTGGTGTTCGCCCTCTGGGAGCCCCCGCTCACGGAGTTCCAGGGCGAGAAGGGTGCCCCCGTACGGCGTACCGCGACCGCTGAGACGGCCGACCTGCTCACCGACCTCACCCTCCAGAACATCCGCTCGGTGGCCTTCGTACGCTCCCGGCGTGGCGCGGAGCTGATCTCCGTGATCGCCCAGGAACGCCTCGCCGAGGTCGACCGCTCCCTGGCCCGGCGTGTGGCCGCCTATCGCGGCGGCTACCTCCCCGAGGAGCGCCGCGCCCTGGAACGCGCCCTCCACTCCGGCGAGCTCCTCGGCCTCGCCGCCACCACCGCCCTCGAACTCGGCGTCGACATCTCCGGCCTCGACGCCGTCCTCATCGCCGGCTACCCGGGCACCCGCGCCTCCCTGTGGCAGCAGGCGGGCCGCGCCGGACGCTCCGGCCAGGGCGCCCTCGCCGTTCTCGTGGCCCGCGACGACCCGCTGGACACGTTTCTGGTCCACCATCCCGAGGCCCTGTTCGACCAACCGGTGGAGTCGACCGTCCTCGACCCCGACAACCCCTACGTCCTCGCCCCCCACCTGTGCGCGGCCGCCGCCGAGCTGCCGCTGACGGAGGAGGACTTCGCGCTGTTCGGCCCCGCCTGCGAGGAACTGCTGCCCCAGCTGGAGGCCGCGCAACTGCTGCGCCGCCGCACCAAGGCCTGGCACTGGACCCGCCGCGAACGGGCCGCCGACCTCGCCGACATCCGGGGTCAGGGCGGCCGCCCCGTCCAGGTCGTCGAGGCCGCCACCGGCCGTCTGCTCGGCACGGTCGACGCGGGCGCCGCCCACACCACCGTCCACGAGGGCGCGGTCCATCTGCACCAGGGCCGTACGTACCTGGTGCGCGAACTGGACCTGGACGACTCCGTCGCCCTCGTCGAGCAGGCCGAGCCGCCCTACTCCACGGTCGCCCGCGACACGACCTCCATCTCCGTCCTGGAGACGGACACCGAGATCCCCTGGGGCGACGGCCGGCTCTGCTACGGCTCCGTCGAAGTCACCAACCAGGTCGTCTCCTTCCTGCGCCGCCGGCTCATCACCGGCGAGGTCCTCGGCGAGTCCAAACTCGACCTCCCCCCTCGTACGCTGCGCACCCGTGCCGTCTGGTGGACGGTCACCGAGGACCAGCTCGACGCGGCCCGCATCAATCCCGAGATCCTCGGCGGTGCCCTGCACGCCGCCGAGCACGCGTCGATCGGCATGCTGCCCCTCTTCGCCACCTGCGACCGCTGGGACATCGGCGGCGTCTCCGTGCCGCTCCACCCCGACACCCTGCTGCCGACGGTCTTCGTCTACGACGGCCACCCGGGCGGCGCGGGCTTCGCCGAGCGCGCCTTCCACACGGCCGCGTCCTGGCTCGACGCCACCCGCCAGGCCATCGCCGCGTGCGAGTGCGACGCCGGCTGCCCGTCCTGCATCCAGTCCCCCAAGTGCGGCAACGGCAACGACCCCTTGCACAAGCGGGGAGCCGTACGCCTCCTCACGGAACTGCTGCGGGGAGCTCCGGGGGAGGGCGGGGCGAGAGCGGGG
>NZ_LIQX01000771.1 GCF_001418475.1 Streptomyces ossamyceticus | reverse complement strand
GTCCGACGTGTCACCAGCGGATCCGGGTGCCGGTCCGGGGGCGGGTGCGGGCCCGGTGTGGGTTGTGCCGGACGATGCTGGAGTGCGACACGTAGGTTGCGGGGGTGCGTGAGGGGTTGGGTTCGGTGGGTCCCGGGTGTCTGTGAGGGCCTTCGCGTGGCCCTTGCAGGTTGATCACACCCCCATGGAAAGAACCCTCCCTGTGAGAATCCGACGAAAGCGGTCCGTGTTGGTGGCCGCCTGCGCCGCGCTGCTGCTGTCCGGTTCCGCCGCGTCGTGCCTGCCGCCGCCCAGCCGCGGCCCCCGGCGTCCGCGCCTTCTGCCGCTCAGGGACTCACCTCGTTGACGGACCTGTTCGCGAGCGACTGCTGATCGCCGACCAGGTGGCTGATGCAGCGGGGGTTGTACGCCCGTTGGGACGCGCATCCCGAGGAGCGGCCGACGCTCGACCGCATCACCACCCAGTTGCTCAGCGCGCTGGTGCGACCGAGGGTGTGCCTACCTCGCCGTCGTGCGAGCCGCGGCCGTACGGCGCCCTCGGTGCGCGCACGGCCGTGACACGGTTCTGGTCCGCGCGTCAGATCCTCGCCGGAACCCGGCCCGGCCTCGGCTGATTCCACGGGGCGCGGTCGTGGGCCTCGTCCACCGGTGTGGACGGATACGGGGCGTTCCAGCCGTGGGGGAACGGGGTGCCTGCGGGGACGATCAGGTTGGTGCGTTCGTCGCACGCCAGGATGGCCCTGAGCCAGGTGCGTACCGCGTGGTGGAAGTCGTAGGTGAGCGGGGCGGGTGTGAGCAGCCAGTCGCGGCACTGGCTGCCCACATGGGTGCGGTAGTCGCCGCGGGTTCTGCCGGGCCACGGGCTCTCCGGCTGGAGGAGGTGCAGTCCGTATCCCAGCTCGGTGAACGCGTCCAGCGCGCGGCCCAGGGTGTTGTGGTCGGAGCCGGGCAGGATCTCCAGCACGATCCAGGGCCGGTGCCGGCGCGCCGTCCGGAGGGCGCCGGCCAGCACCTGGCCCTCCAGTGTCTCCACGTCGATCTTGATGAGGTGGGGGCTGAGGGACCGCTGCTCGGTGAACGCGTCCAGGGTGGTGACGGGCACGGTCACGGTCTCGGTGTGCCTGCGGTGCGCGGCGTTGAGGGAGTTGGAGGATTCTCCCTTCAGGGACAGGCAGAGCTCTGCGGTGCCCGGTGTGTCGGAGACCGCCGAGGTGATCAGCTCGAAGCGGAGGCCGTTGTGGCGGCGGATGTCCCCGCAGACGCGTGCCGTGTCCGGTGTCGGTTCGAAGGCGTGCACCGTCAGCCGGCGGCCGTACACCGCGTCGATCAGTGCCGCGTAGAGCCCGATGTGCGCACCGACGTCGTACACGGCGCTGCCGGGCGGTGCCTGTTCCGCCAGGGCCATCAGCGTCGCCTGGGTCACGGGCTCGTACCCCGCGAGGCCGGATCGGCGCAGCTGCCGCTGTACGGCGGTCTGCTTGCGGCTCAGGACGTTGAGCGCGCGTGGATAGGGGCCGTCGGCCTCGAGGACGCCGGGATGGTGAGGGAGCCTGATGGCGAGGGGCATGGCAGACAGAGCGCTTCCGTGTGGTCGGGCCGGAGCTCGAAGGGGCTGGGCGTGGGGAAGTAGCCGTCCAGAAAGGCCTGCACGAGTGCCGCGTTGTCGTGGCTCTCGCCGTCGCAGGTCACCGTGTCGTTCAGGCAGAAGGCGACATTCGATCTGGCGGTCAGCAGTCGGCACAGCCGTGGGGCGATGCCGGGTCTGGAGATGTCGACGTAGTCGTAGCGGATGCTGCCGGGTACGGCCCGGCCGGTGTGGAACGCGTAGTAGTGGTGCAGCGAGTTGGTGATCGAGATGTCGTCCGGGCTGCGGAAGGCGTGGGAGGCGGTGCGCTTGTGGTGCTCCGCGAAGACCTCCTCGATCTCCGCGAGCACGCTGCGGCGCAGCGCGCACGGCGTGTGCTTCATCTTCTGGACGATGCTGCTGCCGAAGCGGGCTTGCAGGAGGCGGCGGTTGGTGAGTGCGGCGGCGGAGACCGGTACGTCGTCCGCACCCTCGCTCCCCACGGGTGGCAGCAGTGCCCTCGAGAGGAAGAACTTGCTGATGCCGTTGGCCAGGAAGAAGTGCTGCGGCACCGTGGGGCGTCCGAGGAAGACGTCGTCGTTGAAGTAGAGGAAGTGCTCGGCGAGGCCCTCGATGTGGTGCAGTTGGCTCTCGATGGCGTGGGAGTTGAACGTCGGTAGCGCCGTGGGGTCCGTGAAGATCTCCCGGTGGTCGACGACCGTGATCCCGGGGTGCGCGGTGTCCAGCCAGGCGGGCACCTGCTGGTCGGTGACGAGGTACACGTGCCGGATCCAGGGGGCGTGCATGTGCAGTGAGCGCAGGGAGTAGCGCAGTTCGTCGCGGCTGAGGAAGCGGGCCGCGTTGGCGGCCTGCGGGTGGTACGGCTCTCCCACGACCGTCGCGCGCCGCCGCTGCCATGCGGGGTCGGAGCCGTCGACCCAGGTGTACACGGCGTCGACGGGGAAGTGGATGTCGTCGGGCACCGGCTCGGCGAACTCGCGCCGGGTGCGTACGGTGAGGGGCTGCGGCCGGGTGTGCTCGGAGGCGAGCCGCGTGAAGCGGCGGCCGGGGATCTCGACGGCGGGCGCCTCCCGGCACACACGCTCGCACGTACGGTTGGGGCGTGGCGCCACGAGTTCGGCGCCTTCCTCGGACGGTCGCCACACCTCGATGTCGCAGCCGTAGCCCGCGCCGAGCACCATGCCGGGGGCGGTGGCGTCGGCCAGGTAGCAGAAGACGCGGATGACGCGCCGGCCGGCGGCCCGCCGCCAGGATCGCCGGGAGCCGACCGGTTCGGCGCGCCGGTCCCGGGCCCGCTCCGATCCGCCCGTCCGCGTGAGGTAGGCCGGCACGTGGGCGCCCATGGCGATCAGTGCGTTCTCGACTGCCGCCCGGTCCTCGGAGCTGATCCCGACGGCGGAGGAGGTGCTGGCGGCGTTGCGTACGACGAAGTGCTCCACGCCGGCCTTCTCCAGCGTGCTCAGCACCAGGCGCAGA
Organism: Streptomyces ossamyceticus; assembly: GCF_001418475.1. GTDB lineage: Bacteria > Actinomycetota > Actinomycetes > Streptomycetales > Streptomycetaceae > Streptomyces > Streptomyces ossamyceticus. The sequence continues at coordinate 1,017 of NZ_LIQX01000771.1, read as the reverse complement.
TTGTGCTCCCGGGCCAGCAGGGGTGTCACGCCGTCGTGGAGCAGGGCGATACGGGTCCCTCCGGCGGTCTGTACGGGCACCCGTTCGCCGTCCCGCAGCAGTCCCAGGCGCTTCAGGCGCGCGCACAGCAGACGGTGCCGTGCCCGGCGCGCCAGAACCGCCGGTCTTTCCAGCCGTTGCCGCAGCAGTTCCCACCGCTGCGCACCGCACCGTGCCCGCACGGCCCTGCGCAACGGCAGGGGCACCAGCTTCCGGTAGGTCCGGAGCATCAGCGACAGTGGTTGGGCCTGAAGCTGCGCGGCGCGGATCGGATCGGCCTGCGCCGGGACGTTGACGGTCATGGCACACCCCTGGTCTGTGTCGTCCAGGTTTCTATGCACTTGCCCGCCGGGTGAATATCGGATATGCGCGAAAACAGCCCCGATTGCCCTACTGTCTCAGTCTCCTGCGGCAGGTCGGTCGGCGGACGGGAGACGCGGTCGCCCGGGGCTCGGCCCGCTGTTCAACGTCCCGGCGTTCCGAGCGGCCGTACTCCGCCGCTGCCCCCGGTGGACACTCGGGTGGACCAAGCCCCGGCCTCCGGTTCGCCCAGGCCCGCTTCCCCCTCGTACGCCGGGTTTCGACCGGCCCGGTCGTCCGGCCTGGTCCGGCTCGACCGGTCACTGGCCGGCGTCGGGGACCTCGTCCTGGTCGGCCGGGCCGCGGAATCCGAAGACGCGGGCCACCCAGTTGTCGAGCAGGGTCTCGAACGCCTCGGCGGACCCCATCGCCGGGGCCGGAATCACACCGGCGTCGTCGAGGCTCACGAGGTAGTCCACGTCGGCCCACCCGCCGCGGTAGAGGACGATGTGCAGTTCGGTCTCGGGCGCGCCCCGCAGGTGGATGCCGACCGAGTCGGGATCAGTCACCTTGGACCTGTCCGTCTCCAGCCGCTGCGGCCAGGGAGCTGAGGCGTCGCGCCAGGTCACAGGTTCGACGGCCAGTCCCGCCTGCTGCCAGGCGGGACTGGCCGTCGAA
>NZ_LIQX01000770.1 GCF_001418475.1 Streptomyces ossamyceticus | reverse complement strand
TACGCGCTGACCGCCCAGGCGTCCGTGACCTGTGCGCCGTCCGTGTTCAAACGGCAGATGTTCGCGAACACGTCGTTCTCGGGTACGCCGCTGACGACGGACTGCGACAGCGCGATCGACCAGGACTGGGGCACGGACGCGCCCGCGCCGGGGCTGCCGGACGACCGCTTCGGCGTGCGGTGGAGCGTGACACGGGACTTCGGCTCCGGCGGTCCGTTCGTCCTCACCGCGTCGGGGCGGGACGGCGCCGCCCGCGTGTACGTCGACGGCCGACTGCGGATCGATCTCCGCGGCAACCTCCGCGGCGACGTCCCGGCGCAGGTCCCGGCGTACGGTCCGACGCCGATGTCGAAGAGCGTCGGCGTCGCCGTCCCGCCCGGACGGCACACCCTGCGCGTCGACTACGTCAACCGGAGCGGCGCCGCCGAGGTCGCGTTCACGGCGGTTCCGCCGTCCCGTGCGGGGACCGTCAACCCGCCGTCGCCGCGATGATCTCCTCCATGTCGTCCACCGCAGCGTGCACGCCCTCAGTGAGGAGGACGGCGGTGGGGTTGAGGAGGATCTCGTCGACACCGGCGGCCCGGTAGCGGGCCAGGGTGGCGGCGATCTCCTCCGGTGTGCCGGTGACGACGACGTCGGCGCGGAGCAGTTCGGCGGCGGGGTCCGGGCCGCCGGTGTCCACGCCGGCGCGGCGGAGCATGTCCGCGTAGTGCGGGGCGCCCAGGTGCGCGCCCGCGGCGACCCGGGCCAGATGGCGCGGGTCGCGGCCCGGCCGGGCGACGGCGACGTGTACGGCCGTCGCGATCCGGGGCCGCCCGGCACGCCCCGACTCGGCGGCGCCTGCGGCCAGTTGGGGGACGAGCACGTCCCGTACGTACGCCGGCGGGGTCATCCAGGTGATCGCCACGTCCGCCGTCGCACCCGCCGTGCGTGCCATGCCGGGCCGGAGCACCCCGGCCCCCACCTCCACCGGCGCGTGCGGCCCGACCGGCGGCAGCTCGGCGTGCAGCCGGTGGTACGGGCCGTCGTACGCCACGCTCTCGCCGTCCAGCAGGGCGCGTACGGAACGGACGTAGTCGCCGACCGCCGTACGGGGGCTGCGGTACGGCTCCGGCGCGAGGCCCTTCGCGAAGTCGGGCGTGCCGATGCCGTACCCGGCCACCACCGGCTGCCCGGTGAGCAGCGCCAGCGAACGGGCCTGGAGCGCCGCCTCGTACGGGTGCCGCAGCGGCAGCAGCGTCACCGCGGTGCCCACGGGCACGGTGTGGCCCTGCCCGGCCAGATGGGCCAGCACCTGGTGGGGTTCGGCACGGAAGGACTGGCAGAGCCACAGGCGCCGCGCCCCGGTACGGGCCACGGACGCGGCGAACGGGGCGACGAGTTCGGGGTGGTCGGGCTGGAGGGGGTAGAGGACGGCGGGCAGGTCGCGCGCCACCCCGTCGGCGTCCGTGGCGGTCGGCCGGGGTTCCGTCGTCGTCGACTGGGGTTCCGTGGTGGTCGGCCGGGCTTCCGTACTCGTCGCCCGGGCTTCCGTGGCGGTCGGCGCGAGCGCCGTACTCGTCGGCCGGGCTTCCGTACCCGTCGGCCGGGGTTCCGTGGTGGTCATCGGGGTCCTCACGAGGGGCGGTGGTCGAGGGTGGCCACCAGGGTGCGGGTCGGGTCGAGGTAGTGGGCGGCGGCCTCGGTGACACGGGCGTCGGTCACCTCGGCGAGGGCGTCCGGGTACGTGGTCAGCCAGTCCACGGGCAGCCCGCCCGCCACGAAGCCGGCCAGGGCGCTCGCCTCCTCCGCGCGGGTGGCCAGCGCGAACCGGGTGAATCCGGCCGCGTAACGGCGGGCCCGCCGCATCTCCTCCGGGGTCGGGCCGCTCTCGGCCAACTCCGCGAGGCAGGCGGTGACCTCGTCGGCGATCCGGTCGCCCGTGCCGGGGGCGCCGACGCAGTCGATCTCCAGCCAGCACCCCGCCCCGTTCTGCCGGATGCTCGCGTCGACCGCGTACGCCAGACCGTGGCGTTCCCGCAGCCGCCGGGTCAGCCGGGAGGTGGCGTGGCCGCCGAGGACGACCTGGGCGAGGTGGAGCGCGGTGTGCCCCGGCTCGGGCGCCGGGATCGCGGGGCCTGCGGTCAGGAACAGCGCCTGGTCGGCGTCCGGGGCGTACAGGGCGAGACGTCCGGGGGTGGGTTCGGCGCGCGGGAACGGCGGCAGGACGAGACCCGACGGTGCCGCGCCGGCCCACTCCCCCAACTCGGCCTCCACGGCGACCCGTACGCGCTCGGGTGCCTCCCCGCTCATCACCAGCAGCACGGCACCCCGCGGGACCACGGCCCGGCGGTGGAGCGCGCGGACGTCCAGGGCGGCAACCCCGTCCGGGGCGTCGTCGACCAGTGGGTGCGGCCCGCCGAAGGCGTGGCGCAGCTGGGCGCGGCGCAGTGCCGTACGGGGGCCCGCCGGGCGGGGTGCGGGCGTGGGCCCCCGGTGGCCGTCCCCCGCGACCGTCTGCGGGAGGGCGGGGCGCAGCACCAGGTCCGCGAGGAGTTCGAGCGCGTCCCGCAGCCCCTCGGCCAGCACACTCGCCGACAGCACCAGGTGCTCGGCGGTCACCACCGTGCTGAACTCCCCGCCGAGATCGGCGGCCCGGTCCGCCACGGCCTGCCGGTCACGGTTCGTCGTCGCCGTCCCGAGGTGCGCGGCGAGCAGCTCCTGGGCGGCGGCGAGTGCGGGTTCGGTCCGGGCGTACGGCAGCACGAGCCGGATCTCGGCGAGCGGGGCGCCCGGCACGGTCACGAGGACGGTGTCCAGGCCGTTGGGGAGGACCGTGCGGAAGGTCTCGGCCGTCCTCATGCGGCGGCTCCTTCCAGGGGGTGGACGGTTCGGGGCGCGGCCAGCAGGGCTCGCGCGGCGGTCGACACGTCGGCCGGGGTGACGGCGGCAAGGTGCGCCGGGAGCGCGTCCGGGGTGGCGTGCGGGAGGAGCAGGGCGGCGCGGGCGTGGGTGACGGCGCGGGCCGGGAGGGAGTCGGACTGCCGGTGGCAACCGGCGCGCAACACGCGTGCCGCCCGCCGCAGTTCCGTCTCCCCCGGCGGGGTGGCGGCCAGCTCGCCGAGCGCGTCCAGCCACCGCGCGACGGCCTCCTCCGTACCGGCCCCCGGCACCCGGCCGAGCAGTACGAGCGCGAGGTCGGGAGCGGCGGAGGCCAGCCACTGGCCCTGGTAGCCGCACTGCACGGTCGCCGCGTCCACCTCCGGTGCCGTGGCCACGAGGTGGGGCAGACGGCTCCGGCGGAGCAGTTCGCAGAGGACGACCTGGGCGACGTACAGCCGGAAGTCGCCCCGCGGATCGGCCAGCGCGTGCCCGACGGCCACACCGTCACGGGTGTACGGGATCGCCGCGCCGAGGGTGGGCCGGTGCGGGACGTGCCCGGAGGGGAGTCGGGGGGCTGTCGACTGGAGGGAAGTGTGTGCGGCGAGCGGCGCGAGGGTGCCGGAGGCCGGTGTGGTGAGCGACGCGGGAGCGCGGGAGGCGGGTGGGGCAAGCGGTGCGAGGCTGCCGAAGGCGGATGCGGCGAGCGACGCAAGGGCGCCGGGGGCGGCGGCCGGACGCGTGGTGGCGGGCACGGCAGCCGGAGGCGTGGCGGACGGCACGGCGGTCGGCAGCCCCGGGGTCCACGCGCCGAACTCCCGCTCCACCAGCGCCGCCACCCGCCCCGCGTCCACATCGCCCACGACCGACAGCACCGCCCGCTCGGGCCGGTAGTGCGCCCGGAAGAAGGACTGGGCCTCCTCCGCCGTCACCCCGGTCAGCTCGGCCGTCGTGCCGTAGGCGTGCCGGGCGCCCGGGTGGAGGGCG
>NZ_LIQX01000077.1 GCF_001418475.1 Streptomyces ossamyceticus | reverse complement strand
GGGTAGAGGGTGGGGTGGAGGTGCGAAGGGCTGTCTTCGGGTCGGGGCGGCGACGACGATCGCGTGCGGCGCTCGTGCGTTTCCCGTGTCGGCGTTCACCTGCGGCGCTCGTGCGGTCCGCGTGCCCGCGTTCGCACGCGGCGCTCGCGCGTTCCCCGTGCCGGCGTTCACCCGCGACGCCCCCTCGGCAGGCCCAGCAGGCGTTCGGCGATGATGTCCCGCTGGATCTCGTTGGTGCCTGCGTAGATCGGGCCGGCGAGGGAGAAGACATAGCCCTCGAACCAGTCGGTGTCCGCGAACTCGCCCTCCCCTCCCAGGAGTTCCAGTGCGGTCTCGTGCAGGGCGATGTCGTACTCCGACCAGAACACCTTGTTGAGGCTGGACTCGGGGCCCAGGGACTCGCCGTCGAGGAAGCGGGAGGCGCTCGCCCAGGTGAACAGCTCGTAGGCGCGGGCGCCGATCAGGGCGTCGGCCACCCCCTCGCGGGCGGCCGCCGGGCGGCCCCGGGTCTCCCACAGGTCGCGCAGCCGGTCGGCGGAGGCGAGGAAGCGGCCGGGGGAGCGGAGCGTCAGCCCGCGTTCGTTGCCGGCCGTCGACATCGCGATCCGCCAGCCCTGCCCCGGCTCACCGATGACGTCCTCGTCCGGCACGAACACGTCGTCCAGGAACAGCTCCGCGAAGGCCGGCTTTCCGTCGAGGCGGCCGATAGGGCGGACCGTCACGCCGGGCGCGCGCAGGTCGAACATGAGGTACGTCAGGCCCTGGTGCGGCTTCGGGGTGCCCGGCTCGCTGCGGAACAGCCCGAACGCGCGGTCCGCGAATGCCGCGCGCGACGACCACGTCTTCTGGCCGCCGAGCAACCAGCCGCCGTCCGTACGCACCGCCCGCGAGGTCAGCGAGGCCAGATCCGAACCGGCCTCCGGCTCCGACCACGCCTGCGCCCACACCACCTCACCCGAGGCCATCGGCGGCAGCACCCGCGCCCGCTGCTCCCGCGTGCCATGGTCGAACAGGGTGGGAGCGAGCAGGTTGACGCCGTTCTGCCCGACCCGGCCGGGGGCGCCCGCCGCGTAGTACTCCTCCTCGAAGATCAGCCAGCGGATCAGACCCGCGTCCCGACCGCCGTACGCGGCCGGCCAGTTCACCACCGACCAGCGGTCGGCCGCCAGCTCGGCCTCCCAGGCGCGGTGCGCCGCGAAGCCCTCCTCGGTCTCCAGGGAGGGCAGGGGCCTGGACGGCACGTGCGCGCGCAGCCAGGCGCGGGCCTCGGCGCGGAACGCCTCGTCGGCGGGGGAATGGGCGAGGTCCACGGGGTCACCTCTTTCCGGGCAAGCACCCAACCTTCCCTAACAAGTGTTTGGTAGGTTAGCGTGCCCTCATGACGAACGTCGAGCCTCCGACCTACGTCCCCGCCCACGGCCTCCTCCGCGGCCGTACCGCCGTCATCACCGCGGCGGCCGGCGCGGGCATCGGCGGGGCGACCGCGCGACGCTTCCTGGAGGAGGGCGCCCGCGTCCTGATCAGCGACGCGCACACCCGCCGCCTCAAGGAGCACGAGGCCCGGCTGGTCGAGGAGTTCGGCGCGGACGCGGTCACGGCGACGGCGTGCGACGTGACCGACGAGGACCAGGTGCTGGCTCTGTTCGACACGGCCGTCCGGCTGCACGGACGGCTCGACGTCGTCGTCAACAACGCGGGCCTCGGCGGCACCTCGGACCTCGTCGACATGACCGACGAGCAGTGGTCGAAGGTGCTGGACGTGACCCTGGGCGGCACGTTCCGCTGCACCCGGGCGGCTCTGCGGCACATGCGGGACACCGGCGGCGGCGTGATCGTCAACAACGCCTCCGTCGTCGGCTGGCGCGCCCAGGCCGGGCAGGCGCACTACGCGGCGGCGAAGGCGGGCGTGATGGCCCTGACCCGCTGCGCGGCCGTCGAGGCGGCCGGGTACGGGGTGCGCGTCAACGCGGTGTCGCCCAGCCTCGCCATGCACCCGCACCTCGCGAAGGTGACCACCCCCGAACTGCTGGCGGAACTCACCGCACGCGAGGCACTCGGGCGGTACGCCGAACCCTGGGAGGTGGCCAACGTGATCGTGTTCCTCGCGTCCGGCTACTCCTCGTACCTGACGGGCGAGGTCGTGTCCGTCAGCAACCAGCACCCTTGAGGACAATGAACAGCGTGCCGACCAAGAAGAAGCCCCAGGTGACCGCCGCCCCCGCCCGCCGTCGTGAACTCCTCGACAGGGCGGCCGAGGTCTTCGCCGAGCAGGGGTACAACGCCACCACCGTCCGCCGGATCGCGGACGACGCGGGCATGCTCGCGGGCAGCCTCTACTACTACTTCGACTCCAAGGACGCGATGCTCGAGGAGATCCTGCGGACCTTCCTCGACGAGCTCTGGGAGCAGTACGACGCCGTCCTGGCCGCCGGACTGGGGCCCAGCGAGACCTTCCGGTCCCTGGTCACCGAGTCGTTCCTGGCCATCGACCGGCACCGCGCCGCCGTCGAGATCTACCAGAACGAGGCGAAGCAACTGATCGCGCAGGAACGCCGGTTCGGGTTCCTGGAGGTGTCGCAGCGCAAGTTCGAACAGACCTGGCTGTCCACGCTGGAACGCGGGGTCGCCGAGGGGGAGTTCCGGTCCGACCTCGACACGAAGGTCACCTACCGGTTCGTGCGCGACACCGTGTGGGTCGCCGCCTCCTGGTACCGGCCCGGCGGGCAGTACAGCCCGGAGCAGATCGCCCGCCAGTACCTGTCGATGGTGCTGGACGGGATCGCCGTACGTACCTGACCACCAACTCAAGCCCAGAGTCCGGGGAGTCGCCATGGCCGAGGCCTACATCGTCGAAGCGGTCCGTACGCCCGTCGGGCGGCGCGGAGGAGGGCTCGGCGGGGTGCACCCGGCCGACCTCGGCGCGCATGTGCTCCGCGCGCTCGTCGCACGCGCCGGCGTGGACCCCGCCGCCGTCGAGGACGTCGTCTTCGGCTGCCTGGACACCGTGGGACCGCAGGCCGGTGACATCGCCCGCACCAGCTGGCTGGCCGCCGGGCTGCCCGAGGAGGTGCCGGGCACCACCGTCGACCGGCAGTGCGGCTCCTCCCAGCAGGCCGTGCACTTCGCCGCCCAGGCCGTCCTGTCCGGCACCCAGGACCTCGTCGTCGCCGGTGGCGTCCAGAACATGACGATGATCCCCATCGCGTTCGCCTCCCGTCAGGCCGCCGTGCCCCTCGGGCTCACCGAGGGTCCGTTCGCCGGCAGCGAGGGCTGGCGCGCCCGGTACGGGGACCGGCCCGTCAACCAGTTCGCCGGCGCCGAGATGATCGCCGCGAAGTGGGGCATCAGCCGCCGCGACCAGGAGGAGTACGCGCTGCGCTCCCACCGGCGGGCGGTACGGGCCGTCGACGAGGGCCGCTTCGAGCGGGAGACCGTGTCGTACGGGGACGTGACCGTCGACGAGGGGCCGCGCCGGGACACCAGCCTGGAGAAGATGGCCGCGCTGAAGCCCGTCATCGACGGCGGCACCGTCACCGCCGCCTGCTCCTCGCAGGTCTCCGACGGCGCCGCCGCGCTGCTGCTCGCCTCCGAGCGGGCCGTCGAGGAGCACGGGCTCACCCCGCGCGCCCGCGTCCACCATCTCTCCGTGCGTGGCGAGGACCCCATCAGGATGCTGACCGCGCCGATACCGGCGACCGCGTACGCCCTGAAGAAGGCCGGTCTCTCCCTCGACGCCATCGACCTCGTCGAGATCAACGAGGCGTTCGCGCCCGTCGTCCTCGCCTGGCTGAAGGAGACGGGCGCCGACCCGGAGAAGGTCAACGTCAACGGCGGCGCCATCGCCCTCGGACACCCCCTGGGTGCGACGGGCGCCAAGCTCATGACGACCCTCCTGCACGAACTGGAACGCACCGGCGGCCGCTACGGCCTCCAGACCATGTGCGAGGGCGGCGGCCAGGCGAACGTGACGATCATCGAACGGGTGTGAGGCCGGGTCCCGGCCCGCGGGTGAGGCTGCCGCGAGCGGAGCCGGGGGGTGGGCCGGGGCCGACGGTATCCCGGTGGTCCGGGGCCGACCATGGCCCTGCGGCCCTGCGGCCCTGCGGCCCTGCGGCCCTGCGGCCCTGCGGCCCTGCGGCCCTGCGGCCCTGCGGTCCGGTGGAGCCGGGGCGTCGTGGGCCGGTGGCCTGGTGAGCCGATGGCTTGGTGGCCTGGCGCCCGGGTGGGCCCGTGGCCGGTTGGCAGGGTGGGCCGGTGGGCTGGTGGCCCGGTGGCTTCGAGGCGTAGATGGGCCGGTGGACTGGTGGGCCGATGGCTTGGCGGCTTGGCGGCTTGGCGGCTCGGTGGCCTGCTGCCCTGCTTCCCTGGTAGGCCCGTGGCCAATTGGCAGGGTGGCCCGGTGGCTTCGAGGCGTAGACGGGCCGGTGGCCTCGTGGGCCGATGGTTTGGTGGCCTGGCCCTGGTGCCCTGGTGCCCTGGTGCCCTGGTGCCCTGGTGCCCTGGTGCCCTGGTGCCCTGGTGGCCTGCTGGTCTGGCGCCCGGGTGGGCCCGTGGCCGAGAGCGCGGCCGCTTGGCAGAGTGGGCCCGTGGCCCTGGCGGCCTGGTGGCCTGGCGGCCCTGCGGTCCGGTGGCCCTGGTGGCCTGGCGGCCCTGCGGTCCGGTGGCCTGGCGGCCTGGTGGCCTGGCGGCCCTGCGGTCCGGTGGCTTTGAAGCGTGGGTGTGCCGGTGGGCGATGGGCGACGGCCGAGGGGCGGGCGGCGGCCCGGCGGCTCCCAGCCGCCTGGCACCCCGTGGTGGCCGGGTGGCTCGGGGGCGCCGTCAGCCTTCGGGGCTCAGTCGCCCCGTGTCGTCAGTTCTCGGGGCTCAGTCGCCCCGGTGTCGTCAGCCTCGTCATCGTCTCCTCGGCCTCCTTCATGATCCGGTTCACCAGTTCCTCGCAGGACGGCAGGTCGTCGATGACTCCGGTGACCTGGCCGGAGGCCATGACCCCGAGGTCGGTACGGCCCTCGACCATCGCGGACCTCAGGAGCATCGGGGTGTTGGCGGCGAGCAGGACCTGGCTCCATGTGAGGTCCTTGCCGTGCTTCATCGCGAGCCCGTCCCGGATCATGCCGCGCCAGGTGAGCCCCGAGATCCGGCGGAAGCCGGCCGCGTGGCGCACCGCGTGCAGCAGGGCGCGGGCGCGGCCGGACCTCTCCAGGGCGTCCACGAACTCCGTGCGGAGCATGCGGTGCGGCAGCCCGTCCACGGCCCTGGTGACGGTGACGTCCTTGACGGTCGCCGCGAGATAGCGGGCCTTGACCGCGTCGGGCACCGTCGAGTCCGACGTCAGCAGGAACCGTGTGCCCATCGCGACGCCCGCCGCCCCGTACGCGAGCGCGGCGACCAGCCCCCGCCCGTCGTGGAAGCCGCCCGCGGCGACGACCGGAATGCCCACCGCGTCCACGACCTGCGGCAGGAGCACGGTCGTCGCCACGTCCCCGGTGTGCCCGCCGCCCTCCCCGCCCTGCACGACCACCGCGTCCGCACCCCACGCCGCCACCTTCTCGGCATGCCGCCGGGCACCCACGGACGGGATGACGACCACCCCCGCGTCCTTCAGCTCGGCGATCAGCTCCCTGGACGGCGCGAGCGCGAACGACGCCACCCGGACGCCCTCCTCGACGATGATCCGCACCCGTTCCCGGGCGTCCCCGGCGTCGGCCCGCAGATTCACCCCGAACGGCGCGTCCGTGCGGGACCTCACCTCCCGCACGGCGTCCCGGAGCCGCTGCGGGCTCATCGTCGCGGACGCCAGGATGCCGAGGGCGCCCGCCTCGGCCGTGGCGGACACCAGCCGGGGGCCGGCCACCCAGCCCATCCCGGTCTGCACGATCGGATGGCGGACACCCACGAGCCGGGTGAGGGCGGTGTCCATCACCCCCGGACCTCCCCTGAGCGGGTGTTCTCCGGGTCGAGCACCTCACGGATCAGCCGCAGTTCCTCGGCCGACGGCTCCCGTGTGTACGGCACCTCCTCCGGTACGGCCAGCGCGAACCCGGTGGCCTCCTCGACCTGCTCGACGGTGACCCCCGGGTGCAGCGAGGCCAGCCGCATCGAGCGGTCCGGAGTGGCGAAGTCGAACACCCCGAGGTCGGACACGACACGGGGGAGCCGGTGGAAGCGGGCCGTCGCGGGATGCGCGGCGGCGCGGTCGTACCCGACCCCGCACACCATGTCGACCTTCTCCACGAACACCCGCCGGGAGTGCCGGGGCACCCAGTAACTCGTCGCGTTGTTCAGCGTGTTGACCGGCGCGCCCCGCACCCCGAGGAGCTGGCGCCGGGGGCGGGCCCAGTCGCCGACGCAGGAGATGTTCTGGTTGCCGTACCGGTCGATCTGGCTCGCGCCCATCATCACGTGCCGTCGGCCGCCGGTGACCAGGGCCAGGTGCTGCCGGTAGGGCAGCCACCCCTCGACGGTGCCGTCCGGGCCGACGAGCAGCGCCTCGCCGTCGGTGAGCAGCAGGTCCGGGGCGAACGTCCGCCGGGCGAGGCGTGCGCCCAGCGCCGGGACGAGCCCCATGGGGCTCGCGAGGATCTCCCCGGCCCCGCGCCATGCCTCGGCGCACGCGATCACGCAGTACTCGGCGCGGGTCGCTCCGCTCGCGCCCCCGCCGCTCACGCCCCCACCCGTCAGGCCCTCTCCGCTCACGCCCCCTCCTGTCATGCCTCAGCCTCCTCCTCGCGCCAGGCCCGCACGGCCGCCTGGTAGGTGTGTTCGTCGCCGGTGAGGAACCGTTCGGCGAACTCCGGCCACGCCGTGCCCGCGTACCGCTTCTGGAAGGGCTCGTCCCGCGCGTAGTCCGGCGCGCAGGACGTGAAGTGCGCCCCGTTCGGCGCCTCCACCACGCCCGTCACCCCATGCCGCTTGATCAGCAGCGACTGCGGCGGCGCCTCCTTGGTCAGCTCGGCCGTGTCCACGATCCGCTCGCAGGAGACGTACGCGGTGTCGGCCGCCTCGCAGAACAGGTCGTCGAAGTAGGGGTCCGGGCCGAGGTACTGGCCGTTGCCGAGCCGGTCGGCCCGGTTGACGTGCACGAACGCCGCGTCCATGCGCAGGGCGGGCATCGCGACGAACGTCTCCCCGTCGGCGTAGGGCGAGGTGACGGTCCGCAGGGAGGGATTGACCCGCATCACGTCCGAGCCGATGCCCGCCCGCACCGGCAGGAAGGGCAGTCGGTTCGCGGCGGCGTGCAGGCCCCACATGAACATCGCCTCGTCGACCTCCATCAGCTCGAACGCCCCGCGTTCCCGGGCCGCGCGGAAATGCGGCTCCAGGGGGATCGAGTCGAGGGTGGCGAACGCGGCGACCAGTTTCCGGATGCGCCCGGCGGCGGCGAGCATCCCCACGTCCGGGCCGCCGTACGAGACCACGGTGAGATCAGTGATCTCCGTACGGAGCAGCGCTCTCACCAGGGCCATCGGCTTGCGCCGGGACCCCCAGCCGCCGATGCCCAGGGTCATCCCGCTCTCCAGCCGCGCCACGGCCTCCTCGGCGGTCATGGTCTTGTCACTCATCCGCGCCCTCCTCCCTGCCCTCCCTGCCGAATGTGCCGCGGACCTCGTCGGCGACCCCGCTGAGGTTCGCCTCGAACGTGAAGCCCTGCTCGAAGCGGTAGCTGCGCCGTACGTCGACGGGGTCGATGCCGTTGATGGCGGCCTTGGCCAGCCGGATCAGCCGCCGGTCCTTCGCGGCGATCTCCGCCGCCAACTCCAGTGCGGCCGCGCGCAGTCCGTTCCGCGGCACCACCCGCCACACCGAGCCGTGCGCCCGCAGTTCGGCCGCGGTCGCCGTGCGCGAGGTGTAGTACAGCGCCCGCATCAGATGCTGCGGCACCAGCCGCGCCAGATGCGTCGCCGCCCCGAGCGCCCCCCGGTCCAGCTCGGGCAGGCCGAACGTCGCGTCCTCGCTCGCCACGATCGCGTCCGCGTTCCCGACCAGACCGATCCCGCCGCCCAGGCAGAAGCCCTGCACCGCCGCCACCACGGGCACCTCGCACTCGTACACCGCCGCGAAGGCCTCCGCGCAGCCCTGGTTGGCGCCGATCAGCGCGCGCTGCCCCGCCGCCTGGATCTCCTTGATGTCGACGCCCGCGTTGAACCCGCGGCCCTCCGCCGCGAGCACCACACAGCCGACCGCCGGATCTCGCCCCGCCGCGCGCACCGCGTCGGCCAGCTCGAACCACCCCCGCACCGGCAGGGCGTTCACCGGCGGGAAATCGACCGTGACGAGAACCGTCCCCTTTTCCGGGGACGAGGTGGAGACACCCATGGGAGCATCAGCTACCTTCCACCTAACGTTTGTTTGGTGGAAGGTAGCAGCGGATGGAGCTCAACGGGAAGCTCGCCGTCGTCACCGGCGGCACACGCGGCGTCGGCGCCGGCATCGCCCACGCCTTCGCCGAGGCCGGCGCAGACGTCGTGATCTGCGCCCGCCGCCCACCCGACACACCGCTCAAGGGCGCCGAGTTCCTGCCGCTGGACGTCCGTGACCCGGACGCCGTCCAGGCCCTCTTCGACGGCCTGCCCCGCGTCGACGTCCTCGTCAACAACGCGGGCGGCACGCCTTACCGGCCCCTGACCGGCACCGGCACCGGCACCGGCACAGACCCCGGCACCGACGCCCGCCGCCACGCCCGCGTCATCGACCTCAACCTCACCGCGCCCCTGACGGTGTCCCTCGCCGCCCACGCGCACCTGCGGCGGTCGCGGGGCTCGATCGTGATGATCGGCAGCGTCAGCGGCAGCCGCCCCTCGCCCGGCTCCGCCGCGTACGGCGCCGCCAAGGCCGGCCTGGAACACCTCGCCCGCTCCATGGCCGTTGAATGGGCCCCCGACATCCGCGTCAACACCCTCGTCCTCGGCATGGTCCGCACGGAGCTGTCCCACCTCCACTACGGAGACGAGCACGGCGTCGCGGCCGTCGCCCGCACGGTCCCCCTCGGCCGCCTCGCCGACCCCTCCGACGTCGGCGGGGCGGCCGAGGGGGACCGTGC
>NZ_LIQX01000769.1 GCF_001418475.1 Streptomyces ossamyceticus | reverse complement strand
GGGGGCCGAGGTGCTGACGGGGCGCAGGGCCTCAGGGGGCGGAGGATCGAAGGGGCTGGCGGGTCGAAGGGGCTGACGGGCTGGGTGCGCCGGGCGGGGGAGTGCGCTGCCCGGCTCGGGGTTCGGGCGGTTGACGCGCCTGGCCGATGGCGAGGCGGGCGGCTGCCGCCAACACCAGCGAGTCCCAGAGGGGCCGTTCTGGGCGGCTGTTGAGGGCGGTTCCGGAGGGCCGGGCTGCCCTCCGGCGTGTCGTATGCGCGCGGCACTGCGGCCGAGGGGCCAGACGCTTGACGGTCCGGGTGGGCGGCGGGCGGCGGGCGGCAGGTGATGGGCTGACGGGCCACTGGGGCTGATGGGCCACTGGGGCTGATGGGCTGACAGGCCGTGCCGCCTCACGGGTCCGATCGGCCCTGTACGTCGCGCGCCTCGCCTGGGCTCACGCCCTTTGCGGGCTTGCATGCTTCCGGCGGGCCACGCCTTGGCCGGGCCGCACGCCTCGCCAGACCCGCGGCCCGCACCCCTCACCGGGACTCACGCATCCCGGACCACTCGTCCTGATCGGACTCACGGATCGCACTGTCACCGGGCCGCAGACCCACAGGTTCGTCGGGCCGCAGGACCCGCGGCGTTCGCCGGGCCGAATGGACGGCCGTACTCATCGCCCTCGAACGGGTAACCCCCTCCGGACCCGTGACCGATAGTGATCGCAGCCGCTCTCAAAGTAGTCGGAAATTGGTGGGCATGCCTTCCGGTTGCCTGGGCAGGCGGAAGTTACCCCCACGGGAGTCCGGCCCGCCCGGGAGATTGGTCTCTCCCGGCCCGGCACCCCCACCGGCGGCCGCCATGGTCCACCCCCCCTCGGACCCGGCGGCCGCCTTTTCTTGTGGGTCGGCGCGCCAGGGGTGGACCGTGTGTGGTGGGCCACACGAACCCGGCCGTCGGGGATCCTGGATGCGCGATAGCCTGACCACCGATCTCTCTTGACGCCAAGAGATCGATCAAACGTCCGGGGCAGGGACGCCCCACCGCCAGCTGTCATACGGAGAACGCCATGACCCGCACTCCCGTGAACGTCACCGTCACCGGCGCGGCCGGCCAGATCGGTTACGCCCTGCTCTTCCGCATCGCCTCCGGCCAGCTGCTCGGCGCGGACGTGCCGGTCAAGCTCCGCCTGCTGGAGATCACGCCGGCGCTGAAGGCGGCCGAGGGCACCGCCATGGAGCTCGACGACTGCGCCTTCCCGCTCCTCGCCGGCATCGACATCACGGACGACCCGAACGTCGCCTTCGACGGCGCCAACGTGGGTCTGCTCGTCGGCGCCCGCCCCCGCACCAAGGGCATGGAGCGCGGCGACCTGCTGGAGGCCAACGGCGGCATCTTCAAGCCGCAGGGCAAGGCCATCAACGACCACGCCGCGGACGACATCCGCGTCCTCGTCGTCGGCAACCCGGCCAACACCAACGCCCTCATCGCCCAGGCCGCCGCGCCGGACGTACCGGCCGAGCGCTTCACCGCGATGACCCGCCTGGACCACAACCGCGCGCTGACCCAGCTGTCGAAGAAGACGGGCGTCCCGGTCTCCGAGATCAAGAAGCTCACGATCTGGGGCAACCACTCCGCCACCCAGTACCCGGACATCTTCCACGCCACGGTCGCCGGCAAGAACGCCGCCGAGGTCGTGGGCGACGAGAAGTGGCTTGCCGAGGACTTCATCCCGACCGTCGCCAAGCGCGGCGCCGCCATCATCGAGGCCCGTGGCGCCTCCTCGGCCGCCTCCGCCGCCAACGCCGCCATCGACCACATCTACACCTGGGTCAACGGCACCGCCGAGGGCAACTGGGCCTCCATGGGTATCCCGTCCGACGGTTCGTACGGTGTGGCCGAGGGCCTCATCTCCTCCTTCCCGGTCACCGTGAAGGACGGCAAGTACGAGATCGTCCAGGGTCTGGAGATCAACGAGTTCTCCCGCGCCCGTATCGACGCCTCCGTCAAGGAGCTCGAGGAGGAGCGCGAGGCGGTCCGCGCGCTCGGCCTCATCTGAGCGGTTCCCCCGCACCGTTGTCCCCGCCGTCGCCCCTGAGGCGGGGCGTCACGGTCCCATAGCGGGCTCGCACAGGCTCTGTCCCGGTTTCGCCCAGGACGGGGCCTGTCGGCGTTTACGCCGCTATCGTCGTCAAACGCGTTCACGCGCACGCGCGTCGACGCAGTCGTGAACGCCCGCGACGGCAAGGGGGACTTGATGGCGCGCTGGGATCCGACAACCGGACGCTGGGTGGACGACCCGCCCGCGCCCGTCAACGTGTGGCGTATGGCCTTGGTGGTCGCCCTCGCGGCCCTGCTCGGCGGCGGCGCCGGCCTCGGCGTATGGACCCTGGTGGGACCGGACGGCGACACGAAGAGCCGTACGACCGCCGCGCACCCGTCCTCGCCGACGCCGTCACCCTCCGCCCCGGAGGCGGGCGCGAAGGGCGGCAGCGACACCGGCCAGGACTCGTCCGGAGGCGCGGATGGGGGAGGGGGCGGATTCACG
>NZ_LIQX01000768.1 GCF_001418475.1 Streptomyces ossamyceticus | reverse complement strand
GGCCGTGGGGGGCCGAGGCCGGGGTGCTGTCCTTCGGCTCGGGGGCCGAGTCCGCGGCGGCCTCGGCCCCCCACAGCCCCGGTGCCAGGGCCTCGTCGACGCCGACCCGAATCCTGCTGGCCGACGACCACGCCCTCGTGCGGCGTGGCGTACGCCTGATCCTGGAGAGGGAACCGGACCTGCGGGTCGTCGCGGAGGCCGGGGACGGCGCGGAGGCCATCGAGGCGGCCCGCGGCCAGGACATCGATCTGGCTGTCCTGGACATCGCCATGCCACGGATGACCGGTCTGCAGGCGACCCGCGCGCTGGCCACGCTCAAGCCGGGCCTGCGCATCCTCATGCTCACCATGCACGACAACGAGCAGTACCTGTTCCAGGCCCTCAAGGCGGGTGCCGGCGGCTATGTGCTGAAGTCCGTCGCCGACCGCGATCTGGTCGCCGCGTGCCGCGCCGCGATGCGCGACGAGCCGTTCCTCTACCCCGGCGCGGTCACCGCCCTGATCCGCAACTATCTCGACCGGGTCCGGCACGGTGAGGAGAACGCCGACAGCCTCCTCACACCACGGGAGGAAGAGGTCCTCAAGCTCGTCGCCGAGGGCCACTCCTCCAAGGACATCGCCGACATCCTCGTCATCAGCATCAAGACGGTGCACCGCCACCGGGCCAACCTGCTGCAGAAGCTCGGCCTGCGCGACCGGCTGGAACTGACCCGGTACGCGATTCGCGCGGGACTCATCGAACCCTGATCCGCCGCCGCCGCCACCGTCCGGCACCGGCCCGGCCCGGCCCGGCCCACGGCGATGGCGAGCCCGGCGGTCCGCTCTCACCGGCGGGTGACGCGGCCGACTTCGACGTTCCGGCGGTGACTGTGCGGGCTCCCCCCACCTGGGGATGACGGCGCCGGGGCTCCACGTCCTGCCCTACCTCCCGCTCCTCCGGCACCCGGCCGTGAGCGGCCTTCCCCTCCGGACCTGTCACCCGACTCCGACCACCCAGAAAGGGACGACGCATGCGCCAAGCACTCCGCGCCGTCCCGACCGCCGGTCACCGGTTCGCCGCGGCCCTCCTGCTGCTCCTTGCCGTCCTGACGACGCCGATGCCGACGCCTTCCCCGCTCACCGGGCCCACCTCGCTCGCCGCACCTTCCCCGCAGTCGCCGTCTCCCCGCGCGGATGCCTCCTGCGCCTTCGACTGCGCGGTCCAAGTCCTGGCCCGGCAGGGGCATCTCGGCGAGCGCCCCACACTCCCGGAACACCACGCCACCGACC
>NZ_LIQX01000767.1 GCF_001418475.1 Streptomyces ossamyceticus | reverse complement strand
GTCCCGCCCGACCGCTTCGTCGCCCCGACCCGGTGGCCACCGTCGCGCCTGTCCGGAGGTCCCGTCGCCCCGGTCCGGTGTGCCATCTCCCCGACCGGGCCGCCGCCTTGGCCCCGCACGGCCGCCGCCACCGCCCGGCGCACGGACCCCCAGGTCACGGCCCTGCGCATGCCGAGCTGTGACGGGCTGCTTACGGTCTCTTTAGCAGGGCCTAGACTCCCGTGCGTACAGATCGTCGAACAGCGGCGTATGTATGGCGTACGGAGCGCGTACGTACAGGTCGCCAGGTGAGGGAACGAGGGGCGGACGTGCCGGAACCGACCGTCGCCGTCGCGGCGGAGTACGTCGTGGCGGCGGACTACTTCCAGTCCTACTCGGTGGTCGGACTGCTCGCCGCCGTGGGCGTGCTCTTCGTGGCCATCGCCTTCGGCGCGGGACGCCTGCTGCGCCCCGAGGTCCCCACCCGGGAGAAGCTCCTCACGTACGAGTGCGGCGTCGACCCCGTCGGCGAGCACTGGGCCCACACCCAGGTCCGCTACTACGTGTACGCCTTCCTCTACGTCATCTTCGCCATCGACTCGATCTTCCTCTTCCCCTGGGCGACCGTCTTCGCCGACGACGGCTACGGCGCGACCACGCTGGTGGAGATGTTCGTCTTCCTCGGCTTCCTCGCCGTCGGCCTGCTCTACGCATACAAGAAGGGGGTCCTGGCATGGACGTGACGCCGGAGACGACCGCCGCGCAGTCCGCTCCGCGGCCCGCCGGCGGGTCCACCCCGCAGCCCGTGTCCCTCCCGGAGCCCAAACGGCTGGGCGCCCTCTCCCGCCTCGCCCCCGAACCGATGAAGGTGATCCTCAACTGGGGCCGCCGCTACTCGCTCTGGGTCTTCAACTTCGGCCTGGCCTGCTGCGCGATCGAGTTCATCGCCGCGTCGATGGCCCGCCACGACTTCATCCGCCTCGGCGTCATCCCCTTCGCGCCGGGCCCCCGCCAGGCGGACCTGATGGTCGTGTCCGGCACGGTCACGGACAAGATGGCCCCGGCCGTGAAGCGCCTCTACGAGCAGATGCCGGAACCGAAGTACGTCATCTCCTTCGGCGCCTGCTCCAACTGCGGCGGCCCCTACTGGGACTCCTACTCGGTGACCAAGGGCGTCGACCAGATCATCCCCGTCGACGTCTACGTCCCCGGCTGCCCGCCCCGCCCCGAGGCCCTCCTCCAGGGCATCCTGAAACTCCAGGAGAAGATCGCGAGGGAGTCCCTGGGGGAGCGGTACGGCAATGGAACGGACGCCGTCGCCGCGGGCACCGTGGCCTCCGTGTCCTCCACCGCCGCCGAGGGCCCGACGCCGCACTCGTACGTG
>NZ_LIQX01000766.1:209-3082 GCF_001418475.1 Streptomyces ossamyceticus | reverse complement strand
GGGGCGGCTCGCGGTGGCGGCGGGCGGGGCGCGGCTGCTGCTGCGCGGGGTCCGGCCGGGGCGGTACGCGCGCGGCGGGAGCGTGCATCTGCGGCTGTGGGCGGCGGAGCGGCTGGCCGAGTTCAGCGGGGCGACCTCGCTGACCGGGGTGTGGCTGGAGCGGTACGCGCGGGCGCTGGGCGCCAAGGTGGGCGCCGACGTCGACCTGCACGCGCTGCCGCCGGTGACCGGGCTGCTGAAGCTCGGGCGGGGCGCGGCCGTGGAGTCGGAGGTGGACCTGTCCGGGTACTGGCTGGACGGGGACCGGCTGGAGATCGGCGCCGTGAAAGTGGGCGCCGGCGCGGTGGTCGGGACGCGGAGCATGTTGCTGCCGGGGGCGCGGGTCGGCAAGCGGGCCGAGGTGGCGCCGGGGTCGGCGGTGGCCGGGCAGATCCCCACCGGGCAGCGCTGGGCGGGGGCTCCCGCGGTCAAGCTGGGCAAGGCGAAGCGGATTTGGCCGAAGGAGCGTCCGCAGCGGGGCCTGTTCTGGCGGGCGGCGTACGGGGCGACCGGTGTCGGGCTGACCGCGCTGCCGCTGCTGGCCGGGGTCGCCGCGCTGGCCGTCCTGGCGCTGTTCGTGGCGCCGGGTGCCGGGCTCGGGTCCGCGGTGCGGGGTGCGGCGGTGGGCCTGGTGCCCGCGACGCTCGCGTTCGGGGCGGCGTACGCGCTGTTGCTGCTCGTGGCCGTGCGGCTGCTGAGCCTGGGGCTGCGGGAGGGTACGCATCCCACGCACAGCCGGGTCGGCTGGCAGGCGTGGACGGTGACGCAGCTGATGGACCGGTCGCGGGAGACGCTGTTCCCGCTGTACGCGGGGCTGGTGACGCCGGTGTGGCTGCGGCTGCTGGGGATGCGGATCGGGAAGGGCGCGGAGGTGTCCACCGTGCTCGCGCTGCCGAGCCTGACGACGGTCGGGGACGGGGCGTTCCTCGCGGACGACACGCTGACCGCGCCGTACGAGCTGGGTGGCGGCTGGATGCGGATCGGGCGGGCGGAGATCGGGCGGCGGGCGTTCCTCGGGAACTCCGGGATGACCGCGCCGGGGCGTTCCGTGCCGGACGGCGGGCTGGTCGGGGTGCTGTCGGCGACGCCGAAGAAGGCGAAGAAGGGCAGCTCGTACCTGGGGCTGCCGCCGATGAAGCTGCCGAGGGCGGCGGCCGGCGGGGACCAGAGCCGGACGTACGAGCCGCCCGCGCGGCTGCTGTGCGCGCGGGCCCTGGTGGAGCTGTGCCGGATCGTGCCGGTGTTCTGCTCGGCGGGGCTGGCGCTGCTGACCGTGGCGGTGCTGAGCGCGCTGGGCGGCTGGGGGTGGCTGCTCGGCGGGCTGGTGCTGCTCGGCGCGGGCGCCCTGGGGGGTGTGCTGTCGGTCGTCGCGAAGTGGCTGCTGGTGGGGCGGCACCGCAGTGGTGAGCATCCGCTGTGGAGCGGGTTCGTGTGGCGCAACGAGCTGGCGGACACCTTCGTGGAGGTGGTGGCCGTGCCGTGGCTGGCCGGGTCGGTGCCCGGTACGCCGCTGACGAACGTGTGGCTGCGCGGGCTCGGGGCGCGGATCGGCAGGGGGGTGTGGGTGGAGAGCTACTGGCTGCCCGAGACCGATCTGGTGACGCTCGGCGACGGGGCCACGGTGAACCGGGGATGCGTGCTGCAGACCCACCTCTTCCACGACCGGATCTTGCGGACGGATACTGTGGAACTCCGTGAGGGCGCCACGTTGGGCCCGGGCGGGATCGTCCTGCCCGGCAGTGTGATCGGGGCCCGCACCACGCTGGGTCCGGCGTCGCTGGTCATGGCCGCGGAGTCCGTCCCGGACGACACCCGGTGGCTGGGCAACCCGATCGAGGTGTGGCGGCCCTGAGTGCCGTGTCCGCGATGCCGGGGGACGATGGACGTCTGACGACAGCGGAGCGGGGAGCAGAAGCGGCAGTGGCGGTTCAGCAGGCGATGGGTCCGGACCCGTACTTCCCGGCGAACGGTGACGCCCGCTACCGGGTGCACCGGTACGAGCTGGGCGTGGACTACCGTCCCGGGCCCAACCGGCTGTCCGGCACCGCGCGGCTGAACGCCATAGCGGGCCGTGCCGCGCTCACCGAGTTCCAGCTGAACCTGGCCGACTTCAAGGTGGGCCGGGTCCGGGTCGACGGGCGGGCGCCGCACTACACGCACCGGGGCGGCAGGCTGCGCGTCCGACCCGCGAAGCCGATCCGGGCCGGGGCCGCGTTCACGGTCGAGGTGCAGTGGTCGGGGAATCCGAAGCCGGTCAACAGCCCGTGGGGCGGGCTCGGTTGGGAGGAGCTGGTGGACGGGGCGCTGGTGGCGAGCCAGCCCGTGGGGGCGCCGTCGTGGTACCCGTGCAACGACCGGCCGGCGGACAAGGCGTCGTACCAGATCTCGATCACCACGCCCTCGGCGTACCAGGTGGTCGCGGGCGGGCGGCTGCTGACGCGGACGACGAAGGCGTCCACGACGACATGGGTGTACGAGCAGTCGGCGCCGACGTCGAGCTATCTCGTCGGCCTGTCGATCGGGAAGTACCAGACGGTGCTGCTGGGAGATCCGGGACCGGGCGGGGTGCCGCAGCACGGGCACATCCCGGCGCACATGCTCACCGAGTTCTCGCGGGACTTCGCGCGGCAGCCCGCCATGATGGAGCTGTTCGAGGAGCTTTTCGGGCCGTACCCGTTCGGTGAGTACGCGGTGGTGGTCACCGAGGAGGAGCTCGATGTCCCGGTGGAGGCACAGGGGTTGTCGCTGTTCGGCGCCAACCATGTGGACGGGGCGCGGGGTTCGGAGCGGCTGGTCGCGCACGAGCTGGCTCACCAGTGGTTCGGCAACAGCGT
>NZ_LIQX01000766.1:0-159 GCF_001418475.1 Streptomyces ossamyceticus | reverse complement strand
TCGACGACCGGCTCTACGAGCGTGGCGGTCTGACCGTGCACGCGGTGCGCTGTGCCCTCGGCGACGCGGCGTTCTTCCGGATGCTGCGCGGCTGGGCGACGGTGCACCGAGGGGGTGCCGTGACGACGGCGTCCTTCACCGCGCACGCCGGGCGGTACG
>NZ_LIQX01000765.1:597-3034 GCF_001418475.1 Streptomyces ossamyceticus | reverse complement strand
ACCGAGATGCCGAAGTCGGTGGCGAGGCCCTGGAGGCCGTTGGTGTAGCCCTCGCCGAGGGCGCGGAACTTCCAGCCACCGCCCCGGCGGTAGAGCTCGCCGCAGATCAGCGCGGTCTCCTCGCCCGTCTCCGGCTTGATGTCGAAGTACGCCAGCGGTTCCGCGTCGGAGACCGTGGCGTCGTACAGCAGGATGCGCAGGGAACGTACGTGGTCGAAGGTGACGTCGTCGGCGGAGGCCACGAGCAGAATCTGGCCGACCGCGGACTCGACACCGGTCAGGTCAGTCTGGATGGTGTCCGTGAGGCCGTCGGCGACACGCTTCTTGCCGAGCCGCCACACCTTGCCCGAGGGGTGGCGCGGCTGGTTGTAGAACACGAAGTCCTCGTCGGACCGTACCCGTCCGTCGGGGCCGAGGAGCAGCGCCGAGGCGTCGACTTCCGGGGCACCCTGTCCGGGCGCCCAGCGCAGCACGGCGCGGACCGCCGTGGCTTCGATCGGGACGTTCGACCCCTTCAGCATCGCGTGCGTCATGTCGTTCATCCTGCCCTCTCGGTCCTGATCACGACAACGCGGGGGCGAGGATGGGCCGGTTGAGTCGTCGAGCGGCCGACATGGCCGGGTTACCAGAACTTCACGCCCGGAGGGAACTGAAGACACACATTTGTACGTACTATTACCGGCCACCTTCACGACCGGCCGCCCAGCAGCCACGGGGGATCTTCATGCGTCACTTCGGGCACATCGCCCCTGAGGAGCGTCAGCGCCTCTTCTTCCGCGAGCCGGGTGTCTTCACCGCCGACTCACCGGCCCGGGTCCTCGCCGCCGCCCTCGGTGCCACCCTCTACAGCCCGGCGACCCGCGAGCGGCTGGCCGACGACATCGTCAAGCAGGCCGGGCGCGGTGTGGTCTCGATGGTGCTGTGCCTGGAGGACTCCATCGACGACGCGGAGGTCGTGGGCGCCGAGGAGAACCTCGTCCGGCAGTTCGCCGAGCTCGCCGCCCGACCGGACGCCGATCTGCCGCTGCTGTTCATCCGGGTCCGTTTCCCCGAGCAGATACCCGACCTCGTCCGGCGGCTCGGTCCGGACGCACGGCTGCTGTCCGGATTCGTACTCCCGAAGTTCACCGAGGAGCGCGGCATCGCCTTCCTGGAGGCGCTCACCGCCGCCGAGGCCGCGAGCGGGCGGCGGCTGTTCGCCATGCCCGTGCTGGAATCCCCCGAGCTGATGTACCGGGAGACGCGCGTAGAGGCCCTCCAGGGCATCGCCCACACCGTCGACAAGTACCGCGACCGCGTCCTCGCCCTGCGCCTCGGAGTCACCGACTTCTGCTCCTCCTACGCGCTGCGCCGGGCACCCGACATGACCGCGTACGACGTCCAGATCGTCGCCTCCGTGATCGCGGACGTGGTGAACGTGCTGGGGCGGGCGGACGGCACCGGGTTCACGGTGACCGGGCCCGTGTGGGAGTACTTCCGCGTGCAGGAGCGCATGTTCAAGCCGCAGCTGCGCACCAGCCCCTTCCTGGAGAACCGCGCCGGGCGGCTGCGCGAGACACTGATAGAGCACGCCCTGGACGGACTGCTGCGCGAGATCTCCCTCGACCAGGCCAACGGTCTGCTCGGCAAGACCTGCATCCACCCCTCGCATGTGCTGCCCGTGCACGCGCTGTCCGTGGTCAGCCACGAGGAGTTCAGCGACGCCGAGGACATCCTGCGGCCCGAGCGGGGCGGCGGCGGGGTCCTGCGCTCCGCCTCCCGGAACAAGATGAACGAGGTCAAGCCGCACCGGGCCTGGGCTGAAAGGGTTCTGCAGCGGGCCGAGGTCTTCGGTGTGGCCAACGAGGACATCGGCTTCGTGGACCTGCTGGCCGCGGGGCTCGTCGACTGAGGAGCCCGCGGGGCTCGCCGACTGAGGAGCCGCGCCGCCCGCACCCGCCGTGGCCGCCCGCACCTGTCGTAACCGACGAAGGAATCGATGAACAACGCAGTGAACGACCCGATCTGGTCCGGGACCTGGGTCGCCGAGCGGCTCGGGGTCGAGCTGGTGGGTGACGAGGAGCTGAGCGGTCTGCTGGGGCTCGCGCTGCGGCGCAACCCCAAGCGGGCGCATCTGCTCGTGTCGAACGTGCTCGGCAAGCATGTGCCGCAGTCGCCGGCCGTCGTGCACGGACACGGGGTCGCCCTCGGCCGCCGGGTGCGGGACCTGCTGGGGGCCGACGGGGCACGGGCCTCGGTCGTCCTCGGGTACGCCGAGACCGCGACCGGGCTCGGGCACTCCGTCGCGGACGGGCTCGGCGACGCGCCCTACCTCCACTCCACCCGGCGACCCGTCGACGGTGTCGCCCAGGCCGGCGGCTTCGAGGAGTCCCACTCCCACGCGACGTCACACCTGCTGCTGCCAAAGGACCCGGAGCTGCTGGCCGGGACCGGGCCG
>NZ_LIQX01000765.1:0-548 GCF_001418475.1 Streptomyces ossamyceticus | reverse complement strand
GTCGCCGAGCACGAGGGGGCGCCCGCCGCCCCGGTGTGCGCCGGGTGGGTCGGCCGGGTCGAGCTGGGCTGGCCCGACGGGGTGCCCGACGGCGGGCGGCACGGCTTCGCCCCCGCGCACCGGGAGCGGCTGGAGGCCGCGCTGCCGGGGATGGCCACACGCCTGGCCCGGGCCCTGCCCGAGGGCGCCCGACGGGTGCTCGTGCTCGGCTTCGAGGAGCTGATGTACGCGCCGCTGCGGCTGGCGACGGAGCTGGAGCGGCTGGTGGACGGGGTGGAGACACGGTTCTCCACCACCACCAGGTCACCCGTGCTGGCCGTCGACGACCCCGGCTACGCGATACGCAGCCGTATCGTCTTCCCCGCCCATGACGAGCCCGCGGACGGGCCGGGGGAGCGGTACGCGTACAACGTGGCCGGCGGCGGCTTCGACGCGGTGATCGCCGTCGTCGACTCGACCGCCGACACCCCCGCCCTCCACGCGCCCGACGGCCTCCTGGCCACCCTCGCCGCCCACACCCCGACCGTCCTCCTCGCGGTCGTCCCGTC
>NZ_LIQX01000764.1 GCF_001418475.1 Streptomyces ossamyceticus | reverse complement strand
GATGGTGGGGAAGTCGCTGTACGATCTGCCCGTCGCGCCCGGTCCGCCCGCGAAGAGGGTGTCGCCGGTGAAGACCGTGCCGAGGCCCGGATCGTAGAGGCACACCGCGCCCGGCGCGTGACCCGGGGTGTGCAGGACCGTGAGGTCGGCGCCGGCGGTCTCGATGACCTGGCCGTCGGCGAGCCAGTGGTCGGGCTGCCGGTCGGGGTGGGTCTGCTTCCACAGCGGCATGTCGTCGGGGTGGAGCCAGATCGGCGCGCCGGTGCGCTCGGCGAGGGCGGGCGCGGCGTCGATGTGGTCGTTGTGGGCGTGGGTGCAGATGATGGCCGTCAGCCTGCGGTCGCCGACGGCCTCGGCGATGGCGTCGGCGTCGTGGGCGGCGTCGATGACGACGACCTCGTGGTCGTCGCCGACGATCCACACGTTGTTCTCGACGTCCCACGTGCCGCCGTCCAGGCTGAACGTGCCGGACGTGACGAGGTGCTCGATCCGTACGGTCATCAGAGCGTCACCACCGAACGCAGGACGTCCCCGGCGTGCATCCGCTCGAACGCCTTCTCCACGTCGTCGAGTCCGATGGTCTCGGTGACGAACGCCTCCAGGTCCAGGCGGCCCTGGAGGTAGAGGTTGATCAGCATGGGGAAGTCACGGTCGGGCAGGCAGTCGCCGTACCAGGAGGACTTCAGGGCGCCGCCGCGGCCGAACACGTCGATCAGCGGGAGGTCCAGCTTCATGTCGGGGGTGGGGACGCCGACGAGGACGACCGTGCCGGCGAGGTCGCGGGCGTAGAAGGCCTGCTGGTAGGTCTCGGGGCGGCCCACCGCCTCGATGACGACGTCGGCGCCGAAGCCGCCGGTCAGCTCGCGGATCGCCTCGACGGCGTCGGTCTCACGGGAGTTGACGGTGTGGGTGGCGCCGATCTTCTTGGCGGTGGTCAGCTTCCGGTCGTCGATGTCGACGGCGATGATCTTCTCCGCCCCGGCCAGCAGGGACCCGGCGATGGCCGCGTCCCCGACGCCGCCGCAGCCGATGACGGCGACGCTGTCGCCTCGGCCCACGTTGCCGGTGTTGATGGCGGCGCCGATGCCGGCCATGACCCCGCAGCCCAGCAGTCCGGCGACCGCCGGGGAGGCGGCCGGGTCGACCTTGGTGCACTGCCCGGCGGCGACGAGCGTCTTCTCGGCGAAGGCGCCGATGCCGAGGGCGGGCGACAGCTCCTGGCCGGTGGAGGCGAGGGTCATCTTCTGGCCTGCGTTGTGCGTGGCGAAGCAGTACCAGGGCCGGCCGCGTCGACAGGCGCGGCAATTGCCGCAGACAGCACGCCAGTTGAGGATCACGAAGTCACCGGGGGCGACGTCCGTGACGCCCTCGCCGACCGACTCCACCACGCCCGCCGCCTCATGGCCGAGGAGGAAGGGGAAGTCGTCGTTGATGCCGCCCTGCTTGTAGTGGAGGTCGGTGTGGCACACCCCGCACGCCTGTACCTTCACCACGGCCTCCCCGGGCCCCGGATCGGGCACGACGATCGTCTCGATCCGCACCGGTTCGTTCTTGCCCGGTGCGATCACGCCGCGTACTTCCTGCGCCATGGTGAACCCTTCCGTCGTTCCGTACGGACGGTCTCCCGTCCACGATCACCCTACGGACCGACCAGCGGGTAGGCCCGCACGTCCGGGCGGATCCCTGGCCGAAAAGCTCGCCCGTGGCGTACGTGCGCCGCCCGGCCCCCGGCCACCGCCCTGGTCCTCCCGTGCGGCCCCCAGCCGCTCCGGGGCTCCGCCAGCCGTTCCCGGGCCGCCCCGAGCCCCGCCCCTCAACCTTCCGTATACCCCCATGGGTATATCTGCTACCGTTGCCAACATACCCCAGGGGGTAATTCACCCAGGGGTTCTCAGGCATCTGCCGCCGAACGAGGAGAGGAGCACTGCCGTGTACTTCGTCGACACGATCGAGGTGCCGGGGTTGGGCAACCGCAGCTATCTGGCGGGTGGTCCGCAGGGCGCCGTGGTGGTCGACCCGCCGCGCGACATCGACCGGATGATCACGGCCGCGGCCCGACGGGGCACGCGGATCGCGTACGTCGTCGAGACGCACGTGCACAACGACTACGTCACCGGCGGCCTGGAGCTGGCCCGGCTGACCGGCGCCGCGTACCTGGTGCCCGCCGGGGCGCGCGTCGCCTACGAACGGGTGCCGGTGCACGACGGGGACACGGTGAAGATCGACGCGGAACTGACCCTGCGCGCCGTGGCCACCCCGGGCCACACCCCGCACCACACCGCGTACGTGCTGGAGGAGGCAGGCCGGGCGGTGGCCGCGTTCACCGGCGGGTCCCTGCTCATCGGCACGGTCGGCCGCCCGGACCTCGTCGAGCCCCGGCTCACCGATGAACTGGCCCGCGCGCAGCACGCCTCGGTGCGCCGGCTCGCCGACGCGTTGCCGGAGGAGACGGAGGTGCTGCCCACGCACGGCTTCGGCAGCTTCTGTTCGGCCGGGCGGGCGA
>NZ_LIQX01000763.1 GCF_001418475.1 Streptomyces ossamyceticus | reverse complement strand
TTCCTCGGGTTCGCCGGTCTTCAACGACCAGTGGGAGGTCGTCGCGCTGCACCACTCGGCCGTTCCCAAGACCGACGCCGAGGGACGTCCGCTGAGCGTCGACGGGGTGCCGTGGACGCCGGACATGGGCGACGACCGGCTGGCGTGGAAGGCCAACGAGGGGGTGCGGATCAGCCGGGTGCTGCGGGCCCTGCGCGAGATCACCCTGACGGGGGCGGCGGCGCGGTCACGCTCGCGACGGGGAACACCGACGGGTCGAGACCGACGCTGATCCGCAGCGGGATCGTCAGATGGGCGGTGCCGTCGGCGACGAACGCCCGTGAACCGTCGGGGCCGGGCCGTGCCGACCCACCGTTGCCCGACGGAGCGGGCGCGGCCGGCGGCGGGGCGCTCTCGACCGGCGCCGGGGCGGGCCCGGCCGCGGTGGTCCCGGGAACGAACACCTCGTCCCGGAGCCGGGCCGCCGCCCCCGTCAGGGTGATCTCGCGCAGGGCCCGCAGCACCCGGCTGATCCGCACCCCCTCGTTGGCCTTCCACGCCAGCCGGTCGTCGCCCATGTCCGGCGTCCACGGCACCCCGTCGACGCTCAGCGGACGTCCCTCGGCGTCGGTCTTGGGAACGGCCGAGTGGTGCAGCGCGACGACCTCCCACTGGTCGTTGAAGACCGGCGAACCCGAGGAACCCTCACGGGTGTCGCTCTCGTAGTGCGTGAACCGGTCGAGGATGTCCACGATCTGGTTCTCGCGCAGCGCCAACTGCTTGGGCTCGCCCCGCGGATGCTGGATGATGTTGACGAACTCCCCGACGACGACCGTGCCCTGCGCCTCGCTCAGCGTCAGCCGGCCGAAGGACTCCAGGGCCTCGCCCCGTGCCCCGTGCTCGGCCACCGCGACCAGACTGAAGTCCAACTCCCGGTCGGTGACGAAGAACCGGTGCGGCTCCAGCTGGAACACCGCGGGTGTCAGCGGCCTGCCGTCGATCCCGGCCTGGAGCGAGAACGCGACCACACTGCGGCGGGCCTCCTCCTGGCTGCGCAGCACGTGGTTGTTGGTGAGCAGCAGGGACGGCGACACCATGAAGCCGGTGCCGTGCCCGCCGCCGGGCCCGTTGATGGTGACCCGGCCGACCGAGCGGGAGACGAACGCCCCCTCCTCCATGAACGCCACCGGGGTGAGGTTGTTGCGTCCGATCAGCCGCTCCAGTCCCAGCACGTCGCTGCCGAAACTCTCCGGTGGCAGCCGCAGGGTGCTTCCGGCCGTCGCGACCGGGTCCGACGGCTCCCGCTCGATCGCCGTCGCCAGCGACCAGTCCGCGCCGAGCCGCGCCAGCCGCTTCTCGACCCGCTCCGGTTCGTCGGCGTGCAGCACGCCGCGGGTGCGCAGCACTTCCCGGTTCCGCTCCCGTCGCTCGGTGCGGTCCGCGTAGCGCGCGGCGGCGCTCGTCAGCTGGGACAGGTAGTCGGGTTCCGTGGGGGAGAAGAGTTCCGCCGTGGTCATGATCCGCCTCCCGGGTCTGGCGGTGGGATGGGCTAGAGGTGGGCTGGGCTAGGGGTGGGC
>NZ_LIQX01000762.1 GCF_001418475.1 Streptomyces ossamyceticus | reverse complement strand
GTGGGGAGGGAGCGACGTGGTGAGGCGTGTGGTCTGCGTGGGGAGAGGGCAGCGCGGCGTAGTGAGGCGTGCGCCCGCGTGGGGAGAGGGCGGCGTGGTGAGGCGTGCGGCCTGTCTGGGGAGGGGGTGACGTGGCCCGCGCCGGGAGAAGGCAGCGTGGCGCGGCACGCGGCCTGCGCGGGCGGCCGTGCAGCGCGCGCTCCGCGGGACGACGGGGGTGTCGCGTCGAGAGATCTGGCGTCCCTGGCCGGGAAGGTCGAGAGAGCCCTGGCGTCCCTGGCCGAGAAGATCGGGTCTTCCCCCTCCCGACCGGACACCTGTACGAGGATGGGCCCCATGGAACGTGAGTCACCGCTGAGCCCCGAGGGCGCCGACCTCCTGCTGAGCCTGGCGGGTGTGGGGCGCCGGTACGGGTTCCGCGGCCCCTGGGTCCTGCGCGGCGTAGACCTGACCGTCACCCCCGGCGCACTGATCCGGGTGGAGGGCGCGAACGGCACCGGCAAGTCGACGCTGCTCCGTGTCCTCGCCGGGATCGACGCGCCGACCGAGGGCCGGCTCACGGGCCGCCCGCGCACGGCGTACGTCCCGGAACGCTTTCCCGCGGCCCTGCCGTTCACGGCCGCCGAGTACCTCACCCACCTCGGCGCCGTGCACGGTCTGGATCGCCCGGCCGCCGTCCGCGCCGCCGACGAGTGGCTGGAGCGCTTCGGCGCCGCCGAGTACGCCCGTACGCCGATGGCCCAGCTCTCCAAGGGCAGCAGCCAGAAGGTCGCGGTCGCCCAGGCCCTGCTCGCCGACCCGGAGTTGCTCGTCCTGGACGAGGCGTGGACCGGCCTGGACGCCGAGGCCCGCGAGGAACTGGAGCGCGTGGTCGTCGAGCGCACGGCCGCCGGGTCCGCCGTGGTGTTCGTCGACCACGACCCGCGGCGCATGGCCGGGGTGCCGGACGTGACGTACGCGGTGGTCGGGGGCGCCCTGGAACTCAGCGCGGGCAAAGGGGCCGCGGCACCGGCGGCGGCTGTCACCGCCCCGCGCGTGCTCGTCGAGGCGAGGGGCCGCACGGGCACTCAGGTGCCCCCGGAGGCAGGGAAGTTGGCGGTCTCGGTCGAGGAAACCGGCTCCGGAGCACACCGGTTCACCGTCCCCGAGACCCAGTCGGACACGCTGCTGCGGGCGTTACTGGGAGCCCGGCCACCCTGGCACGTGGTCAGCGTGGGACATGTGGACGACCCGACGGGGACGCGGCGACCGGACACGACGGGGACGCGGCGACCGGATCCCACGGATTCCACGGATTCCACGGAGCTCATAGCGACGCGGAGGCCGCGGCCAAGCGCTGAGCAGGCGGCAGTGCCGGACCTGGACGTCGCGCCGGCCGCGCTGGAAGCGGAGAGCTCCTGATGACCGCCCTTCTCCGTTACCAGGCCGCCCTCCTCGTCCGCTCCCAGCGCTGGCTGCCGCCGGTCATCCTCTACGCCGCGTTCCTCGGCATCGGCGTGCAGAGCGGGCAGCCGGTGCTCGACTCGCTCGGCTACACGGCGGCCGCGCTCCTGCCCGTCGCCGCCTGGCTGGTGCGGATCTGCGTGACCAACGAGCCGCCCGCCGCCCGCAGTTGCACGGGTGCGGCGGCCGGACCGGGCCGCGCCCACCTGGCCTGCGTCCTGGTCGCATTCGCGGCGGCCGGTGTCCTCGGCACCGCGGCCACGGTGATCGTCACAATCATCAGCGCACCCACCAGCACCGCCCACGACATCCGTGTCGAACCGCTCCCCGCGGGTGCAGCCGGCCTCCTCACGACCCTCGCCTGCGCCCTCCTCGGCACGGCCGTCGGCGCCCTCACGAACTGGCCCCTGCTCCGTTCACCCGGCCGAGCAGTCCCGGCCCTCCTTCTCGGCGCGCTCCTGGCCCTGGTGATCGTGGGCTCCCCGGCGAGGGCGGCGATCACGGCCCTGGTCGACGGCTCCCAGCGCGGCACGATCCCGGTCCCCGCGCTGCCGGTCCTCGCGGCGGCCCTGTGTGCGGCGGCCGCGACGGCCCTGGCGTGCGCGCTGACGACACGGCGGGCCTGAGAGGCCGGGCCGTCTCGTGGCGGGCGTTGTGCCGTGGGGTCGGTGACGGGTGACCGCGACGACCTCGGGACCATCGTTCCGTCCGGCGCGCAGAGGGCGACACGGGCGCGAAAGGGCCTAGAGTCGCCGCATGCGGCGA
>NZ_LIQX01000761.1 GCF_001418475.1 Streptomyces ossamyceticus | reverse complement strand
GCAGGGGTGGGTGCCGGCCCACGAGCGGAAGAGCCCGCGGCAGGATGGCGGGGGCGGATGCGGGCCCGCGAGCCAAAGAGCCCGCGGCAGGGGCAGCGGGGCCGGCTGCGGGCCCGCGAGCCAAAGAGCCCGCGGCAGGGGCAGCAGGCCAGGTGGGTTCGAGGGCAGCGGGCCAGTAGGTGCTGAGGCGGCGGGCCGGCGGGTGCGGCACAGCAGGCCAGTAGGTGCTCAGGCGGGCCGACGGGTGCGGCGCAGCGGGTCGGTCGGTTCGGGGTGTGGGGCCGTGTGTGGTCGGTGTGCGATGGGTTTCGGTGTGGCGCGGTCGTGTTCGATCGCTGCCGGTACTGTTCGGCGAATGAGCTCGCTTAATCTCGACGACTTCACCGATCTGATCGAGCGCCCCGACGGCGGGGTGCGCCGCGACGCCGAGGCGCGGCGGGAGAGGCAGATCGTGCCGCCCGGGGCGCTGGGCCGGTTGGACGACCTCGGTGAGTGGCTGGCGGCGGCACAGTCCGCCGTGCCGGTGCGGCCGATCGGCCGGGCCCGAGTGGTGCTGTTCGCGGGCGACCACGGCGTCGCCGAACTGGGCGTCTCCGCCCGACCCGCGGGCACGGCGGACCAGTTGGTGCGGGGTGTGCTCGACGGAAGCAGCCCGGTGGCGGTGCTGGCCCGGCGGCTCGACGTACCGGTCCGGGTGGTCGACCTGGCGCTGGACTGCGACCCCGGGTCGCTGCCCGAGGAGGTCGTACGGCACCGGGTGCGGCGCGGCTCCGGGCGTATCGACATCGAGGACGCGCTGACCCTGGAGGAGGCGGAGGCCGCGTTCCGGGCGGGCGTCGCCGTCGCGGACGAGGAGGCCGACTCCGGGACGGACCTGGTGGTGCTCGGGGACCTCAGTGTCGGGGGGACCACGGCCGCAGCCGTCCTCGTCGCCGCGCTGTGCGGGACCGACGCGTCGGTGGTGACCGGGCGGGGCGGCCGGGCGATCGACGATCTGGCATGGATGCGCAAGTGCGCGGCCGTACGGGACGCCCTGCGACGGGCGCGGCCCGTGC
The DNA here is from genome assembly GCF_001418475.1 of Streptomyces ossamyceticus. Taxonomy (GTDB): domain Bacteria; phylum Actinomycetota; class Actinomycetes; order Streptomycetales; family Streptomycetaceae; genus Streptomyces; species Streptomyces ossamyceticus. Next base: position 390 of record NZ_LIQX01000761.1, on the reverse strand, counting down.
TCGGGGAGCAGTTGCAGCTGCTGGCGGCGGTGGGCGGGGCCGATCTCGCGGCCATGACCGGGTTCCTGCTGCAGAGCGCGGTGCGGAAGATGCCGGTCATCCTCGACGGCGTGGTGTCCGCGGCGTGCGCGCTGGTCGCCCAGCGGGTGGCCTTCCGAGCGCCGGACTGGTGGCTCGCCGGGCAGAGCAGCGGCGAGCCGGCACAGGCCAAGGCACTGGACCGGATGGCGATCGAGCCGTTGCTGGACCACGGGGTGAAGGTCGGGGAGGGCGCGGGTGCGCTGCTCGCGCTGCCCCTGGTGCAGGCCGCGGCGGCCCTGGCGGCGGAGCTGCCGGAGCGGGAGCCGGCGGAGCCGGAGAAGACCGCCGACGACAGCGAGGTCGAGGAGA
>NZ_LIQX01000760.1 GCF_001418475.1 Streptomyces ossamyceticus | reverse complement strand
AGTTCACGGGGCGGTTGTGCCCCGCCCCGTGAACTCGGGGAAGTTGTTCGTCGCGTGCAGTCGGTCGCTCGCCGCCCGCCAGTCCTCCCGCGACACGAGGTCGTTCCACTCCGGGATGAGATTCCCCAACGGACACGCGTCGTGGCAGAACGGGATCCCGCAGTCCATACAGCGGTCGGCCTGCTTGCTGATGATCGGCAGCAGCGCCCCCGGAACGTACACCTCGTCCCAGTCGCGCACCCGTTCCCGCACGGGCCGACGGGGCCACTCCTCGCGCGGGGTGGTCAGGAAACCCTTGGGATCGGCCATCGCCGTCTCCCTCACGTGATCGCATGCGCGTACGGCACGGCCGTACACCGGCGGACTCGGGGCGCTGTGAGGTCGTCCGTCTCCGGGCGGCACTCGTCTTCCCGCCACGATACGACGCGCCCGGCGCGTACGCCTCAGGCGAGCGCGAGCAGATAGCAGAGGGCCGCGCCGACCGAGGCGGCCGTCCTCACGTGGTTCCACATCGTCCACTCGCTCACATACCGCTGCCAGTAGGCGGCCGCCTCCCGCGTGCCCGGGTCCAGCGCGGCCAGGGTGTCGTTGCGCGGCACGTTCGCCACCATCGTCACGCCGAAGCAGCCGACCAGATACAGCGCGCTGCCCAGCAGCAACGCCACCGTGCCCTCGTCCGGCCACAGCACGAACGTCACCACCGCCAGCACGGCGCACAGCACCGCCGTCCCCACGAAGACGAGCATGAACGCCGGTGTCACGGCACTGATGTTGATCGCCTGCATCGCGGCGGCCCCCTGCGCCGGCGGCAACGAGGCCAGTCCCTTCATCACAAAGGTAGAAAAGCCGCAGAACACGCCCGCCACAACCGCTGTACCGAGCAGTCCCAGCACCACCAGCACGAAGTACGGCCCGTCGATCATGTGCGCTCCCACCTCGTTCCCCCGATTCCGAAGAGCCTGCCCCGGCCCTCGCCGTCACCACAAGTGAACGCCCGCTCGGACAGCGTCACCCTGGCCGAGAAGCGCACCCCCGTCAGCGAACGTCCAAGGTGGGGCCGCACGGGACATTCACCCCGTACCGCGCCACTCCCGCAGCCTCGTCTCCACGGTCCCCGCGATGCGGCGCCGGGCCTCGTGGCGCGCGACCCCGCTCATCAGGAAGCGGTCGTACGGCGTGTCCACGTGCCGTACGGACGCGATGACCGCCGAGGTCACCGCCATCTCCGACAGGGCTCGCCCCGCCGCGCTGCGCCCGACGCGTCCGCTGCCGCGCACAGAGGCATGGGCGGCGATCTCCCGTGCCCGCTCGGCCGGACACGCGGGGAACAGCCGCCGTATCTCCGCCGCGAACGCGTCCGTGAACCGCACGTCCTCCGCGGCCCGCCGCCGTGCGTCCCGTGCCCGGCGGCGCCTTCGTGCCTCGGCGTCGGCCAGGCACCGCTCCTCCGCGCGGGCGAGCGCCGCCTCCTCGACCAGGACGCCCTGCCGCTCGTACCGGCTCCTGCGCCGGTTGAACCGCACGACCACCGCCGACAGCGAACTCTCCTCCCTGGCCCGTCGGGTGAGCGCGGTGTCGCCGCGCGGCAGGAACACCAGATGCCCCAGGTCAGCGCAGTCGAGGCAGCGCGGCGCCCCATTCTCCGGCGCGAGCAGCGCCACCGGTCCGCCCCGGCACTCGGCGCAGTGCTTCTTCCTGAGTGCCTGCACGACGACAAGTCCGGTACGGGGCGGGGGAGTAGCGAGCGCTGCCATACGCGGTTCATTCCCCCTGCCGACCGCATGGTCACGTGGAGGGTGCGCCGGTTCCGCGGCCCGCTCGGGCGGGGTGCGCGGGGCGCGGCATCATGGAGCGTGTGCGACTCGAAGCGATCACCTGGGAGCGGCTCGGCGATCTCCTCGCCGACCGCCTCCTCGACCTGAAGCCGGACGACGGTTCCCCTTGGCCGCGCATCGCCTTCGACGGCGCCCCCGCCGCCCGGCCGGGCGACCTCGCGGCGCGGGTGTCGGACGCGCTGCGCGTACGCGGCCGGTCCTCGCTCGTCGTGGGAACCGAGGGCTTCCTCCGGCCGGCGTCGCTCCGCTTCGAGTACGGACACCAGGACGTGGAGGCTTACTACGACGGCTGGTTCGACACGCCTGCCTTGTGGCGTGAAGTCTTCGGTCCGCTCGAACCCGGTGGCACGGGTCGTGTCCTGCCCGACCTCTGGGACCCCGACACGGACCGCGCGACCCGCAGCCCCTACGTGCGACTCCCTTCCGACGCCCTGCTGTTGCTGCACGGTCCCCTCCTTCTGAAGGACTGGTTCCCCTTCGATCTCACCGTCCACGTCCTCCTCTCCCCGGGCGCCCTGCGCCGCCGCACCCCACAGAGCGAGCACTGGACCCTGCCCGCCTTCCAGCGCTACGAGGCCGAGGCGGACCCGGCCGCCACGGCCGATGTCCTGGTCCGCGCCGACGACCCACGGCATCCGGCCTGGGGCGGCTGACGACCGACCGCCCGCTCGACCGACCGCCCGCTCAACCGACCGCCCCACCCCGCCGCCGAGACAGAACGGGAGAGCGATCAACCGGGAGCACCTGCCGCGGCGTCCTCCTCCGGGTGCGACCGCCGCCGGGCGCGGTGAGAATGAGCAGCGCCGGGACCAGCGGCGCCTCCCGCGTCGCGCCGGCCGCCCGGCTTCAGGAGGTACCGCATGACCACCGCCGGAGACATCATGCACCGGGGCGCCCAGTGGATCCCCGCCCACGAGACCCTGGACCGCGCTGCCCAGCTGATGCGCCAGCTGAACGTGGGGGCGCTCCCCATCAGCGACGAGAACGAACGCCTCTGCGGCATCCTCACCGACCGCGACATCGTCGTGGGCTGTGTCGCCCTGGGACACGACCCGTCCCGCGTCACGGCGGGCGACCTGGCGAAGGGCACACCGCGTTGGATCGATGCCGACGCCGACGTCAGCGAGGTGCTCGAAGAGATGAAGGAGCACCAGATCCGTCGGCTTCCGGTGATCCACAACAAGCGCCTCGTCGGCATGATCAGCGAGGCCGACATCGCCCGGCATCTCCCGGAGGACCAGATCGCAGACTGGGCCGAGAGCGTCTACGCCCGGAGCACGGCGCGCTGACCCGACCGAGCCCCGTCCGCCCCTCCTTTCCGCTGCTTTCTCCTCTGCTCCCCTCTCGTTGCCGTTGCCGTTGCCGTTGCCGTTGCCGCTGCCGGAGTCAGAGCCAGCCGTTGCGCTTGAAGCCCCGGTACAGGACGACGCAGGCCACGGCTATGACACCCAGGACCAGCGGGTAGCCGAATCTCCAGGTCAGCTCCGGCATGTACGTGAAGTTCATGCCGTACACCCCGCAGACCATGGTCGGCACGGCGATCAACGCCGCCCACGCGGTGATCTTCCGCATGTCCTCGTTCTGCGCGACGCTGACCTGAGCCAGGTGCGCCTGAAGGATCGAGTTGAGCAGTTCGTCGAACGCGGCGATCTGCTCGGTCGCCCTCAGCAGGTGGTCGGAGACATCACGGAAGTAGGCCTGTATCTCCGGCTCCACCACCCGGATGGGCCGTGAGGTGAGCTCCAGCAGCGGCCGGGCGAGCGGGGCCACCGCTCGCTTCAGTTCGAGCAGTTCCCGCTTGAGCTGGTAGATCCGACCGGGGTCGACGCGCGCGCCGTTCGCCGCGAACACGTCCGTCTCCACCTGGTCGATGTCTGCCTGCACCGAGTCCGTGACCGTCAGATAGTCGTCGACGACATGGTCGGCGATCGCGTGCAGGACGGCGGCCGGGCCCTTGGCGAGCTGCTCCGGGTTCGTCTCCAGCTCCTCGCGCAGCGGGCCGAGCGAGCCGTGACGTCCATGGCGCACCGAGATCACGAAGTCGGGGCCGACGAAGACCATGATCTCGCCGGTGTTCACCACCTCGCTCGTCGCGGTCAGTTCCGTGTGTTCGACGTAGCAGACGGTCTTGAACACCGCGAACAGCGTGTCGCCGTACCGCTCCAGCTTCGGGCGCTGATGGGCCTCGACCGCGTCCTCGACCGCCAGCGGGTGCAGGTCGAAGAGCTCGGCGATGCCGGCGAACTCCCGCTCCGTCGGCTCGTGCAGTCCGAGCCAGACGAAGCCGTGGTCTGCCCTGCGCACCTGCCTGAGGGCCTCGACGACATCGCGGCCGCCGGGGGCACGCACGCCCTTGTGGTACGTCACGCAGTTCACCACGGAGGTGCCCAGGGGGGAGCGGGCCGGGTGGCTGAGGTCGACGCGGGCGCGACGCCGTGCCAGCCGTGCCACCTTGCGCAGGCCGCCGACCCTGTCGAGGCCGGTGACCTTCCGCAGATTCCCTGCCATGGACATCTGGATCTCCTTGCGTGGATCCCCTCGCACCGCACTTCGTGCCTTGTCGCGCCAGTGTGCCAGGCGTCTTTGAGCTGCGGGTAAGGCTGTGGGAACGGAGCGCTCCACTTCGTTTGTGGTCTCTCCGGACACCTCGGTGCGGACGGAGCCGGGTGGTCCAGGGTGACGGTCGGTACCGCCTCGGCCGCCGCCGGAGCGGTCCTGGGGGACTGCTGGAGCGTCGCGAAGAGTGATAAGTCAGGTAAATGGGATGATCTCGGCATGATGCGAACCGACGGACATCTCCTCGACCACCGGCAGGGCGAGACGGGGCAGCGCTCCGACGCCTTCGCCACCGTCTTCGACCCCACGACGTTCCGGCACATGGAGGGTTTCGGCCTCGGATCCGGCTGGCGCTGCTGGGAGGTCGGCGCGAGCGGGGCCTCGGTCGTCTCCTGGCTGGCCAAGAGGGTCGGGCCCACGGGGAAGGTCATCGCCACCGGCACCGACCTCTCCTGGGCGGTCCCCTCGGTCACCCGCCCACCGGTCGAGGTCCTCGTCCACCACGTGGGCGTCGACCAGCCGCCGGGCGACGGATTCGACCTCGTCCATGCCCGCCTGGCCCTGGTCCACGCCCCGGACCGCGAGCGGGCCGTGGTGTCCATGATCAAAGCCCTGCGGCCCGGCGGGCGCCTGCTGATCGAGGACGCCGACCCCGCGCTCCAGCCCCTTGCCTGCCTGGAGGAGACCGGCCCCGACCAGCAGTTGGCCAACCGGCTGCGGCAGGCCATCCGCGCTCTCCTCGACGAGCGCGGGGTGGACCCGGCGCACGGCCGCAGGCTCCCGCGTCTGCTGCGCGGGGCCGGGCTGGGCGGTGTGGAGGCCGATGTGTACTTCCCCATCGCCTCGCCCGCCTGCGCCGCTCTGGAGTCCTCCACGATCCAACGGCTCCGTACGGCCCTCGTCACCGCAGGTCACGCCACGGCCGAGGAGATCGACCGGCACCTGGCCAACCTGTCCTCCGGTGCGATGGACGTCGCCGCCACACCGCTCGTCTCGGCGTGGGGGAGGAGGCCGTAGGCGCGCGCCAGCCACCACGGGGCCGTCGTCACGCGGAACGGGTACGGGGCCGCAACGCGCCCCGCACCCTCTCAGCCCGCCGGTGGCCGCCCGCCCACCTTCCCCACGGCCAGCGCGCCCGCCCGGCAACCCTGTGCCGCCGCGCCCTCCGGCTCCGCGCCCGCGAGCAGGGCGGCCAGGAACGCACCGGTGAACGCGTCGCCCGCGCCGGTCGTGTCCCGGGGCTCGGCGGGGGCCGCCGGAACCCGGGCCCGCACGCCGCCCCCCTGGGCGATCAGCGCGCCCTCGGCCCCCTGCTTGGCCACCACCAGCGGGAACTGGCGGCTCAACTTGGCCGCCGCGTCCGCCGGATCGGGCAGCCCGGTGAGCAGACACGCCTCGTCCCTGCTGGGCAGCAGCACATCCACTCCCTCGACGCGTGCGAGGAAACGGTCCACGCCCAGCTCCGTGAGGAACCCCGCCGAGGCCGGATCCACACTCACCGGCACTCCACGCGCGCGTGCCGACGCGAGGGCCACCGAAACCAGCGCCCGGCTCGGCTCCGAGAAGAACAGGTAGCCCGACAGATGCAGCCGGGCCACCCCGTCGAGCAGACCGGGTGACCAGTCCTCCGGGTCCAGCCGCAGTGAGGCACCGCTGTCCGTGAGGAACGTGCGTTCGGCGGCGGCGCCCGTGTCCACCAGACAGATCACCGTGCCCGTCGCGGCCTCCGGGTCCACGACGAGGTGGGGGCGGACCCCCGAGGCGCGCAGCTCCCGCTCGTGCCACTCCGCCGCGTCCCTGCCCACGCGCCCGAGCAGCCGCACGTCCGCACAACCCTGATGGGCCGCCCAGCAGGCCACATTGGCGCCTGCGCCGCCGGGCAGCGTACGGATCGCGGAGGCCGTGTCGGTGCCCGGCGCGAGCGGCCCGCGATGCCGGGCGACGACATCCGTGACGATGTCGCCCACGACGAGCAGCGCCCCACCCGGCCTCTCGTGGACGCCCGTCCGGTCGGTGCCCGGCGCGTTCATCGCACCGCCGGGCACCTGCCCGCCACGCCCGGCCATCTCACGCCCCGGTCCAGGCCGCCGCGATCCGTGCGGCGAGCCGTACGTTCCCCCGGACCGCCGCCAGGTTGGCGCTCAGGGAGGCGCCGTCCGTGTGCCGCACGAGATGGCTCAGCAGGAACGGCGTGACCGCCTGTCCCGCGATCCCCTCCTCCTCGGCCGCCCGCAGCGCCTCGGCGAGCACACGCGCGTGGAGATCGGGGTCGAGCTGCTCCTCCTCGGGTACCGGGTTAGCGACGATCAGCGCCGACTCCGGCCCGTCGAGCGTGTCCTGGGCCCGCATGACCTCGGCGACCTCGCCGGGCGACCGGAGCGTCCACTCCACGGGGTGCCCGGAGTCGGAGAGATAGAAGCCGGGGAAGCGGTCCGTGCCGTACCCGGCCACCGCGACACCCAGCGTCTCCAGGCGCTGCAGCGTCGCCGGCACATCCAGGATCGACTTCACGCCCGCGCACACCACCGTGATCCGGGTGCGCGCCAGCAGCCCCAGGTCGGCGGACTCGTCCTGCGTCGTGGTCCACTCCCGGTGCACCCCGCCGAGACCACCCGTCGCGAACACCCGTACCCCCGCGAGTGCCGCCAGCTGGGCGGTCGCCGACACGGTCGTCGCGCCACTCACCCCGGAGGCCACCGCGAGCGGCAGGTCCCGATGGCCGAGTTTGCGGATGCCGTCCTCGTTGGCGATGCGCTCCAACTGGTCCTTGTCGAGGCCGATGTGCGGCCGCCCGTCGAGCACGGCGATGGTCGCCGGTACGGCGCCCTCCTGCCGTACGACGTCCTCCAGCTCCCGGGCCACCTGCAGATTGCGCGGCCGGGGCAGGCCGTGCGCGATGATCGTGGACTCGAGCGCCACCACGGGTCGACGCGCGTCAATCGCGTCCCGCACCTCTTCCGACACCACCAGCACGCGCTTGCCTCCTGTCAGTCGTTACTCCCTCATCACTGGCGGCCGACGCGCCCGGCCAAACCCTTGCGACCTGTGGTGAGGGACACCAGCCTGGGGAGCATGAAGGACAACGCCACACGTCTCGACCACGTCGTCCTCTGGGTGCGGGAGCCTGTCGCCGCGGCCGACTTCTACGAGACGGCCGTGGGTCTGGCACCCGTACGCCTCGCCGAGTACTCCGAGGGAACGGTGCCCTTTCCCTCCGTACGCGTCAACGACGAGACCATCCTCGACCTCATGCCGCTCAGCTCGGCGGAGCGCATGAGGATGCTGCCCGGCGCCGCCGACAGCGCCGGCCACCCCGTCAACCACGTGTGCCTGGCCCTGCCCGGTGACCGCTTCGAGGAACTGCGATCCCGGCTGGAGGAACAGGCGGTCCCGGTCTCCGACCTGTCGTACGACTCCTTCGGCGCCCGAGGCGCGGCCCGGCGCAGCTTCTACTTCCGGGACCCGGACGGCAACATCGTCGAGGCCCGGCACTACGCATAGCGCGGACGACCGCACACAGGGTCGCAACAGCGTCCGGGTGAGGGACGGGAGCAGCGGCTCAGAACAGCGGCTCGGGCAGCACTCCTTCCAGGGCCAGCAGCTTCCGCTTGGCCTCCAGCCCACCGCCGAACCCGCCGATGCCGCCGTCGCTCTCCACCACCCGATGACACGGCACCACCACCGGCAGCGGATTCGCCCCCATCGCCGTGCCCACCGCCTGGGCCGCGCCCGGCTGCCCGACCCGGCGGGCCAGGTCGCCGTAGCCCACGACCGAGCCGAAGGGGACACCGGAGGCCAGCTCCCGCAGCACCTGACGGTTGAAACCGGAGATCAGCGACCAGTCCAGGGGCAGCTCGAACACCTGCCGCTCACCCGCGAAGTACGCGCCGACCTGGCGTATCGCCTCGGCCAGCTGCGGGGCACCGGGCGCCTCGACGGGCTGGGCGCCGAGCCGGGACGCGAGGCGGTCGAGCGCCTTGTCGCGGACCGAGTCCGTGGCGTGGAACACGACGTTCACCAGGCCGTCGTCCGTCGCGGCCAGCAGCAGCGGACCGATGTCCGTGTCCACGACGGCCCACACGACCTGATGCTCGTACTGCCCGTGGCTGTTCATGCGACCACCGTACGGCCCGCCACTGACAGCGCTCGCGGCGTGCGCCGCGCCGACCGCGGCCCCGGCCGGCGCCGGGCCACCGGACGCACGCCCCGTGTGAAGGTCACCCCTCCCGGTCGCGAGCGGTCAGTCCCATGTGGCCTCCTCGACCACGTCCGGCTTGTTCGTGATGATGCCGTCCACGCCGTACTGGACGACCTTGCGCGCGTTCTCCGCGTCGTTGACGGTCCAGGTGAGCATCTCCAACGGCTTGCCGTGCGGACCCTCGAAGGCGTGGATCGTGGCGATGTAGGAGGGCGAGATCGTCGTGTACGAGGAGTTGATCTGGTCGGCGAAGGACGCGTACTCGGGCAGGTCCGCGATGCTCGGGGTGCCGAGGAAGCCGGTCTTCACACCGGGGCTCAGCTCGTGCACCCGCCGCACCGTGTCCGGGCTGAAGCTCTGCACCACCAGCCGGTCCCGCAGGTGCAGAGGCGTCAGCCAGCCCTCGTTGGCCAGCACTTTCAGGGTCTGCTGTTCGATGCCCGGGTAGAGCTGGGGATTCTTGATCTCCAGGACGAGCTTCTGATGATTGCGGGACAGCCGCCTCATGTACTGCTCCAAGGTCGGCACGCGCGCGCCCGCGTAGCGCGTGTCGAACCAGCTGCCCGCGTCCAGACGGGCGATCTCGGCGACGGTGAAGTCGCGTACGTTCCACGGCGCGCGGTCCGGGAAGACCTGCTCGACATCGGTCGTACGGGCCAGCGTCGCGTCATGGACGACGACGAGCGCGCCGTCCTTGGTGCGCTGGACGTCGTTCTCGACCCAGCTGAAGCCCATCTCGTCGGCCCTGTCGACGGCGGCCAAGGTGTTCTCGGGCGCATAGGCGGAAGCCCCGCGATGCGCCACGACCATCAGGTTGTCGGCGTACGAGGCCGCCTCGGCGGCCGAAGTGGGGAGCAGGAGGCCGGCGGCCCCCATGAACGCGGCGGCCGCGGCGGCAACTGCGCGCACATGCATGCGTAATCCTCGCGTCGATCGGTCACGGTCAGCACAAGGGTGACAGCAGCGAGTCAACGGGAGAGGGGGTACAGGATGGCCATGAATTGAATGGAGTTGCCCAAGTCCGCACACGGGCGCCGCACAAGTGGGGCAAGGCCGTGTTTCTTTGCCGGAAAGTCGTTCGACCATTCCGGTGGGGGTCATACTCTCTGCGACAACCCTGACCGTCGTGGCGGACCCGGGGGCGGGGGCAGTACAGGGAATCCAGGGACGCGACAGGGCGGGAAAGGCAGCCGCGGATGCAGGGCACCGTCGACGGCTTCAGCTACGGACTCGTCACACCGGTGGCGGCCTACCTCATGGCCTGCCTGGGCGGCGCGCTCGGCCTGCGCTGCACCACCAGATCGATGCTGGCCGACGGCCGCCTGCGGATCGGCTGGCTGGCGCTGGGCTCGGCCGCCATCGGCTCCGGCATATGGACCATGCACTTCGTCGCCATGATGGGGTTCAAGGTCCTGCAGACCCCGGTCCACTACGACCCGCTGATGACGTTCGCGAGCCTCGCCGTCGCGATCGTCATGGTCGGCATCGGCATCTTCATGGTCGGCTCCAAAGGAGCGACCGGGGCCGCGCTCTTCACCGGCGGCACGATCACCGGCCTCGGCATCGCCTCCATGCACTACCTCGGCATGGCCGGCATGCGCCTCAACGGCACACTCGAGTACAACACCGTGACCGTCGCCGCCTCCGTCGTCATCGCCGTGGTGGCCGCGATCGCCGCCCTGTGGGCCGCCGGACAGATCCGCGGCTTCCTGTGGAGCGTCGGCGCGAGCCTCGTCATGGGCATCGCGGTCAGCGGCATGCACTACACGGGCATGGCAGCCCTCAGCGTCCATCTGCACAGCGCGGCCGACGCCGCTCCGGCCGACGGCTCGTCGTCCGCGGCCCTCCTCGCCCCGCTGATGATCGGCCCGCTGGTCTTCCTGCTCCTGGCGGGCGTCGTGGTGATGTTCGACCCCTTCATGATCATGGGCAGGTTCCACGGCACCCCGGCCGAGCGGCGGCCCGGAGTCCCCACCCACGCCTGCGCGCACACCGACCGGCGACCGCTCGCCGACGCGGGCCGCCCCCTGCGCCGCGCCGAGCACGAACACCGCGCACCCCACTCCCGCACCCCGCAGAACCGCTGACCCGACCCCGTTGTCAGTGCGGGGTCGTACGGTGGATTCCATGCGGCCCGTTTCCAAGATCGAACGCACGGTGGCGCCCTTCGAGGTCGTCAGCCCCTACCAACCGAGCGGTGACCAGCCCACGGCCATCGCCGACCTGGCCCGGCGCATCGAAGCAGGTGAGAAGGACGTCGTCCTGCTGGGCGCGACCGGCACCGGCAAGTCCGCCACCACCGCGTGGATGATCGAGAAGCTCCAGCGCCCCACCCTGGTGATGGCACCGAACAAGACGCTGGCCGCCCAGCTGGCGAACGAGTTCCGCGAGCTCCTGCCGAACAACGCGGTCGAATACTTCGTCTCGTACTACGACTACTACCAGCCCGAGGCCTACGTCCCCCAGTCGGACACCTACATCGAGAAGGACTCCTCGATCAACGAGGAGGTGGAGCGGCTGCGCCACTCCGCGACCAACTCGCTGCTCACCCGCCGCGATGTCGTCGTGGTCGCCTCCGTCTCCTGCATCTACGGCCTCGGCACGCCCCAGGAGTACGTGGACCGCATGGTCCCCCTCAAGGTCGGAGAGGAGATCGACCGGGACGAGATGCTGCGCCGCTTCGTCGACATCCAGTACACCCGCAACGACCTGGCGTTCACCCGCGGCACCTTCCGCGTCCGCGGCGACACCATCGAGATCTTCCCGGTCTACGAGGAGCTCGCGGTCCGCATCGAGATGTTCGGCGACGAGATCGAGGCCCTCTCCACCCTGCACCCCCTGACGGGCGAGATCATCAGCGACGACGAACAGCTGTACGTCTTCCCCGCCTCCCACTACGTCGCCGGACCCGAACGCATGGAGCGGGCCGTCAACGACATCGAGAAGGAGCTGGGGGAGCGCCTCGCGGAGCTGGAGAAGCAGGGCAAGCTCCTGGAGGCCCAGCGCCTGCGCATGCGCACGACGTACGACATCGAGATGCTCCGCCAGATCGGCTCCTGCTCCGGCGTGGAGAACTACTCGATGCACTTCGACGGCCGCGAGCCCGGCTCCCCGCCGAACACGCTGCTCGACTACTTCCCGGACGACTTCCTCCTCGTCATCGACGAGTCCCATGTGACGGTCCCGCAGATCGGCGCGATGTACGAGGGCGACGCCTCCCGCAAGCGCACCCTCGTCGACCACGGCTTCCGGCTGCCGTCCGCCCTGGACAACCGCCCGCTGAAGTGGGAGGAGTTCCAGGAGCGCATCGGCCAGACGGTCTACCTCTCGGCCACCCCCGGCCAGTACGAGCTGTCCCGCTCCGACGGGCAGGTCGAGCAGATCATCCGCCCCACCGGCCTCGTCGACCCCGAGGTGGTCGTCAAGCCCACCGAGGGCCAGATCGACGACCTGGTGCACGAGATCCGGGGGCGCACCGAGAAGGACGAGCGCGTCCTCGTCACCACGCTCACCAAGAAGATGGCGGAGGACCTCACCGACTACTTCCTGGAACTGGGCATCCAGGTCCGCTACCTGCACAGCGACGTCGACACCCTGCGCCGGGTCGAGCTGCTGCGCGAGCTGCGCGCCGGCGAGTACGACGTCCTGGTCGGCATCAACCTCCTCCGCGAGGGCCTCGACCTGCCCGAGGTCTCCCTGGTCGCGATCCTCGACGCGGACAAGGAGGGCTTCCTGCGCTCGGGGACCTCCCTCATCCAGACCATCGGCCGCGCGGCGCGCAATGTGTCCGGCCAGGTCCATATGTACGCCGACAAGATCACCCCGGCGATGGAGAAGGCCATCGACGAGACCAACCGCCGCCGGGAGAAGCAGGTCGCGTACAACAAGGCCAGGGGCATCGACCCGCAGCCGCTCCGCAAGAAGATCAACGACATCGTCGCGCAGATCGCCCGCGAGGACGTCGACACCGAACAGCTGCTCGGCACGGGCTACCGCAAGGGCGGGAAGGACGGCAAGGGAGCCAAGGCCCCGGTGCCGTCCCTCGGCGGCAAGGCGGCCAAGTCCACCACGACCAAGGGCAAGGGCAAGGCCAAGGAGACCGTCCCGACCGACCGCCCGGCGGCCGACCTCGCCCAGCAGATCGAGGACATGACGGAGCGGATGCGCGCGGCAGCCGCCGACCTGCAGTTCGAGATCGCCGCCCGGCTGCGTGACGAGGTGTCCGAGATGAAGAAGGAACTCCGGCAGATGAAGGAGGCGGGGCTGGCCTGACGGGCCCGAGGGGCGCCGGGGCAGAGGCAGTACCCCGGCGCGGCGCACTGTGTTGCAAGACCGACACAAAGTGCGACACAGGCTGCGGCAATGTCAGTGCCGCTGCGTAAGGTGCTGCACATCCGCGGAGTCCGCGGCAACAGGGGACAGTTCGAGAGGGGAATCGGCGCGTGACCGTCAACATGACCAAGGGTCAGGCCATCAGTCTGCAGAAGAACGACGGAGGCAGCCTGACCGCGGTCCGCATGGGTCTCGGCTGGCAGGCTGCCCCCCGGCGCGGCCTGTTCGGGTCCCGTACCCGTGAGATCGACCTCGACGCCTCCGCCGTGCTGTTCGCGGACAAGCAGCCCGTCGACGTCGTCTTCTTCCGCCACCTGGTGAGCGACGACGGCTCCGTCCGTCACACCGGTGACAACCTCGTCGGCGGTGTCGGCGCGGGCGGCGACGACGAGGCGATCCTCGTCGACCTGGCCCGGGTCCCGGTCCACATCGACCAGATCGTCTTCACCGTCAACTCCTTCACCGGCCAGACCTTCCAGGAAGTGCAGAACGCGTTCTGCCGTCTGGTGGACGAGACCAACGGCCAGGAGCTGGCCCGCTACACGCTCGCGGGCGGCGGCCAGTACACGGCCCAGATCATGGCCAAGGTGCACCGTGCGGGCGCCGGCTGGCAGATGACGGCCATCGGCTCGCCCGCCAACGGCCGCACCTTCCAGGACCTGATGCCGGCGATCCTGCCGGTCCTGTAGGCAGCCCGCCGCATCACGCACCAAGCGACACAGGGGGACGAAGTCGATGACGGCCGAGCTGGTCCGGGGGCAGAACCATCCACTGCCCGAGGCCCGACTGGAGATCCGCGTCTCGGCCGGCACGCCGATCGTCGCCGGGGCCACCCTCGGCGACGAGCACGGCAAGGTGCACGGCGTGGAATGGGTGGCCCACCCGGGCGCGCCCACCCTGCCCGGCCTGGAGGTGTCCAAGCAGGCGGCGGCCGACCACCGCCTCGCGGTGGACCTCGACGCCTTGTCGCCGTCCGTGCACCGGGTGACCGTGCTGCTCGCCCTGCCCACGGGGACCGGCGGCCCGGCACGCTTCGGCGCGGTCGCCGCCCCGTTCCTCGCGGTCACCGGCCTCGACGGCACCGAGGTCGCCACGTACACCGTCATCGGGCTGCAGACGGAGACCGCCGTCGTCGCCCTGGAGCTCTACCGCAGGCAGGGCGCCTGGAAGGTCCGCGCGGTAGGCCAGGGCTACGCGGGCGGTCTCGCGGAACTGCTCGCCGACCAGGACCTGCCCGAGGCACGGCAGCTCGCGGCCGGCATCCACGAGGCGGTCGCCCGTGGCCTCGCCCGCTCGGTGGCGGCACCCCCGCCCCGGGTGCCGCCACCGAGCGGGCGGGGGCGGAGTTCCCTGGGGTGCCGCCACCGAGCGGGCGAGGCCACGGGCGACCGCCTCGTGGATGCCGGCCGCGAGCTGCCGTGCCTCGGGCAGGTCCTGGTCGGCGAGCAGTTCCGCGAGAGCGCCCGCGTAGCC